>JBMLPQ010000051.1:0-4681 GCA_049242025.1 Sediminibacterium sp.
GGGCGGCAAAGGTAGTAAATAAAACTATTCTACCAAACTAAAATGCATTTAAAGCATCAATAACTTGCTGTACAGCTAATTCTGTATGACAAGCCGAGCAAGGCAGGCTTAATGTGGTTTCATGAATGGATTCTGCAATTGGGAACTCCAAATGTCCTAATAAGTTGGCCATTGCTTTTTGCTTATTGGGAGGAACTGGGTAATGAATTTCGGTTCCGATACCTAATTTTTGTAAATAATCTTTTAATTCGGCACGTTTAGGATGGCGTATATTGAAAATATGGTATACATCATGATAATCAGAATGAACAACAGGTAAAATAAAATCATCCTTAAGTTGTTCCAAATACATGGCGGCCAATTTCCGCTTATGGTTATTCACTTTATCTAAATAAGGAAGTTTAATCCCTAAGAAAATTGCTTGGATTTCATCTAAACGGCTATTATAACCAACAACTTCATTATAATATTTACCATGCGACCCATAATTGCGAATCATTTTTAATTCTTCACAGAGTTCAGGGCTATTCGTAAGGACCGCTCCCCCATCACCTAATGCACCTAAGTTTTTGCTAGGATAAAAACTAAAGCCACTCATAATACCAAATGTGCCTGCCATCCTACCCTTATATTTTGCACCATGCGCTTGAGCACAATCTTCAATAATATGCAACCCATGCTGATCTGCAATAGATAAAATTGGGTCCATTTCGCAGCACTTGCCATATAAATGGACCACCATAATGGCTTTCGTTTTAGGCGTTATGGCTGCTTCAATTTTAGTAGGATCAATATTATATGTAGCAATATCTGGTTCTACTAATACTGGTTTATGACCGGCATGAATAATGGAAATGATAGAAGCTATATAAGTATTGGAAGGAACAATAATTTCAGACCCTTTGGGTAAGTGTAGCGCCCAAATAGCCAATATCAAAGCATCTAACCCATTCGCAACCCCTACACAATAATTCATCTGATTGTAACTGGCAAAGTCTTCTTGAAACTTTTTGACTTCATCGCCCAAAACATACCATCCTTTGTCTAGAAATTGACTAAATCTCTTTTCAAATAGGAGTGTATACGGTTCATTTACTTTAGATAAATTATCGTAGGGTATCATGCTTTTTCTGGATAGGGTTCGTAAATATAATCGGATGAATCAAAAGTGGTGGAAGCAAAAACAAGTAAAACCGCATCAGAGGTAAAATCATACATTTTATGCCAGTCTTTCGTTTCGAGAATTAAACATTTAGAGGGGTTGTCTAAATCGTATTCATGGATAGTTTCCCCATCATTATTCCAAACTTTACAAGACCCATGTATGCAAATTGCAGCTTGAACCGTTTCATGGTGCCGATGTCCTCCCCTAGCAGTTTCATCTACATTATAAATATAAAAGACACGTTTTATTTTAAAGGGGAGCAAACGCTCTGCATTATCTAGAACCGTAAGTTCACCACGGGTGTCTTTGAAGTTAACCAAATTGAGTAAGTAGGCCATACTAAGGAGATATGTTTAAAATTGCTATGTTGATTGTTTTTCTAAATATCTGTCAATCTCATCTAGCAATTTAGGTTCTTTATTCATATCAAATTTACGTGCATATAGTCTATCAGAGCTCAATATATCGTCAATATCTTCTAATAAAAAAGTTTTGGGGTTAGGTGTTTTAGGGGGATGTTTGTAATAATGACAATTTTCATTGATTACTTGACTGGAAAAAGGAGAATTCAATAAAATAGTTTGAAATAAAAATTCATCAGGGGCCCAAGAAAACTTAAAAAATCGTTTCATTTTAGGGTCTCGATCAACCGTTGCTAATACATACTCAGCTGCTTCAGGAGAAATAACCCAAAACATAGAACTACCATAAAATTTCATTCCTTTGGGTTGATCCGTACGCTTAATCAATTTATTAATCAATCTTTCCAAAAAAAATTGACCCCTAAACTTAAAATCGGTTAAATGATACCTGTTTACTCTATTCATCCCCTCTTCCCACTCGCCAGAAAAAGCCCTATATTTTAGCAATAGTTTGCCTTTTTTCCCCTCAAAAAATTCTTGCATATAATGAGCCGTCTTAATAGGATAATCTTGACCACTCATTAAACTTATAAAATCATACGAACGTCCGGTATTCAGAATTTCTTGTAATCCATTCAATTCAGCTTGAATAGTGCTAAATGCCGCCCATTGTACATCTACACGATTCTGAATAAGGTATACATTAGGAATTTGGGCTACTTCTTTATGAGACTCAATTGGAAATTTGGCATCTACATGAATATAAAAATCAAAATCAGGATGTTGCATCCTATTAATCATTCTCGCTGTTTGAGCGGGATTAGTATAGGTTATAATTAAATGTGCAACTCTCATAGTAAAATAGAATCAAATATATTAAATATAAATTAAAAAGCCACTTCGATTGAAGTGGCTTTAAAAAAATTTATATAAGTAGTTAAGATAGTTTTTCAACTTGCATATAGCTTAGCTCAACCGGAGTAGATCTTCCAAAGATTTTTACGGTTACTTTCAGCTTTTTCTTTTCGTCGTTTACTTCTTCAATAACACCATTAAAATCATTAAAAGGTCCTTCAATTATCTTAATTGTTTCACCAACAATGAAAGGTTCGCTCATGGTAACACCCATATCATTCATTTCATCTACCTTACCCAACATCTTATTTACTTCAGACTTGCGCAGAGAAATGATGATTCCTTTAGAACCCTTACCATCGGTTAAGAAATGCATAACATTGCTGATATTGCTAATATGCTGAACCATATCATCATTCAGTTTGCCATCTAGAACTTCCATCATCACATAACCAGGAAAGTAGTTTTTTTCGCGCATTACTTTTTTACCATTCTGCACTTTATAAACCTTTTCCATTGGAAGGAATATCTGCTTGATAATATCTTGCCAACCATTTCTGATAATATCTTTATCAAGGTATTCTTTAACTTTTCTTTCCTTACCACTCACTACTCTCAACACATACCATTTGGTTTCTTGTTGAGGCACTTCGTTGGTTTGAACTGTTTCTACTGCTTCCATGATACGGTTACTTAAATAATGAGTACACTAACTTTAATAACTGGTTGCTGGAAAAATCCATCACCCAAACCATTGCAGTGATAATTACGGTTGCTACCAAAACGATTACAGTGCTTTGCTGTAATTGCATCCAGGTAGGCCAGGTTACTTTTTCCAGTAACTCTTGGTAGCTTTCTTTAAAATATAATGCTATTTTGTTCATTTCCGTGTTTGATCGTTTGTTCAGTGAACGATTTTTGCACGGGCACTAGGATTCGAACCCAGATCAAAGGTTTTGGAGACCCGTATGCTACCGTTGCACCATGCCCGTTTTTAGACTTCTTTTTACAAACAAAGTACCTAGCGGATGCTAAGTACTTTGTTCTGTAAAGATATACTTTTTTGCCTTACGCCCCTAAAGACGTATCGCAATTTATTTGATGATTTCAGTAACCTGACCAGCACCTACTGTACGGCCACCTTCACGAATCGCAAACTTCAATCCTTTTTCCATCGCGATTGGTTGAATCAACTTAACAGTTAAACCGATGTTGTCACCAGGCATAACCATTTCAGTTCCTTCAGGTAGAGTACACTCACCAGTTACGTCTGTAGTTCTGAAGTAGAACTGAGGACGATATTTGTTGAAGAATGGAGTGTGACGTCCACCTTCTTCTTTGCTTAGTACGTAAACTTCACCTTTGAAATCTGTGTGAGGAGTAATAGAACCTGGCTTACAGATAACCATACCACGACGGATATCTTTCTTTTCAATACCACGTAATAATAAACCTGCGTTGTCACCAGCTTGACCTTCGTCCAATAACTTCTTGAACATCTCAACACCAGTTACAGTAGAAGATAATGGAGATTCCATTAAACCTACGATTTCAACAGCTTCACCTACTTTGATGATACCACGCTCAATACGACCAGTAGCAACAGTACCACGACCAGTAATTGAGAACACATCTTCTACAGACATCAAGAAAGCCATATCGATTGGACGAGGAGGCAATGGAATGTAAGTATCAACCGCTTCCATTAATTCATCGATCTTGCCAACCCAAGTAGGATCTTCAGCTAGCGCACCAGTTGCAGAACCTTGTATAATTGGAGTGTTATCTCCATCAAATCCATAAGAAGTTAACAACTCACGGATTTCCATTTCAACTAATTCAAGTAATTCAGGATCATCAACAAGGTCAACCTTGTTCATGAATACTACAATACGAGGTACACCTACCTGACGAGCCAATAAGATATGCTCTTTGGTTTGAGGCATTGGACCATCGGTAGCAGCCACAACTAAAATAGCACCGTCCATTTGAGCAGCACCAGTAATCATGTTCTTCACATAGTCAGCGTGACCAGGACAGTCAACGTGCGCATAGTGACGATTTGCAGTCTGATACTCAACGTGAGCAGTATTGATAGTAATACCACGCTCTCTTTCTTCAGGAGCACCATCAATTTCATCATATTTCTTTGCAACGTTACCCATACCTCTTTTAGCCAAGGTAATAGTAATAGCTGCAGTTAAAGTAGTTTTACCATGGTCAACGTGACCAATGGTACCTACGTTTACGTGAGGTTTTTCCCTCTTAAAGGTCTCTTTTGCCATTTGTATCGGTTTTT
>JBMLPQ010000052.1:0-18925 GCA_049242025.1 Sediminibacterium sp.
GAAACCCTATTGATCCGAATTGATTTTTCGCATGATTGCGTTCCAAAAATGGCTTGCAAAAGACAGGACTTGCCCGAACCATTTCTGCCAAGTAAGCCAACGATAGACCCCCGTGTACATGAAAGGTAAACATCTGATAAAATAATTCGATTGCCAAATTGCAATTGAATGCCATCGGCTTCTAATTGTTCAATCATTTTATATTGCTGATTAAAATGATGGCTAAAATAAAAATGCTGAAATCAAAACCAAGTGTAGCTGCCCAAAGTTGTCTTTTAGACATGCCTAAATTGTAATAGAAATAGTATTCTTTTTTTCTATAGTCGTTCACAAAATAAAATATAATCAAACCCGTCAATACTTTGAACCAAAAAATTCCAGCGAAAACACTGAACCCATTCTTCCAAAATATACTAATGCAGCATAAAGTAAAGAACAACGATGCAACAGCATAGCTTTTGTAGAAAAGTTAACAAGCTTGTATTTGTTTAATCATCTGTGCTATCTATATTGCTGTTTTTGTAATTTACAAACCTAATATGAAAAGCTATTTCTCTCTCTGTTAAAATACTTCTATTATCCTTTGAGCAATAGCATTTGCAAACTGCACAAACAAACACGAAAGCGAGCATTCGAGGATTGCACGCTTAAGTAAGCCTAACGTTAAGTACATGCAAGGCTCGGCAGCGAGCGAAGTGTTTATTTGTGCAAGTTTAGGTAAGTTATACAAAAGTATATGCAATAATCGGCAGCGAATGAAGTGATTGGTTGAGCAGGGTTTGAGTAAGCTGTAATAAGTAAGTACATGCAAGGCTCGGCAGCGAATGAAGTGATTGTTTGAGCAATTATCGCTTTGATCTAAAGAAAGACTTCATTAAAAATGCACAGTCTGCTTCTAATATACCAGCAATTAATTCAGTTTTAGGATGAAAAGGCCATTGTTCTTTGGTCAAATGCCGATAGCCATTTTTTTCATCTGATGCTCCATAAACAATGCTGCCAATTTTACCCCAATAGATTGCACCACAACACATGATGCAGGGTTCAACAGTAACATATAAAGTAGCTTCTGGTAAATACTTTGCGCCTAGTGAGCTATAAGCAGATGTGAGTGCAAGAATTTCTGCGTGGGCTGTAGAATCGTTTAATAGTTCTACCTGATTATGTGCTCTTGCTATAATTTGATTATTCATTACAACCACTGCGCCCACGGGTACTTCATCTGCATCAAAAGCTGCTTGCGCTTCTTTTAATGCTTGTTGCATAAAGTACTCGTGGTTCAGGGTCAACATTATAATTCTCTAATTTGGATATTGCGAAACCAAACATCATCACCATGATCTTGTAAAGCAATATGTCCAGTAAATGTTCTTCCAAATCCAGGCATGGTTTTGAATTTGCTATTGCCAATTAGGCTGAACCAAATTTCATCACCATAACTGGTTTTAACAGTGGTAACTCCATTGAGTTTTAATTCAAGTGTTCCATCTTTTGCAATGATTTCTGTTTTGTTCCATTCACCTACTGGTTTAACAGCAGTGTCTGGTCCTTCAATTAAATCATATAAATCTCCGGCACGGTGTTTTCTGATTTTTGCGTCAGGATGTCCGCCATTGTCTAATACTTGCATTTCAGGACCTGTATGCCAAACTGCTTTGTATTTAGCTGGATCATTCTGTGCCCAGAAAATAATTCCACTATTTCCATTTTGTGAAATCTTCCATTCTAGTTTCAAATGAAAATTTCCAAATGATTTTTCATGAATAATATCTCCACCGCCTAATTTCTGTTCTTTCTTTGCTTTGGAGTCTAAGTACAAAACACCGTCTTGTACTTTCCATGCACTTCCAATGCTGTCTTTGGCATAAGTTTTCCAGCCGTTGGTGGTTTTTCCATCAAACAAATTAATCCATTTGCCTTTGGCAGGATTAGGGCTGGCTATTGGCGCCACTCGCAATAGATTTTCTTTTGGGGCAGGAGCAGAAACCAATGCAGCTGCAATAGTTGTAATCCACAGTAAATTATTCATGTATATTACTTAAGAAGTAAAACGTATTTAACCATTGCTTTGGCATCTTCTTCACTCACTTGTGGATGTGGAGTCATTGGTACTTCTCCCCAAACACCTTTTCCACCTTTGATAATTTTACCAGCTAACATGCTAATATTTTCTTCTGTTGCTTCGTATTTGTTTGCTACATCTTTATACGATGGCCCAATTAATTTTTCGTTTACTTTATGGCAGGTTAAGCAATCAGATTTACCCACTAATTCCAACCCTTTTGTGTAGTCAGGATTACTGCTTAAGTCTGCAACTGGAGCAGCTGCTGGTGCAGTTTCTGCAGCTTTGTCTTCTTTCTTTTCTTCACTACCGCTGCATGCAGCAGCTACTAATCCTGTAATGGCAAACAGCACTAAATACTTTTTCATAATCGTTCATTTAAGAGTTTAAAGTTAGTTGATACCTAATATTTTTTTATTAAAATTTTCATCTGTTCCTGTTCCTGCAAAATCGTCAAATGTTTTATCGGTAACACGAATAATTTGCTGCTGAATAAATGGTGCTCCTTCTGCTGCTCCCGTTTCTGGATGTTTTAATGCACACTCCCATTCCATCACTGCCCAGCCTGTATAATTGTATTGAGCTAGCTTACTAAAAATCGTTTTGAAATCTACTTGTCCATCTCCTAAAGAGCGGAATCTTCCTGCTCTTTCTACCCAACCTTGATAGCCACCATATACACCCTGTTTGCCTGTTGGATTAAACTCTGCATCTTTAACATGAAACATTTTAATTCGTTCATGATAATGGTCTATATAAGCTTTATAGTCTAAACACTGCAACACAAAATGTGATGGATCATATAATAAGCAAGCGCGTGGATGGTTGTTTACTTTCTCTAAAAATAATTCATAGGTAACACCGTCGTGCAAGTCTTCACCTGGATGAATTTCATAGCAAAGGTCTACTCCATTTTCGTCAAAAACATTCAAGATCGGTAACCATCTTTTTGCTAATTCAGTAAATCCTGTTTCTACTAAACCTGCTGGTCTTTGAGGCCATGGATAAACAGTTTGCCAAAGCAAAGCTCCGCTGAAAGTAGCGTGTGCATTGAGTCCTAGGTTTTGTGAGGCTTTGGCAGCATACTTTAATTGTTGCACCGCCCATTCAGTTCTTGCACTAGGGTTTCCTCTTAAGCCTTCGGGAGCAAAGCCGTCGAATAACGCATCATACGCTGGGTTTACGGCTACCAGCTGTCCTTGTAGGTGGGTGGATAGTTCAGTGATTTCTAATCCAGCTGCGGCTACAATCCCCTTAATCTCCTCTGCATAAGTTTTACTTTCTGCTGCTTTTTGTAAATCAATACACCTAGCATCCCAAGAAGGAATTTGTACTCCTTTGAAACCCAATGAAGCAGCCCATTCACAAATAGACGCTAAAGAATTGAACGGGGCTGTATCGCCCATAAACTGAGCCAAGAAAATTCCTGGTCCTTTAATATTGGTCATTGTTTAAATTTTATATTCGGTCCACTTTAAATCGGATTGCGAAGAAGCAACCACATTGTCTATGAATGCCATTCCTCTAATACCATCTTCTACACCTGGAAAATCCAATTGTTCTTTAGTTGGCGTAGTGCCATCTATTTTTGCTTGAACGGTTGCAGTAAAATTTTTATAAATATTCGCAAATGCTTCTAAATATCCTTCTGGATGTCCGCCTGGCGTTCTACAATTGCTGGTGGCAAAACTAGATAAACGATCAGTATAATTGGCCCCTGCGCGTAATATCTGCATTGGCGCTTCTAACCATTTTACAATAAGTGTATTGGGTTCCATTTGTGCCCATTCTAATCCTCCTTTTTCTCCGTACACTCTAATTTTTAATGCATTCTCTTCGCCTGCTGCAACTTGTGATGCCATTAATACACCTGATGCACCATTGCTAAAATGCAACAGTACAGAACCATCATCGTCAAGTAATCTTCCTTCTACTTTAGTATTTAAGTCTGCGCATAGTTTTGTGATTTGCGCTCCTGTAATATATTCAGCTAAATGCGCTGCATGTGTACCAATATCTCCCATGCTACCACTCTTGCCCGATTTTTTGGGATCGGTTCTCCAAGCTGCTTGTGCATTTCCTTCTCTTTCGCTGAGTTTGCTCAACCATCCTTGCGGATATTCTACCCAAACTTTTCTGATTTTTCCTAAAGCACCCTCCGCAACCATTGCTTTTGCTTGTTTAACCATTGGGTACCCAGAATAAGTATGCGTTAAGCAAAGGGTTAATCCTGTTTCTTCTACTTTAGCTTTTAATTGCTTGGCTTCGTCTAAAGTAAATGTAATCGGCTTTTCTATCACAACATGAAATCCATTCTCCAAAGCCATCATTGCTGGTGCAAAATGCGCAAAATTGGGTGTTACAATGGTAACAAAGTCCATTCGCTTATCTGAAGGTAGTGCAGCTTCTTTAGTAATCATTTCATCGTAGGTAAGGTAAATGCGATCTTGTGGTAAATAGAGCATTTCACCTGATTCTTGGGCTATAGTTGGATTGATACTCAGGGCTCCACAAACCAATTCAATTTGTCCATCCATATTGGCTGCCAAACGGTGGATCGCTCCAATAAAAGCATCTTTACCTCCGCCCACCATTCCCATTCTTAATTTTCTAGGCATAGTATTTTTTTTATAATGATTTGAAATTTTATAAGAGGCACTAATTTAAACATTCTCCCCGATTATAATCATTTAACTACTATTAATCATTGTTGCTAACTATTTACCGAATGTTTTAACTCATTGAAGGTTTTATAAAATTCCTGTGGGTTTGATGCAAACAAATAATTATATTAGGGTTCTAATTGCTATATGAAAAATTCATCTAATAGGCGTTCTGTCATTAAAAACATTATTACGGGTTCTGTTGCGGTTGCTTCAGCTCCGCTCATTCCCACATTGGCTTCATGTGCAACAGTTTCAACTTCTATGAAAGGAAATATCAATCATTCAGTTTGTCGTTGGTGTTTTGATGGTTTATCATTAGACGAATTATGTGTTGAGGCTAAAAAAATCGGCATTACAGGTATAGATTTAGTAGGCCCAAAGGATTGGCATATCTTAAAGAAACATGGTTTGATGTCTACTATGTGCAATGGCGCAGAAATTAGTCTGGTAAAGGGATGGAACGACCCTCAATACCATGAGACCCTCATTAAAAATTATACCCAGCATATTAATTTAGTGGCTGATGCGGGCTACAAGAACTTAATTTGTTTTAGTGGCAATAGAAATGGAATGGACGATGCCACTGGCTTAAAAAATGCTGCGGAAGGATTAAAGAAAATCATGCCACTTGCTGAAAAAAGAGGGGTGGTGATTGTTATGGAACTTTTTAATAGTAAAGTAGATCACAAAGATTATATGTGTGATAACACTACTTGGGGCGTAGATCTCTGTAAGGCTGTTGGCTCAGAAAATTTCAAGTTATTATACGATATCTATCATATGCAAATTAATGAAGGGGATGTAATCAGAACCTTAACTAAACATGCACCCTATATAGCACACTATCATACTGCAGGTGTTCCCGGAAGACATGAAATTGATGAAACACAAGAATTATATTACCCTGCCATCATGAAAGCAATTGTAGCTACAGGATATAAAGGATATGTGGCACAAGAGTTTATACCAATAGCAAAAGAAAAAATTGGGTCACTTAAAAAAGCAATTGAGATCTGCGATATTTAAATTTTTTATAAACATCTATCAACGCTTAAAACACCAACATGGCTGAACAAAATTTTGACGCGATTGTGATTGGCTCAGGCATCAGCGGAGGCTGGGCTGCAAAAGAGCTTACAGAGAAGGGCTTAAAAGTATTGATGCTCGAGAGAGGTCGCAACATTGAACACGTAAAGGATTACGTGAATGCCAACAAAGAGTCTTGGGATTATCCGCACCACGGGAGGAAAACGCAGGAGATGATTGCGCAGAATCCGGTATTGGATCGTGATTATCCTTTGAATGAACAAACATATGGTATGTGGGCAAATGATAAAGACAGCCCATACACCGAAGTAAAGCGTTACGATTGGTTCCGCGGATACCATGTAGGCGGTCGTTCTCTTTTATGGGGTCGTCAAAGTTATCGTTGGAGCGATTTAGATTTTGAAGCCAATGCCAAAGACGGTATTGCAGTTGATTGGCCGGTTCGTTACAAGGACATTGCCCCTTGGTATGATTATGTAGAAAAATTTGCGGGCATCAGTGGTAACAGAGATGGATTGGATGTATTGCCAGATGGTCAATTCATGCCTCCAATGGAAATGACCTGTGTAGAAAAAGATGTAGCCAAAAGAATAAAAGAGTACTATAAAGGTCAACGTGCAATGATTATTGGTAGAACTGCCAATATTACCCAAGAGTTAGAAGGGAGATCTGCTTGTCAATTCAGAAACAAATGTTGGTTAGGCTGCCCATTTGGTGCTTATTTTAGTACACAGAGTTCTACTTTACCTGCTGCTATGAAAACAGGTAATCTTACTTTAAGACCATGGAGTATTGTTACTAAAATTTTATACGATAAGGATAAAAAGCGTGCAACTGGCGTTGAAATACTAGATGCAGAAACCAATAAGACTTATGTATACAATGCAAAAATTATTTTCTTAAATGCATCAACACTAAACTCTGCTTGGATTCTGATGAATTCTGCAACGGATGTTTGGGAAGGTGGATTGGGAAGCAGCAGCGGTGAGTTGGGTCATAATATTATGGACCACCACTTAGGAGTAGGTGCTGGCGGAAGAGTAGAGGGTTATGAAGACAAATACACATTTGGTAGAAGAGCTAATGGTATCTATATACCTCGTTATCAAAATGTAGGAAATGATAAACGCGATTATTTAAGAGGCTTTGGCTATCAAGGTGGTGGAAGCCGAGGTGGCTGGGGTAGAAATGTTGCTGAGTTTTCAATTGGTGCAGAATTTAAAGATGCCATTTCGCAACCAGGTGGTTGGAGCATGGGTATGATGGGATTTGGAGAAGTTTTGCCTGACCATAAAAATTTTGTAACGCTAGATAAAACGGTGAAAGATAAGTGGGGGCTAAACGTTATTAAAATTGATGCTGAGCTAAAAGAGAATGAATTAAAGATGCGCAAAGACATGTTAGCCGATGCCATTGAAATGCTTACCAATGCTGGGGTTAAAGACGTAAAGGGTTATGATGCTAATGCTGTGTTAGGTAGAGGTATTCACGAAATGGGTACTGCAAGAATGGGTGCTGATCCTAAAACTTCTGTGGTGAATAAACACAATCAAATTTGGGATGCACCAAACGTATTTGTTACCGATGGTTCTTTCATGACTTCAGCAGCTTGTGTTAATCCTTCATTAACTTATATGGCATTCACCGCAAGAGCTGCAGATTTTGCAGTGAGCGAATTGAAAAAAGGAAATTTATAAAATATTAAATGCATTTATCATGATGAATAGAAGAGAAGCATTATCCAGCGTGGCCCTTTTACTAGGTGGCACCATTTTAGGATCTCAGGCTTTTTTATCAGGCTGTAAATCAACAGCAGGGGGTGCAATGGCATTTACACCTGAAGACATTGCTTTTTTAAATGAAGTAGCAGAAACGATCTTACCTAAAACAGATACCCCTGGTGCTAAAGAAGCCAATGTGGGTGAGTTTATGACAGTAATAGTGAAAGATTGTTACAAGCCTGAAGAAGCAAAAGTATTTATGGAAGGCATGGCAGCACTTCAGTTTAAAGATGCGAAAGCAAAAATTGGCAAATCCTTTATGGAAGCTAGTCCTGAAGAACGCACCAAACTCTTAATTGAATTAGATGCGGAAGCAAAAGCATTTCAAGAAAAGAAAAAGCCAGAAGAAATGCCGCATTATTTCAGAATGATGAAAGAGCTTACCCTTTGGGGCTTCTTTACTTCTGAAGTAGGTGCAACTAAGGTATTGCGCTACGTTGCAGTTCCTGGTAAATTTGAAGGTTGTGTAGATTACAAAAAAGGTGAGAAAGCTTGGGCAACCTAGTTGGATGGCATAGTGTTTGTTTTAGTAACTTTCTTAGACCATTTAAAAAACGAGTATGAGTAATAATAGAAGAGATTTCTTAAAAACAGCCGGCCTTGCTGCTGCTGGCTTAAGTTTACCATTTGTTGGGAAATCCAATTTTTTGAATACGTTAGGTGAAACCAAAAAGCTTTCTGCTTTTGGCTTGCAACTTTGGACTGTTAAGGAAGACATGATGAAAGATGCCAAAGGCACTTTAGCAAAACTGTCTTCTTATGGTTACAAACAAATTGAAAGTTTTGAAGGTCCTAAAGGATTCTTTTGGGGCTGGAAGAATACCGAGTTCAAAAAGTATATGGACGATCTAGGTATGAGCTTAGTGTCTTCTCATTGTAATAATACAGTAGATTTTGAGCGTAAAGCTGCAGAAGCTGCCGAAGTGGGGGTCAAGTATCTTATATGTCCTTATAAGGGTGCACAAAAATCTATTGATGATTTCAAACGCTTTAATGACGAGTTCAATAAGAGTGGTGAAATTTGTAAGAAAAATGGAATTCGTTTTGCTTACCATAACCACGATTACTCTTTCAAAGTTTTAGACGGTCAAGTTCCTCAAACAGTAATGATGGAGGGAACAGATGCAGGTTTAGTTGATTTTGAAATGGATATTTATTGGGTAGTAGCAGCTAATGAAGATCCCATTGCATGGGCTAAAAAATATCCGAATCGTTTTAGACTATGTCATGTGAAGGACCAAACCAAAACGGTGAAAGGCATTGAGTCTTGTCAAATTGGCAAAGGTCAAATTGATTTCAAAAAGATTCTTGGTCAACTTCAGAAATATGGTATGAAGCACCATATTGTAGAGCAGGAGGCTTTCACAGGTACAAATCCTATGGAAAGTGCTGAAAAAAATGCGGCTTACATGAAAGATTTCTCAATTTAATATTTACTGCTGCAAAGCATAATTTTTCATAAAGGGTTAGCACGAAAATGCTAGCCCTTTTTTCGTAGGAGCGGTAAAATATTATAAGTGGCTTCAAGAGATCGATCGGATTTATTGAAGCGTTTTTTTACTGGTATTTTAGCACCCAAGGGTAAGCCCCAAGTTTGGTTAAAATCATAATTGATTAAATGCAGATTTACTTTTTCTGGGTAATGCTTTAAAATTTTTTCTATTTCAGTTAAGTCCCATTTGTAAAGGGCTTTGTATAAATATTTATTCCAAGGAAATAAGATAGTGAATTTGGCTTTTTTAAATTCCGTTGGCTGTAATGGTGCGCCTATGAAAGATTGAATACTATTTAATTTCGTGGTTAAAGCGGTTGTGGTTTGTTCAATCGGGGTATAATATTGTTTTAGTGAGTCGTTGTTTTTTGCATGGTGTAAAAAATGAAAGGGATCTTGGTCTCCATCTTTTGCTTGCCACTCTACACCTGATTCGTCAAAAAATTGATTCTTGGTGAATTCATTTGGGAACTTGTTGATTAATGTATCAAAAGGAAGTTTGGGAAAATACCAATGTGGGCCAAAATGAATTTGTTGTTGTTGGATAAATTTTTCGATCGTAGCAATGTTTTCTACTTTGGCAGTTTTGGCACCACTTAGTTGATAGATGGCTTGCCCGCAACCGCTGCTGAGCAAAACCATAAAAGCCAAGAAAATCCAATATAGTTGCAATTGTTTTGCGCTTAATTGTTCCTTCATGTTATAAAATTAAAAACCCACTTTGTTAAAATCCAAAGTGGGTTTATTCAAAATAGAAATAATAAATTTAGAATGTCCTGTATTCTTTTCTTACAAACTGATTGGCTTCATCAAAGTTGGTAATCTTCATATTTGGCCCATCCCATAATAACTTGATATTTCTACCAGGATAAGACACTCTTCCTGATGAAGCTTTCTTTTGAATATCAAAACTGCGAATGGCTAAGTTACCCATTAAAACACTTTCGGTTAAAGGACCAGCAATATCAAAATTAGAGCTCAATTCTTTCGCTTGTGCTGAACCATACCCTGCAATAGCAGCTTCTACCCATGCTGCATAGTGGCCGTTATCCCCCTTGGGAACACGCTTTATGGTTTGAGGTACACCATCGTATTCTTTGCTTTTACTAGTAGGTAATAAATTAGGTAAAGCACCATAAGTACCACAAATCATTTTACCCTTTGTGCCTTCAAAAATGGCGCCATTGCCGCCATCTCCCATCATTTCATTTGGTCCTAATTCTTCTGGACGTGCTGGTTGAATTCCTCCATCCATCCAGTGTAGTTTTACATCTGGTTTTCCGTTTTGTCCTTTGAAAGTTAGGATAATATGTGAAGCGGTTGGGCAGCTTTCTGGATAATAAGCACGTGTCCATGGCTGTAAGTATCTAGTTGCTACACTGCATTCTGCAGAAACAGGATATCCCAATCCCAATACTGCAAAAGCAGGGGCCATGATATGACAAGCCATATCTCCTAATGCACCGGTACCGTAATCCCACCAGCCTCTCCAGTTAAATGGCAATAAGCCATCTACATAATCTTTATTTGGCGCAACCCCTTGCCAAAGGTTCCAATCTAACCCTTCTGGAACAGTGCCTTTTGTAGTTGGCCAACCAACTCCTTGAGGCCATACTGGTCTATCGGTATAACAATAAATAGTATGTACATCACCAATTAGGCCTGCATTATACCAATCAATTAATTTTCTAACTCCATCGCCGCTTGCACCTTGGTTACCCATTTGTGTAACTACTTTGTATTTGTGTGCAGCTTCTGTTAGTTCTCTTGCTTCAGAAATATTGTGCGACAATGGTTTTTGAATGTACACATGCTTTTTCAATTGCATTGCTGCCAAGCCTTGTATGGCGTGCATATGGTCTGGTGTTGACACAGATACTGCATCAAAATATTTGTGCTCTTTATCGAGCATTTCTCTATAGTCTTTATAGTATTTTGCTTTGGGATAACGCTCTCTACTTTTTTTAGATTGCCTATCGTCTACATCACACAAGAAAGCAATATCTGCTTTGCCACTATTGTAAAAACTCCATAAATCACTTTCCCCTTTACCCCCAGCGCCAATACCTGCAATTTGGAGTTTATCACTAGGTGCAGTAAATCCACGCCCTAATACATGGCGGGGTATAATGTAAAAGCCTGCAGCAGCAAGACCTGCATTGCGCAGAAAGGAACGGCGCGAATTGGTTTGTTCCGGTTGATTTTCCGCTTTTGATACAGCGTTGTTTTTCTTTTTCATTTGGAGCAATTATGAAGTATGAATATACAGATTTAACTAACTTGTTCATCTAAATAATTGATGAATGCAAGCCCTTGTAGAACAACTTCAGCAGCAGCGCCGTTTTTTTGAATCGGGTGCTACTAGACCCTATGCTTTTAGAAAGCAGCAACTTTTGAATTTGAAGAATGCAGTAGAAAATCATGAAGAAGAAATTTATGCTGCTTTATTAGCCGATTTGCATAAAAGCAAGGAAGAATGCTGGGTAACTGAGAATGGATTTTTTATGGCTGAGTTAAAAGATACTTTGGCTAATTTAAAATCTTGGATGGAACCAGAAGCGGTGCCCACCAATTTATTAAATCTGCCCTCTAGTTCAAAAGTAATGAGAGAACCATTGGGAGTGGTATTGATTATTGGTCCTTGGAATTATCCCTTTCAATTATTGTTTACGCCTTTAATGGGAGCCCTTGCCGCTGGAAACACGGTGGTATTAAAACCCAGCGAGTTTGCTCCCGCCACTGCGGCCATAATGGAAAAAATAATTAAGGCAGTATTTCCTCCAGAGCAAGTTTTGTATGTTTCTGGTGATGGAGCAACCGTCATTCCTGCTATGATGAATCATTTTGCTTTTGATCATGTTTTTTATACGGGTAGCACCAGTGTTGGAAAAATTATTTATAAAATGGCTGCTGAAAATTTAGTGCCAGTAACATTAGAACTAGGCGGTAAAAGCCCATGTGTGGTAGAAGCAGACGCCAATATTAGTATTGCCGCTAAACGTATTGCCATGCCTAAGTTTTCGAATGCTGGGCAAATGTGTGTGGCCCCTGATTATATTTTAGTGCACGAGTCTAAAAGAGTTGAGTTGATTGAAGCGCTTAAAAAAGTTGTGCCACAGTTCTATGGTAATGATGCAGCCAAGGAAGACGGCTATGGAAGAATTATTAATGAAAAACAATTCAATCGGATTATTCAATATTTATCGGATGGAACCATTGTGTATGGTGGTAACTATGATGCTGCTTCACTTTATATAGAGCCTACTATTTTAGATGGAGTATCTATTGATTCCAATATTATGCGCGATGAAATCTTTGGACCCATTTTACCCATTTTGAGTTTTAATACAATGGATGAAGCCAAAGCCATCATTGCAAAAAATCCAAATCCATTGGCCTTTTATATTTTCACGGGGAGTACAGCTAAAGAACAAGCATGGTTGCAGGCAGTTCCTGCTGGCGGTGCTTGTGTGAATACAGCCACACTTCATCTAACCAATCCTAATCTGCCCTTTGGTGGAAGGGGATTTAGCGGTACTGGCGCTTATCATGGAAAATTTAGCTTTGAAACTTTTAGTCATAAAAAAGCGGTGATGAAAACACCTACCTGGTTTGATCCTGCTTTAAAGTATCCACCGTTTACCGGGAAGTTAAAATTATTGAAGTGGTTGATTGGTTAATAAGCTTGTATGGATTAAACTTTTTCATTTGAATAAACGTATATGAAGCGAATCTTTTTTATTTTAATTGCATTGCTGGTTATAGCTGGCTTGCTAATAAAAAAACCTCAAATGACTTGGAAACAATCTATGCTTAAAGCCGCTTATCCAATAATTATGTTTGTTGGAAAACTAACTGGGCAGTCTAAAAATATTTTACTTAATAAAGATCAAACCAAACCGGTATCATCTTTCTATGACCTACAAGCGGTTAAGAATAATGGTGATACACTGCATTTTAGTGATCTAAAAGGAAAGAAAGTATTATTGGTGAACACGGCTAGTGATTGTGGTTATACAGGACAATACGATGAGTTGGAGCAGTTGCATCAGCAATATGGAGATCGCCTTGTAGTGATTGGTTTTCCTGCCAATGATTTTAAAGATCAAGAGAAAAAATCTGACCAAGACATTGCTGAATTCTGTAAAGTCAATTATGGAGTAAGTTTCCAATTGATGAAAAAAGGACAAGTCATCAAGGGGGCTCAACAACAACCAGTTTATGAGTGGCTTACTAATCCTGCCAAGAATGGTTGGTGCAGCAAACAGCCAGATTGGAATTTTTCTAAATACCTAATCAATGAGAACGGAGTATTAGATAGCTATTACTCCCAATGGGTGTCTCCCAAAGATATTCCAACTAATTAATGGGGCATTTTTGGTGGTAGTCAATTAACTCAATAGGCATGCGCTCAAATTCGTATCCTTCATAATTAGCGGTCACTTCATCTAATACGCCTTCTATTTCTGCTGGTTCCATTAATGTTACCAATCGAGCTCTGTAATCTTTGATGCCGGGTAATCCCTTTAGGTAATTCGTATAGTGCCTACGCATTTCGAAGATGCCCACTTTTGGTCCTTTCCATTCTACCGATTTGCGTAAATGTTTTTTACAAACAGCTACACGCTCTGCCAATGTTGGTGCTGGTAAAATTTCACCGGTAGCTAAGTAATGTTTTATCTCTCTAAATATCCAAGGATATCCAATAGCTGCTCTTCCAATCATTATTCCATCAACACCGTAACGTTCTTTGTATAATTTGGCTTTTTGTGGGCTATCAATATCTCCATTTCCAAAAATGGGTATTTTAATTCTTGGGTTATTTTTCACTTTTGCAATCAAGGTCCAATCTGCTTCGCCTTTATACATTTGTGCCCTTGTTCTACCATGAATCGCCAGTGCTTTAATACCTACATCTTGTAATCTTTCCGCAACTTCTTCAATGTTTTTATTTTGATCGTCCCAGCCTAGTCTGGTTTTAACTGTAACTGGTAGATTGGTACTCTTAACGGTAGCTTCCGTTAATCTAACCATCAAGTCTATATCTTTTAAAACCCCTGCTCCTGCACCTTTAAGGGCCACTTTTTTTACAGGACATCCAAAATTGATGTCTAGTAAATCGGGGTTAACCGTTTCAACAATCTTAGCGCTCAATGAAAGGGCGTCTTCATCCCCCCCAAATATTTGAATACCTACCGGACGCTCATATTCGAAAATGTCTAATTTTTGACGGCTTTTGATGGCGTCTCTAATCAGTCCTTCGCTACTGATAAACTCAGTATACATTAGGTCTGCTCCGTTGTCTTTACATACCGCCCTAAATGGCGGATCGCTTACATCTTCCATTGGAGCCAACAAAAGTGGAAAATCAGGCAGTACTATTTGATCTATTTTAACCATATTGCAATACACTACCTTTTATCATTTATTCCTTTGTGGAAGATAAAAGGAATTGCAAATTTACAACCTTATTACTCAATTTAATGAATCAGAAACCTGTTGTTGCTTATTCTAGTCAGTTTGCCATGCTTTTGGGCTTTTTAGGAGTGGGATTAATTTTAAGTGGATTATTGATGAGTTGGATTACTTCTGTAATTCTTCGCGTTCCCTTTTTTCAGGTTCCTGAAGCACTACTTAGGCCAGAAAATGTTCAATTTTCCCGTTTTGCCAATGCATTTACCACTTTTATCGCTTTTTTTATACCTGCATGGGCTGTTGCAAAAATTTCCTATCAAAAAGCCCTTCCAACTTTAGGCTTTAATAGTCAAATCAACATTAAACAAGTGGTAATTGTAGCTGCTATTTCTTTTGGAGCACTTTTTTTAAGTGGATCATTGGCAGCAATAAACGAAATCATTCCTATGCCAGCTACTTTTTTAGCTAAAGCTAGAAAAATGGAAAATGAGTACCAGCAAACGATGATTGCTTTGGCTACAATGAAAAATATGGGTGATTTATTGCTTGGACTATTGGTTATTGCAGTAGCTCCAGCCATTTTTGAAGAAGTATTATTTAGAGCAGGTGTGCAAAGGGTTTTGGTTGGGCTCACCAAAAATGTGACTATTGGAATTATTATTTCTTCTATACTTTTCAGTGCAATACATGCTTCTTATTTTGGCTTTTTGCCAAGGGTTGCATTGGGGGTGGTGTTAGGCCTTATTTATTATTTAACCAGTAATTTATGGTTGGCTATTTTAATGCATTTTCTAAATAATGCGGTAGTCGTTATTCAAATTTATGTTTACACGCAAATGGGCAAACCTATTAAAGAAGCCATGGACGAGTCTATGCCTATTTGGTATGGTGTATTTGGTTTAATGATTGTTATACCTGCAATAATCCTTTTAAAAAAGCAGTTACCTTTAACGAATGAATCAGTGGACTAAAGTTTTTGCTACAAAAAGTATTGCCGAAGCGAGTATTTTAGAAGGTATGCTTTTAGAAAATCAAATACCTGTTCAACAATTGAATAAACAAGACAGCAGCTATGTCATTTTTGGGGAAGTTGAAATTTATGTACCCTTTCACCTAAAAGAGACGGCAATTCAGTTGATACAACAGACTTTCAGTCAGTAACAACACTATCTTTATCCTCGTTTTATGGCATTAAATCTTCAAACATTAAGAACTAGGGCAATTACTGCGGTGGTATTTGTAATGGTGATGTTGGCTGGACTCTTTTATAATCAGTGGAGCTTCTTGGTTTTGTTTACAATTATCATGGTGGGTTGTTTGGTTGAATTTCATCAGCTAATGGGGAAGATAAACGCAACGTATGCTGGGGCTCCCATCATATATAAATCACAAAATATTCTTGGAAGTTTTTGGGTGATGCTCATCATTGCGGGAAAGGGTACGCTGTATCAATCATTGCCGCTATGGTATTGGGGCTCATTTATTATTTATATTCTTATCATCGTTTTGTTGGTCACCATTTTTTTCTTTAGACCTAAGTTGGGCTATCCGGTTAATTTATATTCAGCATTGGGTGTGTTGTATATAACGATTCCTTGTGCCATGATGATTGATTTGTACGATCATAGTGTACAATTTTTTAAAGGTCCAGATTGGATTTTACCTATGGTGATTATAGCCTCCATTTGGATTAATGATACCATGGCCTATTTAGTTGGTTCTTTAATAGGGAAAACGCCGTTAAGCCCTATTAGCCCCAAAAAAACCAAGGAAGGGACTTATGGAGGGATGGTTTTAGCCGTAATAGCAGTAAGCGTAGCAGGTCATTTTTTCTGGAATCTACCTTATCAAACTTTAATTGCCATTTCGCTAACGGCTGCCATAGCCGGTACTTTGGGTGATTTATTGGAAAGCAAAATCAAGCGAACTGCAGGCGTTAAAGACAGTGGAAGTTTTATGCCAGGGCATGGTGGATTTTTAGATCGATTTGACTCATTATTGATTGCAGTACCAGCAGTTTGGATTGTTTTATTTCTTTTTTTCTAAGAGTATCTTAATCGAACCATACATTTGCACTTTAATTTTTAATATATATGACTATACATAGGGAAGGGTATAAAACTATTGCAATAACAGCTTTACTATTTGGTGCTATAAACCTGATCTCATTCAGCTTTTTGAGCGCGTCATTTCCAACGCTGGCAATGATCATTTTTGTACTTACACTGGCTTTGTTTCTTTTTATTATTTCATTCTTTAGAATACCTAATAGGGTTCATACTTTAGATGACAATAAGATTATTTGTCCTGCAGATGGAAAAGTAGTGGTAATTGAAGAAATAACTGATGTGGAATATTTCAAGGATAAGCGCATACAGGTAAGTATTTTCATGAGCCCCGCAAATGTGCATGTGAATAGATATCCAATGAATGGAGAAGTAACGTATAACCAATATCATAAAGGAAAATATTTGGTAGCCTGGCATCCAAAGTCTTCTACAGAAAATGAGCGTTGGAGTGTAGCCGTGAAGAATCAATATGGAGAAATTCTATTCAAACAAATAGCTGGGGCTTTGGCAAAAAGAATTTGCAACTATTCGGTTGTAGGACAAAAAGCAACACAGTGTGATGAGTATGGGTTCATTAAATTTGGCAGCAGGGTAGATGTGTTATTGCCTGTTGGAACAAAAGTGAATGTAACCCTTAATCAGGTTGTAAAGGGGGGAGTTACTGTTCTTGCAAGTTGGTAATCAATAGGTTAATAAATTAACAATTATTCTGCATCAAAATTCAACAAAATCAGTATTTTTAATAATAAATTAAATCAAATCATATGAAAAAAGTGTTTTTATTCGCTACAGCTGCATTCTTAATGACTGGTGTTGCTTTTGCATACGGTGATGGTAAAAAATGCGCAAAAGGTAAAGAGTGCGCAAAAGACGGAAAAGAAATGAAGTGTGATACGAAAGGAAAAGATATGAAAGATTGCTGCAAGAAAGATGCAGCTAAAAAAACAACAGAAACTAAAAAAGCATAATCAATCCCCCCAATTGTTACGTATCCGTACTGATTTTTTCAGTACGGATTTTTTATTGCCTTAAAGAATTTGCGCTAATTCTTTTAAATGAAAAATAGTGTAAGTGGGTTGTATATGCGGAGCAGCATTGATATGATTTACAAATACAGTATCTAGTCCTGCATTAATTCCACCTTGAATATCCGCATCTAAATTATCGCCAATCATAATACTATTCTCAGTATTTGCTCCTGTTTTATGTAGTGCGTAATCAAAAATTTCTTTGTTGGGTTTCAAGCTATTACTCACTTCAGAGGTAATCATTTCGGTAAAGAAATGATCAATATTGCTTTTGGTTAATTTATGTTGTTGTACTTTTTCGAAACCGTTCGTAATTAAATGGAGGATATACCCTTTCTCCTGAAGGTATCCCAGTATTTCTTGCGTGTAAGGGAAAAGTTTGTTCTTGTTGGGTAGAATGTCTAAAAATTCTGCACCCATTGAGCGCGATAATTTTTCGTCAGCAAATTTAAAATCGAGCATGGCCAAATACATTCTTTTCCATCTTAGCTCATCTTGTTTAATTTGACCTTTCGCATATCTTTCCCAAAGCAAATGATTGTGGTAGCTATAGCGCTCAAAAAAATCATCAAAATGCTCAATTCCTTTTTGATGTAATTGATTGGTATCATATAAGTCTTTCAAGGCTTCTTTAGAGTTGGTGTCAAAGTCCCAAAGGGTATGATCTAAATCAAAAAATAAGTGCCTGTATTGCATTGTGTAAAGTTAGTAACTTTATTATATGAATATAGTAGTAACTGGCGCATCTAAAGGGATTGGAAAAGCCATTGCCGAAAAGTTTGCTGTAGAAGGCAATACCCTATTGCTCTGTAGCAGGGGCGAAAAAAGCTTGTATGATACAGTAAATGAATTACAAACAGCTTACCCCAATAGTATTATTAAAGGAATGTCTTGTGATATGGCCAATAAAGAGGAAGTATTGGCATTTGCGGAATGGTGTTTAAAGTATGGAACGCCAGACATTTTGATTAACAATGCAGGACAGTTTATTCCAGGGAGCATTCACAATGAAGAAGAAGGCATATTAGAACAAATGATTCAAACCAATTTATATAGTGCATATCATTTAACTAGAGCTTTGTTGCCCTCAATGATTCAAAACTGCGCAGGTCATATTTTCAATATCTGTTCAATTGCTTCATTAAATGCGTATGCAAATGGGGGTAGTTATAGCATTAGTAAATTTGCTTTATTAGGGTTTAGTAAAAATCTACGGGAAGAATTAAAACCCAAGGGCATAAAAGTAACTTCAGTAATGCCAGGCGCAACATTAAGTGCAAGTTGGGATGGTTTTGAGATTGACCCTAATAGAATTATGGAAGTGAATGATGTTGCTGAAATGATTGTTGCTGCTTCAAAATTGTC
>JBMLPQ010000053.1:0-7960 GCA_049242025.1 Sediminibacterium sp.
GATTTAATTGTTTACTGTGTAGAGCCAAATAAAACGTATATGTTGGTGGTGAATGCGTCTAATATTGAAAAGGATTGGAATTGGATCAGCCAATTCAATACCCAGCAAGTAGAAATGCATAATATCAGTGATAAAACTTGTTTATTGGCTATACAAGGTCCTAATGCAACAAAAATATTACAACCCCTGACCGAGTTAGATATCATGAATTTGAAATACTACACTTTTGTGAAGGGAACATTTGCAGGTGTAGAAAACGTATTGATCAGCGCTACTGGATATACTGGATCCGGTGGAGTAGAAATATATTTTGAGGACAGCAATGGTGCTGCTGATAAAATTTGGGACGCAATTTTTGAAATTGGTGGACCACAGGGCTTAAAACCAATTGGATTGGGGGCTAGAGATACCCTAAGATTAGAAATGGGTTATTGCTTATATGGTAACGATATTGATGATACTACTTCTCCACTTGAAGGAGGGTTAGGATGGATTACTAAGTTCACTAAAGAGTTTAATGCAAGACCAATCGTAGAAAAATTAAAAGCTGAAGGTGTACAACGTAAATTAGTAGGATTTGAAATGTTAGAAAGAGGAATCCCACGCCACGATTACTTAATTAAAGATTCAACGGGCAATACAATTGGAAAAGTTACCAGTGGAACACAGGCCCCATCATTAAATAAAGCGATTGGTTTGGGCTATGTTGTAGTATCGCATACAGCTATTGATTCTGAAATTTATATTGATATTAGAAATACACTAGTAAAAGCCAAAGTGGTGAAAGCCCCTTTTGCTTAAATGTATCCTATCCAATAATTCGTAGGCTTTTTCGTTCTTATAGGATGAAAAAGCCTATTGTTTTTTTAGTGCTTCTGATAATTGCTACAGGATTTACAAGTTGTTTTAGAAAAGGTAGTGAAAGTGGGATGGCGTCTTATTATGCAGACAAATACAATGGTAGAAAAACCAGTAATGGCGAAATCTTCAGACAACATAAATTAACAGCTGCACATAAAACTTTACCATTTGGTACCAAAGTAAAAGTGACTAATCTAAACAACGGCCAATCGGTTAAAGTTCGTATTAATGATAGAGGACCTTTTATTCAAGGTAGAATTATCGACTTGAGTAAAAAAGCAGCCAAAAAAATTGATATGGTAAATGCAGGTGTGACCAAAGTAACTATTCGCTATTAAATTGTTGTACAATTTTAATGCTGTCTTTCCCTATAAAATGATACCCATAATCGTAACAATAAGTCAATAACAGACTTCTTGATTTTTTCTGTTGATGTGTAAAATGAGCAATACTAAAACCCTTCAGGTATAATTCACTTAACGGAATGGTTGCTCCTGTTCTATTCACTTCAAATAAATCAGAAAGTATTTTTCTATTTCGCATCAACAAACCATTTACTCTTCGCATATAATTACTTCTATCACCATATAAAAGATTATGGTAGCTACTTCTACAATGATTACTACAAAATTTCTTGTCGGTTCTGCCTGCAATTTTTTTAGCACAATGCAAACACTGTTTAAGGCTTTCTTGCATAAAATAAATTGTTGATTCTTAGGCTTTGAAAATAATAAAGAAAACAAAAAACTATTGCTGTAGAAATACGATGTGTAACCCGCATTTTAACGGTACCGAATTACCAACAAACGTTTGCAAACGTTTATAAACGCCAATAGATGTTTAAAATAGGGTTCAAATAAATTGGGCTAACCATATTTGTTTTGTTAACGGCAGTACGCACTGCTTTTTTTACCAAATTTTAAACTGAACCGTTATGAACGCAGTTAAAAACAAAGTCCAATTGATAGGAAACCTAGGACAAGATCCTGAAGTGAAATCAATTGGAGAAGACAAAAAAGTAGCTCACTTAAGTGTAGCAACAAATGAAAATTACAAAAATGCCAAAGGTGAAAAAGTAACCGAGACCCAATGGCACAATGTAGTAGCATGGGGTAAGCTGGCAGATATTGCCGAGAAATACCTAGTAAAAGGAACAGAAGTAGTGATTGAAGGCAAATTGATCAATCGTAACTACACCGATAAGCAAGGTGTAAAAAGGTATGCCACGGAAGTACAAGCAAATGAATTGCTTATTCTAACCAAAAAAGCTTGATTAAAGTCCCCCCAATTCAGCAATACCTTATTTTATCAGTAGATGCAGCAAAGATCCCCATCCAAAACTGCACTACTGGTAGTAAGGGCTGATCATAAAATAAACCACTGGACCTGTAACAGCAACATAAAACCATAAAGGCCAGGTTATTCTTGCCAATTTTTTGTGCGCAGGAAATTCACCAGTTAAACCACGGTAAGCTGTAAATAAAATAAAAGGTAAAATAACTGCAGCTAAAATAATATGCGTCGCTAAAATAATGAGATACACTATACGCATGCTACCTACTGCAAGTTTCTCAGCATCGTCTACAATACCATCATGATTTACATCTCCAAATTTTGCTTCACCTGCTAACAGATGGTGGGCTATATAAGATAATAAAAATAGGATTGATAGTACGAGAGCAGTCATCATAAACTTCTTATGCAACTCATAATTTTTCTTTTTAACAGCCATCAAAGCTGCTATCAATACCACGGCAATTGTAGCGTTCACAAAAGCATTAATAGTTGCAAAAATATGTACATCAAATCCTAGCGTTACGTCTAATTTAAATTTACTAAGAACTACAACTACTATAAATACTACCAAAGAAAATATGCCAATTAACCAATTGGCCATACGATCATTTTTTGCAATAATGGGTTTTAACATTTTCTATGTTTTAAATGATTATCCGTTTATTTTTCTTCTCCCTTGCATATACACAACAAAGAATATGATTGCAGATACAATAATTAACCAGAGCCAACTCAGATCTAATATTTTCCTGAATATTCCACTCTTCTTGGTGCCATCTTTCTCTAACATCAATAGGCCAATATCTCTTGCCAACTTTTTCATTTCTGAGCTATCTAAACCGTTATAATATCCTCTTACTTTATGAGCACGGTCTATCAAAACAAATCTACTAGTATGCACAAAGTCTGGGCTTACTGGCTCTTCACTAAACTGATCTACTTTTAACTCTTCAAATGCAAACTGATAAATGTCTTTTTTATTTCCTGTTAAAAACCACCAATTATCATGAATTACATCAAATCGATCTGCGTATTTTTTTAATACAGAAACTGAATCATTTTCAGGGTCCACCGTGAACGACATGAAATGGACAATAGAAGTATCAATCTTATTACGAACATTACCCCCTTTCTTAAAAGATTGCTGTAATGTTGACATATTTCTTGTAAGCCTTGGGCAAATACTCCTGCAACTTGTAAAAAAGAAATCGGCTACAATAATTTTCCCCTGAGGGTCATATAAACTCACGCTGTCGCCTAACTGATTTCTAAGCTTGATATTTTTAGTTGTATGCCAAATGGTGTCTGTTATTGACTTGCCTTTTTCTACTTTGGTGATTACAGTATCTAATAAATAATGCCTAGGCATTATTACAGCAGTTTCACTAGCGTTTTTTAACCACATATAGCAGGTGATAGGAATACCCAATGCTACCAGTAAACCAAGTATCGCTTTCTTTTTCATAATTGTATTAATAAAAAACCATCGCAATGCAGCGATGGTTCATTAATGAAGAAAATATATTCTGAATAATAAATAAACTAGTGGCTAGCTTTTTTACCTTCCTTTGGAGTTTCATGTTTCTCTGCTGTCCCATGCGCCTTTTTCTCTACTTTAATAGTGCTTTGCTCTTTAAAGTATGGATCGTAGGTATTGCGTAAGTTTTTAAATGAGTTACCATCATATAAAAAAGCGATGATAAACCAAATAAACAAAGCCAAAGGAACTACAATAGTCATAATTAGATTCTTCATTTCATGCTTTAAGTGCATGAAATAAGCAACAATGTAAAAGGCTTTTGCCATCATCAAAATAACGATGGTTCCCTTCAACGCCAATCTTAGTCCTTCGCTGGTTAATGGAATATCAATCATCCAAAAACCAATTAATAATTCAATAATGGTTAGCACTGTAAGAATTACCGTGATACGGATTACTTCTTTGGTTCCTCCACCTGCATGTTCGTTATGATCTGCTGTATGTGACATAAAATAATATTAGCTATGAATAAGTTAATTAAATCAAATAGAAACAAGTAAATACAAATACCCAAACTAAGTCTACAAAGTGCCAGTATAATCCAGCTTTCTCAATCATTAAGTAATGACCTCTTTCTTCAAACTTATTAGTCATTGCCATGATTAGCATGATGATGTTAATAATAACACCAGAAAATACGTGAAAACCATGGAACCCAGTGATAGTAAAAAAGTAGTTGGTGAAGTTGGTTGAAGAAGCTGTTCCATCGTGGTTTAAGAAAGGATTGCTACCCCACCAAGCACCTTCATGATGTAAGTGATTCCACTCCCATGCCTGACAAGACAAAAACGCGATACCACCAATGATGGTCCAGATAAGATTTTTAACTACCCCTTTCTTGTCCATATTATGACCCGCTTGTACAGCCAAAACCATGGTTACAGAGCTAATGATCAAAATAAAAGTCATGATACTCACGAACACCAAGGGAGCATTCACGCCCTCTGGAGCAAATGGAAAACTCTTAAATACTTCGTTAGGGTCAGGCCATCCATTGGTAGAAAAACGAATGGTGCCGTATGATATCAAGAATGCTCCAAATGTGAAGGCATCACTCATGAGAAAATACCACATCATTACTTTACCGTACTCTACGTTAAAGGGACTCTTACCTCCACTCCATGATTTAGTGGTAGGTGCTGTTGCAGTTGTTGCCATATTAAAGTAAAATTTCGTACACAAAAGTATTGGCTAGAGTTGAAAAAAGGTGCATAAAAGACAACTTTTTTGTAATTAGCTAATCCAATTGTAAAAGATGAATAAATAAATCCAAAGTATATCTACAAAATGCCAGTAAGTACCCACCAATTCAATGGATAAACTACTGTAATTTTTAACACTACTTACATAAGCTTTAATAAACATCACCATCAATGCAATTACCCCGCCTAATACGTGAAGCATATGCAATCCGGTAATAACTAGTAAAAAAGAAGCTGCAGAATTACTTCTAGCTCCAGTAAGAGCTATATTCCTTGCTTCTAAATCCATGAAACCCAAAATCTGTAATCCCATAAAAGCCAAACCCAATATGGCAGTTACCGTTATTAGCATCCTATAACGGCTCATTTCCCTTGCTTTAAATGCTTTTGCAGCTAAATGAACAGTTAAGCTACTAAGGATGATTACGAATGTAGAATACATGAAAACCACTGGCAAATCAAACTCAAGCCAGCTACTTTGATTCTTTTTTACAATATAAGCACTGGTTAAACCAGCAAACATCATAATGATACTACCCATTGCAACCCACAAAGTAAATTTGTGTGGGTGAATTCTTTTGGGTGCTTCATTTGCTATCGAACTCATTTTAAAATTTTTTTAATGGTTAACCAATTTTATCTGCCAGTAATGCAAGCAATACAATAGGCAAATAAATATAACTGCTGAACATCACTCTCCTGGCTGCTTTCACATCCATTTCTTTATATAAACGCGCACTTTGAAAAACCATGAACAAATTACAAGCCAATACAATCCACAAACTGGTAATTCCTGATAAGCCAATGAAATAAGGGGCCATCCCAATAGGAATCATTAAAACTGAATACATAATGGTTTGTATTGCCGTGAACTTTGTGGGTCCCTTATCAGCTGGTAGTAATTTAAAACCCGCTTTAGAATAGTCTTCATGTGCAACCCAAGCAATTGCCCAAAAATGAGGGAATTGCCACAAAAACTGCATTCCAAATAAAACCCACCCTCCCATTGAAAAGTCATCGTTACCTGCTACCCAACCTATTAAGCAAGGTAATGCACCTGGTAAGGCACCAATCAATACAGCAATGGAATTTATTTTTTTAAGTGGGGTATAAATGAAAGAATATAAGAATAAGCTAAATGCGGAAACCAAAGCAGAAGACAAATTAAAAAAATACCACATCATACCCACCCCTACAATCCCTGCAATTACTGCAAATGTGTACGCTTCTTGTTGACTCATGCTACCATTGGCAACAGGTCTCTTTGAAGTTCGTTTCATCATTGCATCGGTGTCTTTTTCAACTGCTTGATTAATTGCATTTGCACTACCTGTAATTAACATACCTGCTAAAAACAATAATACAATCATGTACCAATCATACGCTACTACTTTAGGAGCAAGTAAGTAACAAATAACACAAGAGAACACAACTGTAAAGCTTAGTGTAAACTTAATTAGCAACATATAGTCTTTCAGTTTTGCAGCTATCGAAAAACTTTGGCTTTGTTCAGTATGGTTACTGGCTTTTATCATTCCTTGTGCTTTGTTTAAAAACAATGCTCCCGATATCCGGGAGCATTGAGCTATTTCAACTGAATAAATAATTACTCAGTAAATCATTATTAGTGACTGCTTTCGTCGGCTCCCACTGGAGTGGTCTGAGAGATAAACTCTTTTCCATCCTTACCATAATCATAAGCCCAACGGTGTACTTCAGGAATTTCTCCAACCCAGTTACCATGACCTGGATTAACTGGAGTAGTCCACTCTAATGTATTAGAACCATAAGGATTCTGTGTAGTTACTTTTCTTCCTTTGAAAACAGAGTAGAAGAAGTTAAATAAGAACAATAATTGAGCTGCAAAAACAATCATCGCAACAGTACTGATGAAACGATTTAACTCAGCAAATTGCTTAAAGCTTTCCCAAACACTATAGTCATAATATCTTCTTGGCATACCTGCTAAACCTTGGTAGTGCATTGGCCAGAATATCATGTAAGCACCAGCTAAAGTAATCCAGAAGTGCAAATAAGATAGTGTATTGTTCATGTAACGACCATACATTTTAGGGAACCAATGGTAGATACCTGCGAACATTCCAAACATACTTGCAACACCCATTACAATGTGGAAGTGGGCAATTACAAAATAAGTATCGTGTAAGTGAATATCTAATGCAGAGTTTCCTAACCAGATACCGGTTAAACCTCCAGAGATAAACAAACTTACGAATCCAATAGAGAACAACATACCAGGCGTAAAGCGGATATTTCCTCTCCACAAAGTTGTTAACCAGTTGAATACTTTAATGGCTGATGGTACAGCAATTAAAAGCGTTAACAATACAAACACAGATCCTAAGAATGGATTCAATCCAGTTACGAACATATGGTGTGCCCAAACCAAGAAGGCTAATATGGCAATTGCAAACAATGATCCAACCATGGCCATGTAACCAAAGATGGGTTTGCGAGAGTTTACAGAAAGAATTTCTGAAGCCATACCCATTGCTGGTAAAAGAATGATGTATACTTCAGGGTGTCCTAAGAACCAGAATAAGTGCTGGTAAAGGATGGCGCTACCACCTTCGTTCGGTAATGCACCAACACCGTTGATGAAGATATCAGATAGATAGAAACTTGTTCCGAAATTTCTATCAAATATTAATAAAATAAACCCAGAGAACAATACAGGGAATGATAATACCCCTAAAACTGCAGTAAAGAACAATGCCCAGATAGTTAAAGGCAAACGAGTCATACTCATTCCTTTAGTACGCATGTTCAATATGGTCGCAATGTAGTTTAAGCCTCCTAGTAATGATGATACCACAAATAATGCCATTGCAATTAACCATAGATCCATACCAGTACCAGAACCTGGAGATGCAGAAGCTAATGCACTCAATGGAGGATAAGCAGTCCATCCACCACTGAATGGTCCAAACTCTACAAACATTGAAGACAACATTACAATACTCGCTGCAAAGAAAAACCAGTAGCTCAACATATTCATAAATGGAGAAGCCATGTCCCTTGCCCCAATTTGTAATGGAAT
>JBMLPQ010000054.1:0-4339 GCA_049242025.1 Sediminibacterium sp.
CGCACTGCATGCTTACACCAACCGTAACCTATGCTGTCAAAACCAAAACGGCCCCGTAAGTCTATTTAAATAATCTCCAAAAGTCTAACCCCAAAGCGTATGCCATTAATCCCATCAACAGGATCATTCCTGCCATTTGGGCATATTCCATAAACTTATCGCCAGGTTTTCTTCCAGAAACCATTTCATACAATGTAAATAAAGCATGGCCTCCATCTAATGCCGGAATTGGCAGAATATTCATGAAAGCCAAAACGATAGAGAAAATACCAGTCAAAGTCCAAAAACGCTCCCAATCCCAAACCCCAGGGAAAGTATTTCCAATACTAATGACACTACCCAAAGAATCGCTCGCATTTACCTTACCGGTAAATAATTGCTTTAATCCAGTTACATAACGATCTAAGGTTTCCCAACAACGAGTAAAACCAATAGGAATAGAAGCCATCAAATCATATTTAATATGCTCAGTTCCTAAGATTGCTAAAGGACTAACTTGAAAAAATCCAATTGCACCTTTATCATTCACCAATGCTTTAATTTGAACAGTGTCTTTCCCGCGAATAGCAGTTAATTGAGCCACTGTATTAGCTGCTGCTTTTTTTAACTCATCAAACTCGTGGTAGTAAGTAAAAGAACGACCATTCATGGCAATCAAAGTGTCTCCTTTTTTTAATTCTCCAGCATTAAAAACTGCAGATTTACTAACAGAATCAACAATCACAGGATATTGAGGAATCAACATCCCACTAAATTTTTTCTGCTCAACAATTTTTTTCATGAAGCTTTCAGGAACAACTATGTCCAATGATTGCCCATCTCTAATTACCGTTAATTTTTTGGCTTCAGTTAATACCAATTCAGATTCGATGGTACCAAAATTGACAATTGGTTTACCATCCATAGCAACTACATTATCGCCATCTTTTAAACCAATCGATTTACCCAATGAATCTACATGAACACCATATTTAAGATTCTTTACAGGTAATTGTTCATCTCCCCAGTACCAAGTAATTCCTATGAAAATAACAATGGCTAAAATCACATTCACAACTACACCACCAACCATGATGATTAATCTTTGCCAAGCTGGTTTAGACCTGAATTCCCAAGGCTCTGCAGGTTTTTTCATTTGCTCTTTATCCATGCTCTCATCAATCATCCCAGCAATTTTTACATAGCCGCCAAAAGGAATCCACCCCAATCCATATTCAGTATCTCCTTTTTTCTTTTTAAATAAACTAAACCAAGGATCAAAGAATAAATAAAATTTATCTACCCTGCAACCAAACCATTTTGCAGGCAAAAAATGTCCTAGTTCGTGTAATACAACTAATATGGAGAATGATAAAATAAACTGGCCAGCTTTTACTCCAACACTTGCCCAATCAATAGCTAATAACATCATATAAAACCCCTTCTTTTTTGCTCAATTAAATGTTTACATATGTAACAACGAAGCGGCAAAGTTACGTGCCTCTGCGTCGCTATCAAAATAGTCCTGTAAAGTTGGCTTTTCAATAAAACTTATTTTATTCATGGTTTGTTCAACCACTTCTGTAATATCTAAAAATCCAATTCTGTTTCTAAGGAATGCAAATACAGCCATTTCATTGGCCGCATTCATAACACAAGCTAAATTCCCACCCTTATGCAAAGCTTCGGTAGCTAAAGCAAGGTTGCGAAATGTTTTCATATCCGGCTCTTCAAAAGTTAAAGTGCCCGGTTTTTTAAAATCATAACGAGGAAAATCATTTGGAATTCTTTGCGGAAATGCCAAAGCATACTGAATAGGCAATTTCATATCGGGCAATCCCATTTGGGCTTTAATGCTTCCATCTTCAAATTGAACCATACTATGTATAATACTTTGCGGATGAATCACTACTTGAATTTGTTGTGCTTCCAAATTGAATAACCATTTTGCTTCAATCATTTCAAGCCCTTTATTCATAAGGGTTGCAGAGTCAATGGTGATTTTTGCACCCATACTCCAATTGGGATGCTGCAAAGCATGATCCCGTTTCACATTAACCAAAAAATTGGGTTTCTTCCCTAAAAAAGGACCACCGCTAGCAGTTAAAACAATCTTTTCGATTTTATTCCTACCCTCCCCTACCAAACATTGAAAAATGGCAGAATGCTCACTGTCAACAGGAATAACAGCCACGCGTTTTTCAACTGCTTTTTGCATTACTAAATCACCAGCTACAACCAAAGTTTCTTTATTAGCCAATGCAATAGGCTTACCTAGTTCAATCGCATTTAAAGTAGGCTTTAAACCAGCATACCCAACAATGGCTGCCAACATCATATCATAACAATCAATAGAAGCAGCTTCGGCTAAAGCATCTTCGCCAGCAAATACTTTTATATTAGTATTCGCAAGTGCAGCTTTAACCGTTTGGTACTTTTTTTCATCTCCAATAACCACAATATTGGGATTAAAGAGAATAGCTTGTTTAATTAAAAGCTCATCGTTGCTTTGTGCTGTTAAGATTTCTGCACTAAACAATTCAGGATTGGCTTTTATTACATCAAGTGCTTGGGTCCCAATAGAACCAGTGGAACCGAATATTGCAATGCGTTTTTGACTCATAGGTGATTTAGGCTTTTACAAAGGGCATAGTTACACAATATATACCAAAATTTTCCTTACTGATTAGCCCTTAAAACAAATTGATTCAGATCATCAGCAATTCTTCGGTCGTTGCTCAAACGAGGCACTTTGTTTTGCCCCCCTAATTTTCCGATTGATCGCATATATTCTATAAAGCCATTTTTTTGAACCAGGTTAATTTTTAGTGGCAATAAAATATTGCCTTTCATTAAATCTTGATAATATACATTCTTATTACTCAACGAATCATTCAAATAAGCGGCAAACGCATCTAAATTGCTGGGTAACGATTCAAATTCGATGAACCATTCGTGGTAACTTTTTCCTTCACCCTGTTGAATCATAGGCGCAACAGTAAACTCAGTCACTTTTGCAGGATGAACAGCTAATGTAGCTTTTAAAGCAGCTTCTACTTCTTCTCCAATAACATGTTCCCCAAAAGCCGAAATAAAATGTTTTGTTCTACCAGTAACAATTATTCTAAAGGGATTTAAGCTGACGAATTTGATAGTGTCTCCAATATTATAGCCCCACAATCCAGCATTGCTATTAATGATTAAAGCATAGTTCTCTCCCAACTTCACATCGCTCAAACTCAACCTGGTGGGGAATTCATTAAAAATTTCACCAGCAGGAATAAATTCGAAAAATATGCCGCTATTGGTATTGAGCAACATCCCTTCTTGATCCTGAGAATCTTGAAATGCAAAAAATCCTTCGCTGGCTGGAAATAATTCAATCGAATCAATTTTTTTACCAATGCTTTCAAACAGTCTGGCTTTATAGGGTTCAAAATTGACTCCACCTTGCACCATGATACTAAAATGAGGAAATAAAGTAGAAATATTTTTACCCGTTTTCTCAATTAATCTATCAAAATACATTTGCATCCAAGGTGGAATACCACTGATTAAAGTCATGTCTTTCTGAATAGTTTCCGCAACAATTTTATCAAGTTTGGTTTCCCAGTCTTCAATACAATTGGTTTCAAAACTAGGTAATTGATTAGACCTTAAATAAGCCGGAATATGATGATTAACAATTCCACTAAGTCTTCCCGTAGGAATATTACCTGTTCTTTCCAAAATAGGAGAACCACTTAGAAATATCATTTTACCATTGGCAAAAGCAGTATTTCCTGTTTCAGCCATATAGCAAAACAAGGCATTTCTAGCTGTTTGAATATGGTTGGGGATAGAGTCTTTGGTAATAGGAATGTATTTAACGCCACTGGTTGTTCCACTTGTTTTTGCAAAATAAATAGGCTTCCCCTTCCAAAGAACATTGGATTTCCCTTCTTTAATTTGCTCGATATAAGGCTTAATTAATTCATAGTCTCTGATGGGTACAGATTGAATAAAACTTGCATGGTTGTCTACCTGATTCAAGCGGTGATCTTTCCCAAATTGGGTAGCAGCTCCATTTTTGATGAGAGATTTAAAGATGATATCCTGATGCTGAACCGCCTGCATCATCCCTTTGCGTGTCTTATTATATATTACATTGGCAAAAGGTTTTGCCAGTAAAGATTTAAAGTTCATAGGCTAAATTTGATACCAGAAGAACAAAAATAGGCTTATCGGAGTCGGTTTGAGTGGCTTTATTGGTTATTTAGCAATAATTTATTTCTAAAATCTTTGTGATATATCCCTCAAAAACCTTACCTTTGCCGTCCTAATTTTGGACAGCTATGTTAGCAATAGTAAAAATCGCAGG
>JBMLPQ010000055.1:0-1171 GCA_049242025.1 Sediminibacterium sp.
TGCAAGAGCAATTAGAATTTGAGCGTCAAAGAATCAGTAGAGACTTACACGATAATATGGGCGCTTATACATCTGCATTAATGGCCAATATAGATAAACTTAAATGTATTCAAGGGAATAACAATGAATTAACTAAAATTCAAGATAATGCGGAACATATAATGAACAGTCTTCGTGAAACCATATGGGTATTGAATAATAAAGAAATTTATATCACCGATTTTAGCGATGAATTTAAAACCTATTGTTTTAACGTACTTAAAAATTTTGAAGACTTTGAATTTGAATCATTTGAAAACATAAAAAACAATTGTTTATTGAGTGCATCAGATGCAATTAATATAAATAAAATTTTACAAGAAGCAGTTCAAAATATCATTAAACACAGCAAAGCAAATAAAATTACTTTTAGCATAAATTGCGATTCAACACTGGTTATTGCTATTAAAGACAATGGCATTGGATTTGAAATGGACAAAAAACATATAGGCAATGGTCTTGAAAATATTGAATGGAGAACCAAAGATGCTGGTGCTCAAGTTCAAATACTGTCATATAACAATGAGGGGACAACAATCACTATTACAAAAATATGCTCTTAAAAGAGTATTGATAAACATCTAAAATCAACGCAATTTTACCCAATGCCAATTCAGATTGCAATAGTTGATGACAAGCCAATTAACCGTCAAACAGTTAAAGGTAAAATAATAGGACATGCTTCAATTGAAATTGTTTTTGAAGCAAAAAATGGAATCGATTTTTTGGAGAAATTAAAATTAGTTTCAACCAAGCCCGATGTAGTCTTGATGGACTTAGAAATGCCCGAAATGAATGGTATTGAAGCCATTAGTATAGCAACTGCAGCCTACCCAAGTATAAAGTTTATTGTATTAACTGTATTTGAAGAAAACGATAAAATATTCGAAGCAATAAAAGCAGGAGCTAGTGGTTACTTATTAAAAGAAGACAGCGCTATTCATATTCGAGATGCCATCACTAGTGTTTATGAACACAATGGAATTCCAATGAGCCCTTCTATAGCCAGAAAAACATTAGACTTGTTAAGGCAGGTTCCTACCCACCCTATTGTTGAAAATACAGAACAAGTAAATTCCAATAGTTCAGGCTTAAGTGAACGTGAAATAGAAATTTTAAAGGAAATGGTTAG
>JBMLPQ010000056.1:0-33217 GCA_049242025.1 Sediminibacterium sp.
CAGTGCCACAAACTGACGCTCTAACCAACTGAGCTACGCCCTCCGTTTTTGTGGAATGCAAAAGTAGTAAATTTTTTTTAAAAAAACTTCATCCAAACCTTTGTTAATTGGTTTTATAGATGCCAATGAAACCTTATTTTAGATTATTTTTGAGTAGATCATGCAAAAATTAAAGCAATTTATGAAGAGTAGAAAAGGATTAGTGCTAACGGCTCTGGTATTATTTGGTTCATTGTTTATCGCATTTAGGAGTATTTATGGAACAGATTCCAACGAAAAAATAGCCCAACAGCAAAAGCTATTAAGTACGGTTGGTGCGCTTCTTGAGCAACAACATTATAGTCCAAAAAAAATCGATGATGATTTTTCCAAAAAAATATTCAATGCATATTTAGACCAATTAGATGGTGATAAAAGTATTTTTATTGCATCTGATGTGAATGGGTTAAAAAAATATGAAAAATCAATTGATGATGAAATACATGGTTCAGGTATTCAATTTCAACCAGCTGTAAGTGCTATCTACGAAAAGCGAATAGCTGAAACGATGAATTTTTATAAAGACATCCTTTCAAAACCATTTGACTATACCGTTAATGAGTCTGTTCAATTAGATGGAGATAAATTGAGTTATACTAATTCTGATGCAGAAAGAAAAGATAGATGGAGAAAAAAATTGAAGTACTATGCATTAGAGCGTTTTGTTGATTTACAAGAAGAAAGAGAGAAGAACAAAGGGAAAGATAGTTTCAAAGTTTTGCCTGATGATAGCTTGGAATTGAATGCCAGAACAAGTGTGCTAAAAATGATGGATAGAACATTCAATAGAATTAAAACAACGTTTACTGAAGATCAGCGTTTCAATGCTTTCATCAATGTGATCACTAATTCGATGGATCCTCATACAGATTATTATCCTCCTGTTGAAAAGAGGGCTTTTGATGAAAGAATGAGTAATCAATTTTATGGTATTGGGGCACAACTTCAACAAGATGATAATGGGATTAAAATTGCTAGTGTTGTAACTGGTGGACCAGCATGGAAATCTGGTGCAATTGTAGCTGGTGATATTATTATAAAAGTTGCCCAAGGTTCAAATGAGCCTGTAGATGTAAGTGGATACGGTACCGAAGATGCAGTGAAATTAATCAGAGGAGATAAAGGCACAGAAGTAAGAATCACTTTTAAAAAACAAGACGGAACTACTAAAACGGTTGCTTTAATTAGAGAAAAGATTGAGCAAGATGAAGGATTAGCAAGAAGTGCTGTGATTATGCAAGGGTCAGAAAAAATTGGCTACATAGCATTGCCCGACTTTTATGCCAATTTTGAAGATAAAAATGGCTTCAAATGCTCTGAAGACGTAGCAACCGAAGTAAAGAAGTTGAAGGCAGAGAACGTTAAAGGTATTGTTATTGATCTTAGAAATAATGGTGGAGGATCTTTGCTTGAAGTTGTCAAAATGGTCGGATTATTTATAAAAACAGGACCAGTGGTGCAAGTAAAAGAAAGAGATGGAAGAGTGGATCAACAAACCTGGAGAGACAACGATGAGTCTGTTTTGTATGATGGCCCTTTAACTGTTATGGTTAATGAATTGAGTGCATCTGCAAGTGAAATTTTTGCTGCAGCCATTCAGGACTATAAAAGAGGTATTGTAATTGGAAGTAGTTCAACATACGGAAAAGGAACAGTACAAAGACCTATTCCGTTTGGAAGACCTATCGATTTTTATAGCACAAGAACTGAATTTGGAGCGGTTAGTTTAACCTTCCAAAAATTTTATAGAGTCAATGGAGGAAGTACTCAATTAAAAGGGGTTGTTCCTGATATTATTATGCCTGATACCTATGAATACTTGAAAATCAGGGAAAAAGATAATCCTAATTCATTGCCTTGGGATGCAATCCCTCAAACCAAATACCAAACTTGGGATGGTGTTGAAGCCAATAAGTTAGACGCGATCATCAAAAATCAGCAGGCAAGAATTTTATCAGATGAAAATTTGATTCTTTTGCAGAATAATTTAAAATGGTTAACCCAAAATGGAGAGAACCCAATCAACCTGCAAATTGATCAGTTTAAGCAGATGCAAAAGCAGATTACAAGCACAGTTACTCAAAACAATAATTTATTGAAATTAAAATCAGACTTAAATGTGCAAGCAATGGAAGCTGATAATGATAAATTTTATAATAATCCAGACAAGAATAAAGGGATTCGTTACCAAGAATGGCTAAAATTATTAAAACAAGATTTGCAAATTGATGCAGGTATAAAAATTATTAAAGAGCTTGCCTTGCAGCAGTATAATACTGTTAAAAATTAGTACTACTTTTTTGTAATCAATTAGGTCCAAAAAATTATGGAAAAGAAGTTAGAAAAGAAATGGTTTGCTATTTATACCAAACCAAGGTGGGAGAAAAAAATTGATTCTGTATTAATTAGGAAAGGCATCGAGAGTTGGTGCCCACTCCAAAAAGTAGAACGTCAATGGTCGGATCGAAAGAAAATAGTTGAAGAACCCCTTTTTAAATCATATGTTTTTGTGCGAATTGACGACACGGAAAAATCAAAAGTGTTAATGACAGATGGGGCACTGAATTTTGTTTATTATTTAGGGAAACCAGCAGTGATTAAAGATGAAGAAGTAAATAGTATAAAGTCTTATTTAGCCGAAAAAGAAGCGCGTATCTCCATCATATCAGACGAAGGGTTTAATAATGGCGATTTAATTAAAGTCAATTATGGGGTTTTTATGGATAAAGAGGGAACGGTTATTAGAGGTGGAAAGAAAAAAGTATACGTTCAATTACAAAGTTTAGGACAAGTGATGATTGTTGAATTTCCTGCCAATTATCTTACCCCTAAATAGTCCAATCAACTAATTGGTTTGCCCATTCTGTTCGATATGGGGTGCTAATTCTGATATAATTATCTGTATAGCCTTCCATCATTCCGTCTTTATTATAGGCTTCAAATAAGACAGAGCGGGATGTTCCGCCATGTTGTTGCGTAAAATACTGCTGTTTCATATATGACAAATTCCTAAGCGTTTTATTACGCTCATTTCTTACATGTATAGGAACAACAGGTTTTATTTCTAGTGCTTTTGTATGATCTCTTTCAGAGTAAGTAAATACATGCAAATAAGAAATATCTAATGAATGAAGAAAGTCAAAAGTATCTTTAAAATCTTCATCCGACTCTCCGGGGAATCCTACAATTACGTCTACCCCAATTGAAGCATGTGGCATTAATTGTTTAATCAAGGCAACGCGCTCCGCATATAATTCTCTTTTATACCGCCTGCGCATTAATCCTAGAATTTTATTGGATCCACTTTGCAAGGGAATATGAAAGTGAGGCATAAATTGATCACTAGTGGATACCCATTCAATTAATTCGTTGGTGATTAAGTTGGGTTCAATAGAAGAGATACGGTACCTCTTAATCCCTTCAACAGTATCTAAAGCTTTTACAAGATCTAAGAAGCTTTCTAAATGTATTTTTTCCCCATCTGGACCTTTCCCAAAATCACCTAAGTTTACCCCTGTTAATACAATTTCTTTAACCCCTTCTGCTGCTAAATGCTTTGCATTTTTAACCACATTTTCTATTGTATCACTTCTGCTTTTTCCTCTTGCCATTGGTATGGTACAAAAAGAACAATTATAATCGCAGCCATCCTGAACTTTTAAAAAAGTACGGGTTCTATCATGTTGAGAAAAAGACGCATTGAATCCGCTTACTTCTGAAATATCACAACTGCATATTTTGGCAGGATCGGTGGTTTTTGCCAAAGATTTAATATGTTCAGTTATATTAAATTTCTCAGCTGCCCCTAATACCAAATCAACTCCAGGTATAGAAGCGATTTCTTTAGGCTTTAGTTGTGCATAGCAACCTGTTATCACTACAAAACTATCAGGTGATTTTCGTTGAATTCGTCTTACAATTTGTCTACATTCCTTATCAGCATTATCCGTAACCGAGCAGGTGTTGATAACATATACATCTGCCAAGTCATTAAAATCCCTTTTTTCAAAACCTTCTTTTTCCATTATTCTGGAAAGAGTAGAAGTTTCAGAAAAATTGAGTTTACAACCTAATGTATGAAATGCGACTGATTGCTTTTGGTTCATTCGGCTGCAAAGTTAATACAGCAAACCCAAAAATCATGCATCATTACAGTTTGTAGTTATCTGACATGTAATGATTAAACGGGTATACCTGTAAAAACTTTCTTAAAATGGTTTAAACAGCCTCAACTATTTCAAATTTTACCTATAATCAACTATGTTTGCCAGTCTTTAAAAACCAAAACAGATATGCAGTTTAACAAGATTAACAACATTACGGGCTGGCTGGTTTTCATTGTTGCCAGTGTTGTGTATACCCTTACTGCCGAAGCGGGTGGAAGCTTATGGGATTGTGGTGAGTTTGTAAGTAGTTGCTTTAAGCTACAAATTCCCCATCCACCAGGAGCCCCATTATTTGTAATCCTTGGCAGAATTTTTATCATTTTGTTTGGTGATGATCCAATGAGTGCAGCAAAAGCAGTAAATATGATGAGTGCTATTGCAAGCGCTTTTACAATTTTGTTTTTGTTTTGGACAATTACCCATTTTGCTCGCAGAATTATCAATATCAAAACAACTGATACACCCAATAGTTATCAAATATGGAGTGTAATGGGAGCTGGTGTAGTAGGTGCTTTAGCCTACACTTTTAGCGATTCATTTTGGTATAGTGCAGTTGAAGGAGAGGTTTATGCGCTATCTTCTTTCTTTACTGCAATTGTATTTTGGGCAATTTTGAAATGGGAAAACCAAGCAGATGAACCAGGGGCAGACCGTTGGATTGTTTTTATATTTTTTATGATGGGATTGTCTATTGGTGTTCACTTGTTGAACCTATTAACCATTCCAGCAATTGTAATGGTTTATTATTTCAGAAAAAGAGCAAATTTCAATTATTCACTGATTCGTTCTTGGTTTATTAAAATTGTATCAGTTGGTGGTGGTTTGGCTTTTATTGCTGCACTAGTAGGGGCAGCAGCTGAAGCCACTGACAATGTTCCGATGGATGGAACAATTGGTGGACTAATGATATTAGCTACCATTGTTGGAGTTGGCTTGTTATTTCTTATCGAAAAATGGACTTCAGCGAAAAAAGAATATTATGGTGGTGTTTATATATTTTTTGTCATTGGATGTGTAATTACAGGAGTTGTTCAAGTTGGAGTTATTCAGTATTCAATCAAATTAGCTGGTTCATTTGACAGATGGATGGTGAATGGAGCTGGAATGCCTTTCTTTAGCGGGTTCACGCTATTCTTTGTTTTGGTTGCAGCATTATTATGGTATGGGTTAAAAGTAGCTGCTAAGAAAGCTTGGCCTTATTTAACGCTTTCAATCTGGTGCATCAGCTTTATGTTTATCGGCTACAGTACTTATTTAACTACTATGATTAGAAGTAGTGCAAATCCTTCTGTGGATATGTACAATGTGGATAATCCAATGAGTTTAGTAGGATACTTAGGACGTGAGCAATACGGCGATTTCCCATTGTTGTATGGTCAAAAATTTACTGCACAACCGGTTGATTTGAAGAATACAGGTATGCGCTACCAGAAAGCGCGTGATAAATACATTGAAGTAGGTCAGGATAAAAAATACGTGTATAATCCCGAAGATAAAATGTTGTTCCCTAGGGTTTGGGATGCAAGTGATGATCAATATCATGCTTATTATTACTCTGCATATTTAAATATTCCAAAATTAAAAGACGGCACATACGAGCGTGCCCCTAATCAGGTAGACAACGTTAAATTCTTTGTTGGCTATCAGGTTTATTGGATGTATTTCCGCTATTTTATGTGGAATTTTTCTGGAAAGCAAAATGATCTTCAAGGGGTATATACCGGTAATGTAAGAGATGGCAATTGGATTACTGGTATCTCATTTATTGACAATTTTATTTACGGAGATCAATCTCAAATGCCTGATTCGCTTAAAAATAACAAAGCCAATAATAAGTTATTTGCATTGCCTTTGATTCTTGGTATTCTAGGATTTATTTACCACCGAAGAAAAAGAGGAGATGATGCTTTTACCAATTTATTAATGTTCTTCTTTACTGGGTTTGCCATTGTATTGTACTTAAATCAAGCGGGTAACCAGCCACGTGAGCGTGATTATGCTTATGTTGGAAGCTTCTATGCATTTGCCGTTTGGATTGGCTTAGGAGTAATGGGTGTTATTTCATTCTTAGAGAAAAAAATGAAACCAGCTGTTGCTGCTGGTTTAGCTACGGTTGTTTGTTTGCTGGCAGTGCCAGGATTAATGGCGCAGCAAGAATGGGACGACCATGATAGAAGTAAGAAAGTATTGGCAAGAGACTTAGCGAAAGATTATTTAGAAAGCTGCGCTCCTAATGCAATCTTATTCACTTTTGGAGACAATGATACATACCCTTTATGGTATGCACAAGAAGTGGAAGGTATTAGACCAGATATTCGAGTAATTAACTATAGTTTATTGGGTATAGATTGGTACATCAATGAAATGCGATACAAAGTAAATGAAAGTGCTCCCATAGATGTAATCTGGTCTGCAGAACAAATTGAGGGAGGAAAAAGAGACTATGCATTGTATCGTCCTAAGCCAAATATTCCAGAAGACCGTTATTATGACTTATACGATTTAATGAAAAATTATGTAGGAAGTGACGATCCAATCAATATGGAAGACAGGGGAAATGGGGAAGCATTGAGTACTTTCCCTGTAAGAAAGTTCTCTGTTCCAGTAGATAAAGCTCAGGTATTGGCCAACAAAACAGTTAATGCCAATGATAGTGTAGTGGCAGAACTTCGTTTTGAGTTACCAAAAGGTTCTATGATGAAAAATGATATGGCAGTCTTAAACATTATTGCTGCCAACAAATGGAATCGTCCTATTTATTTCACTAATCCTCAAGTAGAATTAGGATTTGATGAATTCTTACGCAGAGATGGTCTTAGTCATAGATTAGTACCTGTTCAAGGCTCTAAAGTAAATACCGATTGGATGATGACTAAAGCCATGAATGTATTTGCAGCAGGAAATGCCAATGTTAAAGGGGTTTATTTTGATGAAGAAAACAGAAGACATTTAAATAGCATTAGAACTGCTTATACAGAGCTGGCAATAGATCTTGCTGCTAAAGGCAGAAAAGAAGATGCTAGAAAAGTATTGCAGAAAGTGGATCAGTTAATGGACGAAGAGAACTTCCCATATGGCATGGTGAGCCGTGGCAATATGCACAACAGAAATTCATTGATGTTCTTGGAAGCTTGTTATATGGCGGAGGACAAAGCGTTGATTGATAAAGTTTCTAAATCAGTTAGTAAAGATTTGCAACAGCAAATCAAATATTATAATTCTTTATCAGGCAAAAAAGCCGAATTAATGGAAGATGAGAAAAGAATTGCAGAAGGATATATGGAGGGCTTTGATAGAATGAAGTCTGTTTATAACCCAGCCATTCAAATCCCAGGTAAGTTAATGGCACCGAGAGACAGCAGTAAATAGTTTTAAAAAGAGTATATTGAATCGTCCCGAGTTTTCGGGACGATTTTTTTTGAACTTAATAGTCTGAATACTGTTAGTATTGTATATGATTGGGCACCAATTTTTTTCATTTAATCCTGATAATACTGGGAAAACTAAGTTTGAACAATTGCTCGATATATTTATGCAATTGCTTACTTATACAAGTGGTGATGCATCAGAATCGCTGAGTTGGATGAATGAGTTAGATAAGCAATATCATTTTACGGATAAAGATTATGGTATGGGCGATTTTATTGAAGACCTTAAGCAGAATGGGTATTTAAAAGAAGATCCAGCAAATGGAGATTTTAGTATCACTGGGAAATCTGAGCAGACCATCCGCAAAAAAAGTTTAGAGGAAATTTTTGGTAAACTCAAGAAAGCAGGAAAAGGCAGCCATCAAACATTTAAGCCAGGGCAAGGCGATGAAGTTAACTCTGATACCAGGCCATTTCAGTTTGGGGATATGTTAGAGCAGATCGATTTTACAGAGAGTATAAGAAATGCACAAATCAATAGGGGGGTAGAAGCATTCTCGATGCACGAAGATGATTTGCAAATTAGAGAAGCAGATTTCAAAACACAAACATCTACTGTGTTAATGATTGATATTTCACATTCCATGATATTGTATGGGGAAGATAGAATAACTCCCGCAAAGAAAGTGGCAATGGCTTTATGCGAATTGATTACGACTAAATATCCAAAAGACACCATCGATATAGTAGTGTTTGGAAATGATGCATGGAGTATTGAAATGAAAGACCTTACTTATTTAAAAGTTGGACCCTATCATACAAATACGGTTGCAGGGCTAGAATTGGCCATGGATTTACTCAGAAGAAGAAAGAATCCAAATAAGCAAATATTTATGATCACAGATGGTAAACCTACTTGCTTAAAAATTGGTAAACAGTATTATAAAAATAGTTTTGGCTTAGACAGAAAAGTAGTGAATCGTTGTATCAATTTAGCGGCGCAGTGTAAAAAACTAAAGATACCAATCACCACATTTATGATTGCTTCAGATCCTTATCTGCAGCAGTTTGTACAGGAATTTACTGAAATGAATAATGGCAAAGCTTACTTTGCTTCCTTGGATAAATTAGGTGCATTTATATTCAAAGATTTTGAAAGTGGAAAAAGAAAAACAGTTTATTAAAATGAAAAAAGCAAAGAAAGTTCAATACGATACTATTTATAATTTAGGTCAACTTAAAGCAAGTGGATATCAATCCAAATCGGTTAAAGAAGAAGTTAGGAACAACCTAATTAAAACCATACAAGAAAAAGAAAATCCTTTTGTTGGTATAATGGGTTATGAAGATACTGTGATACCTGATACAGAAAGAGCTATACTTAGTCAGCATAATATTTTGTTCCTTGGATTGAGAGGCCAAGCAAAAACTAGAATGGCCAGGCAAATGATTGATCTATTAGATGAATACATTCCTATTATTGCTGGTTCTGAAGTGAATGATGATCCATTCAAACCTTTGAGTAGGTATGCCCATGACTTGATTGCAGAAAAAGGGGATGAAACACCTATTGAATGGGTTCATCGTACTGCCCGTTATGGAGAAAAGTTAGCCACGCCAGATGTGAGTGTTGCCGACTTAATTGGAGACATTGATCCCATTAAAGCTGCAAATTTAAAGTTGAGTTTTTCGGACGAAAAAGTCATTCATTACGGAATTATCCCAAGAAGCAATAGAGGAATTTTTGTGATTAATGAATTACCCGATTTACAAGCAAGAATTCAAGTAGCATTGTTTAATATTTTACAAGAAGGAGATATTCAAATAAGGGGCTTTAAATTAAGAATGCCTTTAGATATTTTATTTGTATTCACTGCAAATCCAGAAGATTATACCAATAGAGGAAGTATTGTTACTCCATTAAAAGACCGTATTGAAAGTCAAATTCTTACTCACTATCCTAAAAATATTGAAACCTCATTGGCTATTACAGAGCAAGAAGCCAATATTTTACCTGCACAAAAAGAAAGAGTCAATATAAGTGATTTAGTAAAACGCATCATTGAACAAGTGGCATTTGAAGCTAGGTCTAATGAATATGTTGATAGAAAAAGCGGAGTTAGTGCAAGGCTAACTATTGCGGCATTAGAGAATGCGGTGAGCAGTGCCGAAAGACGTGCCATCATCCACAATGAAGCCAATACACAGGTTTGGATTAGTGATTTAAACGGCATTATACCGGCTATTACTGGTAAAATTGAATTGGTTTATGAAGGAGAACAAGAAGGGCCCTATCAGGTTGCGGTGAATTTGATAGACAAATCGGTTCGGAATTTATTTGTTCAATATTTCCCAAATCCTGAGCAAGCAAAAAAGAAAAGAAATACTGGTAAAAAGTCAGTAGAAGAAAATGGAGCAAACGAGAGTCCTTATAAAACCATTACTCGCTGGTTCGACGCAGGCAATCATATTGAATTGCTATTAGATATGAAAGATGCTACTAAAATTGAAACCCTATACCAAATAGATGGTTTATATGCTTTGGTTAAAAAATATTATCCCCATGCCAATGCAAATGAAAATGCATTGTTGATGGAATTTGTATTACATGGCTTGGCAGCTTATTCTATGATCAGTAAGAAATCAGTAGATGGCAAACTCAGCTTCAATGATTTAATGGGAAGTATGATGAACTTTGAAAATTTTGGAACGGAAGAGGAAGAAGAAGATCTCTAAATCAGTTCTTTTAATTTCTCAACAACTGCATCTATTTCTGCTTTGGAATTGTGTTTACTAAAGCTAAATCTAACAGTAACCTGATTCGGATTATTGTTGATTGCTCTAATGACGTGAGAACCTTGGTCTGCCCCGCTGGTGCAGGCACTGCCACCACTTGCGCAAATATGATTAATATCTAGATTGAAAAGTATCATTTCGCTTTTTTCTGTTTTAGGGAAACTAACGCTTAAAACAGCGTATAAAGATTGGCCTATTGGATCTCCATTAAAAGTAATTCCTTTAATATTTTTTTGAAGCTGTTCCATCATATACAACTTCAACTCAGTAATGTAGGCACTGTCGCTTTCGTAATTTGTAGTGGCCAATTCAAGTGCTTTAGCAAAACCTATGATGCCATAAAGGTTTTCTGTACCAGCACGCATATTTCTTTCTTGACTGCCCCCGTGAACAAAAGGCTTGATCTTCACGTTTTCATTAATATACAACATGCCAACACCCTTTGGACCATGAAATTTATGGCCTGCTCCAGTAATAAAATGAACAGGAGTATTTCTTAAATTAAATGGAAAGTGACCAACTGTTTGAACGGTATCAGAATGGAAAATAGCATTGTGTTTTTTACAAAGTTCACCTACGGCATGAATATCCAACATATTACCTATTTCGTTGTTGGCATGCATTAAAGTAACCAAACATTTTTCTTCGCTTTCGGCTAGTAAATTTTCCAAATCATTCAAATCGATATGGCCATTTGGTAAAAGCTTAACATAACTCAATGCAGCTTCCCCGTTTTGGTATAAATATTCCACCGTATGACTAGTGGCATGATGTTCAATAGGTGAACTAATAATATGCTTGCATCCAAGGTCTCTTACCGATGCAGTAATAGCCATATTACTGCTTTCTGTTCCTCCGCTAGTAAAGAAGATTTCAGCCGGGTGAGCATTTAAAATTTTCGCAACAGACTTTCTAGCATTTTCAATCGCCATTCTAGATTCTCTACCATAGGAATAAATAGAAGAAGGGTTGCCAAAGTGCTTAGTTAAATAAGGCATCATGGCTTCTAATACTGCAGGATCTAGTGAAGTAGTTGCTGCATTGTCTAGATAGATTCTTTCCATAAAAAACGATTGATAAATGATTAATTTAAATCTGCTGCTTCTTTAATATCACCCATTAGTCTTTTTGCAATATTTGCTGCCACCGTTTCACTATTGCTTTCTGCATATATGCGAATAATTGGCTCAGTGTTACTGCTTCTTAAATGAACCCAGTCATTGTCAAATTCTATCTTTAATCCATCCTCTGTATTAATCGGATTCTTTTGATATTTTTTTTGAATATGCTCAAATATTTTTTTGAGATCTACACCAGGCGTTAGTTCAATTTTATTTTTGCTGATAAAGTAATCTGGGTAGGTACTTCTAAGTTGTTTGATAGATTTTTTTTCTTTTGCTAAATGGGTTAAAAATAAAGCTATACCAATTAAAGCGTCTCTGCCATAATGTAAGTCAGGTACAATGATTCCACCATTGCCTTCACCACCAATTACTGCATTTACTTCCTTCATTTTAGTAACTACATTAACTTCTCCAACAGCACTAGCATAATAATTACCACCATGCTTAATCGTAATATCTTTTAAAGCACGAGTACTACTCATATTGCTTACAGTGTTTCCTTTTCGATGTTGTAAAACATAGTCTGCAACAGCAACAAGTGTATATTCCTCGCCAAATAAGCTACCATCTTCACATACAAAACATAATCGATCAACATCAGGGTCAACTGCAATACCCATGCTGGCTTTTTGTTTGTTTACTTCATTGCAAAGGTCTCTTAAATTTTCTGGTAGCGGTTCTGGATTATGCGCAAAATGACCATTTACTTCCGAATTTAAGACAGTATATTTTTTTACGCCTAGTGCATTCAATAATGCAGGTACAGCAATTGCTCCAGTACTATTGATGGCATCAATTACAATAGAAAAGTTTGCAGCTTCAATAGCAGCTTTGTCTACTAAAGGGTAATTAACACAAGCCTCAATATGCTTTTCCAATAAATTTTCTCCAGCAATTACCTGACCTAAATGGTCAACAGTTGCAAATTGAAAATCTTCTTGAGCAGCAATTTCTAATAGTTTAGCGCCATCCGCTCCACTTATAAATTCACCTTTTTCGTTCAACAATTTTAAGGCATTCCATTCTTTGGGATTATGGCTTGCGGTTAAAATGATACCTCCTACTGCAGCTTCTGTTACTACAGCCATTTCTACAGTTGGAGTAGTACTTAAACCCAAGTCAATTACATCTAAACCCATCGATAGTAAGGTATTCACTACTAATGACTGAACCATAGCGCCACTAATTCTTCCATCGCGTCCTATCACCACTTTCTTATTCAAGCTATTTGCTTGTTTTAACAAAGTTCCATATGCTGCGGTAAATCTTACAATGTCTACAGGGCTCAACGTATCGCCTGGTTTCCCTCCAATAGTGCCTCTAATTCCTGATATACTTTTTATTAATGCCATAATGTTCTCTTAAACGGCGGCGAATATAATTCAAATTTTTTGTATGATTTGGTAACGTAACTTTGTAGTTGAAACATTAATATGATAGACAAAGCTTGGTTTAAGGATTGGTTTAATTCTCCTTACTACCATTTATTATACCAGCATAGAGACGAAAAAGAGGCAGAACAGTTCATAAAAACATTGATTGCTCATTTAAAGCCTTCAGAGGGCATGAGGATGTTAGATATTGCTTGTGGAAAAGGCAGGCATAGTATGGTATTGGCTGATATGGGATTTGACATAACAGGAATAGATTTGTCTGAAGCTTCTATCAAAGAAGCAAAATTAGCAGAGTCAGACTCGCTTCATTTTTATCAACATGATATGAGGAGGGTTTTTCGTATTAATTATTTTGATTATGCTTTTAATTTTTTCACCAGTTTTGGTTATTTTAAAACAAGAAGAGAACACGATAATGCAATTAGAATGATGTCAGATAGCATTAAGCCAGGAGGTATTCTGGTGATTGACTATTTAAATGTTCATTTTGTAGAATCGCAACTAGAACCTATAGTCACTACAGCCGTAGAAGACATTAAATTTCACATTAGTAAATGGCATACCGAGGAACATTTTTTTAAACAAATACAAATCACAGATCAAGAACATACCGCCCCTCGGCATTTATATACAGAACGAGTTGCCAAGTTTTCTCTAGGCGACTTTAATGATATGCTTAGCTACCAACATATGCAAATTGTAGAAGTATTTGGCAACTACCAGTTGGGTGATTATGATGTTAAATTATCGCCTAGAATGATTATTGTAGCACAAAAAATGCGCGGATAAACATTAAAGATTGAATCCCAAAAATTGAATAAGGCGCTCCGGTAATTTTGGTAATTTACTTCTTTGAATTAAATATGTTGATAGACCCGACAAATCTCTGTACACATAATGCTTATTTAATGCACCTTCAAGGTATCCGGCACCAGAAGTATTTCCTGTACCAACTCGCATCCCAATCATTCTTCTAACCATAACTAAGTGCTTGTGACGCCAATTGCTCATCAAATGATCTATTTCAATTAATGAATCCAATATTTGATAAGAGGTTTGAAAAACAGGAAAGTCTCTGTAAAGCATAATAAATAATGCAGCCCTCATAGCAGCTGGGCTAAAACTACAGGCAAGAGATTGTTTTTGTTCTGGAGTCATCTCGGCAGTAAAGTGCTGAAAAAAAACTGCATCAAAATCAATTTGTTTGGTTTGCTCTCTTTCAGATAATCCATCACAATAAATGGATTTATATTCTTTCCAGAATGGATGATTAATTGCATTATCTACTTCTACCCCCCAATAAGTGGCGTCAAAAAAAGGCATTCTTTCCAACCAATCATTCACCAATTGTAATAAATGTTTATTTTCTTCAGTTTGATTAATATGCTGATAGTCTGGTTGAGTAAAACCACCTTCGTTAGTGCGTTTATAATAATCCTTTTGGTGTCTTTTATCAATTTCTAACCCTAGTTTAGCCTCAATCAATCTAAATTGCTTGCTTTGAAAACCAGAAGAAGGGGTTAATAAGTTTCTGAATGCAAGAAAGTCCATTGGGGTCATGGTATCCAAAATATTCACCTGTTGGTTTAATAATTCTAATATTTTAATGATCCGCTTAAATCGATGTCTAACCAAGTTCAGGTCTTCAGAATTATCATTGATTTTTTCTTTTTGAAAAATACCCATGCAATAGTCTAGCTCAAATAAAATTTGCTTAAACCAGAGCTCATATGCCTGATGGATAATAATGAAAAGCATTTCGTCGTGGGCTGGTTCATTATCTTTTTCAAAGCTAACAGGATATTGGCTTTCAATAATTTTATCTAAATGCAAATAAGTGCCGTAATACATTGGTTCTTTTTCCATGGAAGAATTGTTAGGCTTCAAATATAGCTTCATTCATTCAATTGCAAAAGAACCACTAAATTCGTACCATGACAGCAACTTCATTAACTGAGCAAATTTTATTGAAGCAATCTTATTTATGTGTAGGATTGGATTCTGATATCACTAAATTACCTGCCCACTTAAAAGGGAATCCTGATGGGGTGCTTGCATTCAATAAAGCAATTATAGATGCAACATTACCTTATTGTGTGAGTTATAAAATAAACACAGCGTTCTATGAAGCACTAGGGTTAAAAGGTTGGGAAATCATGAAAGAAACGCTGGATTATATCCCCCAAACACATTTTACCATTGCTGACGCCAAAAGAGGTGATATCGGAAATACTTCCACTCAATATGCAAAGGCATTTTTTGAAGCACTTAATTTTGATGCAATTACTGTTGCGCCTTACATGGGAGAAGATAGCATTCGACCTTTTTTAGAATATACTGATAAAGTAACCATCGTATTAGGATTAACTTCTAATGTTGGAAGCAACGATTTTCAGCAATTATTATTAGAAGAGTACGATGAGTCATTAACAATGGTTCCGCATATCACCCAAGGGGCTTCAGAAAAAAGATTGTATGAACATGTATTAGCAAGAGTTGCTGAATGGGGGAGCAAAGAAAATTTAATGTTTGTAGTAGGCGCAACGCAGGCAGCTGAATTAGAAAATATAAGAAATATTATTCCGGAACACTTTCTTTTGGTTCCGGGAGTAGGAGCGCAAGGGGGAAGTTTAAAAGAGGTAAGCAGATATGGATTGAATAAATCTGTAGGTTTATTGGTGAATGCTAGTAGGGCAATCATTTTTGCATCCGAAGGAGAAGACTTTGCCAATCAGGCTGCATTAGCAGCTAAAGCGTATCAATCAGAAATGGCTGGGTACCTGCAAATGATGTAATTTATTTCAATTGTTATGTAACAATGGTTTGGTTAGAATCAATCAACTTCACCATTATGAAAATTACAATGTTTAAACTTATTCTAATTGCTTTTGGTACGTTCATTATTAATGGATGCGAAACAATTAAACAATCAACAAATCAACAAAGAGGAGTAGCAGTTGGAGCTACCAGCGGCGCAGTCATTGGCGGAGTGCTTGGTAATAATATCGGAAACAAAAATAATACTGCGCTTGGGGTTATTCTAGGTGCTGCAATCGGTGGCGTTGCTGGAGGTATTATTGGTAATAAAATGGATAAGCAAGCGGAAGAAATTAAAACTGCTATACCAGGAGCAACTGTAGAGCGAGTAGGTGAAGGCATTAATGTCACTTTTGATGAAAAAAATCCAGATGGATCTCAAGCAGGCGTTTATTTTGCCAATAATCAATACAATATCAATAGCAATGCACAGTTAGCGCTAAACAAATTGAATAATGTATTTACTGAATATCCAGATACCAATATTTTAATAGAAGGCCATACAGATAATACGGGGGCAGCAAATTATAATTTGTCTTTATCAGAACGAAGAGCTAATGCGGTGGCTGCAGCTTTACGTGCAACTGGAATTTCATCAAGTAGAATTACTACAAAGTGGTATGGTGAAAGTCAACCTAAGATGGAGAATACCAGCGATGAAAATAGGGCATTAAATAGAAGAGTACATTTTGTGATTACTGCTAATGAAAAGATGAAAGCAGATGCCAAACAAAATCAATAAATTAATTTACTTACTTAATTCCATTATTTTATTTGCAACTTTATTTGCCCAAAGCAAATGTGTTTCACCAGAATAATGTAATTGATCAGCAGCAAGTGCAGAAGGATGATCCTTTAATGCTCTTGTTGCTGTTGTAATGTCAATGTACTGCGTATGATAATCCTTAGCAAACTGTGCACAAACATGGTTAAAGGAGTCAATCTCAACAGCAATTGATCCTGGGTTTTTTTCAGTGGCAAAAGGGGTGCATCCCCAATCAGGTATTGATAATACAATTACATTTTGGGGTTTGCTATTGGCTAAATGAATTGATTTTTTAAGCAGGTATTCAAAATCACTTCTAAAATCATGAAGGGATAAATGCCTGTATTGGTTGTTTACTCCAATTAATAAACTAATAAAATCATAGTGAGTATTTAATTCGGTCTTTAATAATTGTTCGGCCAATTCGGAGCTTGTCCAGCCTGTTTTTGCAATTATTTCAGGTGCATGAATGGCAATTTTTTGTTTTCGAATCAATTGGGTTGTTAAATAAGGAAAAGATTCGTGCAACGGAACGGATTCTCCAATGGTATAAGAATCGCCTAATGCTAAATAACTGATGCTATGATTCATTGTTAGAAGTTGTTTTTTAGGATTTCATAAAAACGATATACATCTTCAAAACTGCAATACAATGGGGCAGGAGCCACTCTTATAACACCAGGTTCTCTATAGTCTACAATTACTCCATTTTCTATTAATTTAGTATGTATTTCCTTTGCCTTAGCGGTAAAGTATAACGACAATTGTGCCCCTCTTGCTTCAATATTCGAAGGAGTTATAATTTCAAAAGAGACATTGTTTAATTGATTTAATAAATATTCAAGATAGCTTGTTAAAAGGATGCTTTTTTTTCTTAAAGATTCAATCCCGGCTTTATCGATAATTTCCAAAGAAGCTTTTAAACCTACCATATTAAATACTTGTGCTGTACTAATATTCCAACCACTAGCATCCCGTTTAGGAATAAATCCTTTCTCCATTTTAAATCGTTCTTTTTCATCATTGCCCCACCATCCAGCTAATCGGGGCATCTCTATATTTGATGCATGCTTTTCGTGGATATAAAATCCACCTACCGCTCCAGGCCCTGCATTTAAATATTTGTAACTACACCAGGCTGCAAAGTCTACCCCCCAGTCATGTAATTGTAATGGAATATTCCCCGTAACATGAGCAAGGTCAAAAGCAGCAATAGCGCCTGCTTGATGGGCAGCCGAAGTGATTGTTTTTAAGTCAAAAAACTGACCCGTATAGTAATTAATGCCGCCAAACATAACCATCGCTAAAGCATCTCCTTCTTTCTGAATGGCTTGAACAATTTGTTCTGTTGTTAGTGTTTTACTGTCTGCCAATGGACTAATTTCTACAATAGCAATTGCTGGGTCAAGCCCAAAGTGTTTTACAAGCGTTTCAACGGCGTATTGATCGGAAGGGAATGCGCCTGCTTCCATCATGATTTTAAAACGAGTATTCGTAGGCTTGTAAAAACTTAACATTAATAAATGCAAATTCACCGTTAATGCATTCATTACACTAATTTCTGATATGTTTGCACCAACCAATTTTGCAAGTGGTGCTTTCAAGTATTCCTGATAATATAACCATGGATTAGTTCCATTAAAATAACCGCCTACTGCAATCTCTTTCCAAGTAGTTAGTTCGGTATCAATGGCTGCTGCAAGCGATTTAGGCTGGAGTCCTAATGAATTACCGCAGAAATAAATTGCGTTTTGACCTTGATGTTGTGGAAAATAAAATTCATTTTTAAAATGATGCAAAGAATCATTTTTGTCTAATGCTAAGGAAAACGCTAATGTAGATTCAAAAACAGGCAGCATAAACTAAATTTTACCGCAAAGTAAAGCTATCCACCGATTTTTTTGATAAAAGGTTCGCAGCCAAAGCCTTAAACCTTTATTTTGAGCAACCAAAATTTATATGGCCATGAGATTCATTCAATTGTTCTTGTTATTAATGATCAGTTATTCAATAACGGCTCAGCAAACCCCTGTAACTAAAGCCAACTATGAATTGGCTGCTCGTTTTTCACCCAATAAGGTGCAGAAAATGGTTTTTAGCTTAGGAGTAGATCCTCATTGGTTAAAAAAATCTGACCGTTTTTGGTATATGTATGAAACCACCGAAGGAAAAAAATGGTACATCGTAGATGCAGCTAAAGGCGAAAAAAAGCAATTATTCGACAATGCTTTACTAGCTGCCAAACTTACTCGAATTACTGATGATCCAATGGATGCTCAGCATTTGAATATTGATAGTATGAAGTTTATCCGAGACGAAAACTGGATTAGTTTTGAAGTGAAAACAACTAAAGACGTTCCAAAAAAGGATACTGCTGCAAAAAAAGGTACTCCTCCAGTTATGGAGAAGAAAGTATTTTATTTTGAATATAATATTTTAAATGGAGACCTAGTTGAAATTACAGATCCAGTCAAAACCAAGCGAAAACCAATCTGGGCAAGTATTGCACCTGATAGTTCTATCGTCATTTTTGGTAAAAACAACAATCTTTATTCAATGGACTGGGCCAATTACAAAAAGGCGCTTGTTAATGATAAAGACTCTACCATCGTAGAAACACAATTAACCAAGGATGGTATTGAAAATTTTGGATATCATAATAATGGCAATGGGGAAACCAATGTAGATAGAGAAAAGAATAAAGGAATCAGAAGACCGGCATTTATACTTTGGTCGCCAGATGCTAAATATTTTGTAGTAGATGTTACCGATAACAGAAGAGTAAAAGATTTATGGGTTATCAATAGCATTGCAGATCCAAGACCTACTTTAGAAACCTACAAGTATTGGATGCCAGGAGAGAAAGAATCTCCTATTGAACACTTAAGATTGTTTGAAGTGGCTACCAAGTCTATGAGAGAAATAAGCACTGGCATGTACAAAGACCAAACCGTTAATGTATGGAGTGCACCTTCAAAAGTAAGTAGCAGAGATGATGAGGGAAGGGCAAGTATTTGGTTAGGTACCGCCGATAAATTCTATTTCAGTAGAACAAGCAGAGATTTGAAAAGGATTGATATTGGATTAGTAGACGTTAAATCAGCAACTGCTAAAACATTGATTGAAGAAAAAATGAATACCTATGTTGAAATTCGTAGAATTGGTTTAGTAAATGAGGGTAAGGAATTAATTCAGTGGAGTGAAGACGATGGATGGGGTCATTTTTATTTATATGACGAAAACGGAAAGCTAAAAAATCAAATCACTTCAGGGGCATGGCATGCAGAAGATATTTTAGCAATTGACGAGAAAGCAAGGGTTTTATATTTCTCTGCAAACGGAAAAGAGCAAAATGAAAATCCATACTACTTACATGCTTACAGAGTGAATTTTGATGGTACAGGACTTAAATTGTTAAATCCAGGAGACTTTGATCACAATGCTTCTATGGACGATAACAAAAAATTTCTGGTGAATAATTTTTCAAGAGTCAATACTGTTCCAAAATCAGTTTTGTTAGGAGCTGATGGAAGAAAAATCATGGATTTGGAAACGGCCGATTTAAGTAGTTTAATGGCAGCTGGATATAAATTTCCTGAAATTTTCAAGGCCAAGGCAGATGATGGAATCACCGATTTATATGGTGTGATGTACAAGCCATTTGACTTTGATAGCACTAAAAAATATCCAATCGTACAGTATGTTTATCCTGGACCTCAAACAGAAGCAGTTAATACTAGCTTTAGCAGAGGCTTTGATAGAACAGATCGTTTGGCTCAATTGGGAATGGTTGTCATTACTTTAGGAAATAGGGGTGGACATCCAAGCAGAAGTAAATGGTACCATAATTATGGGTATGGAAATTTAAGAGATTATGGTTTAGCTGATAAAAAAGCAGTTGCAGATCAATTAGCTGATCGGCATAAATTTTTAGACATCAATCGTGTAGGGATTCATGGCCACTCAGGTGGAGGATTTATGAGTACAGCGGCCATTTTGGTTTATCCCGATTTCTTTAAAGTGGCTGTGTCATCTGCAGGAAATCACGACAATGCTATTTACAATAGATGGTGGAGCGAAAAGCACCATGGAGTGAAAGAAATTATTAGTGAAAAGAATGATACTACCTTTCAATACAACATTGATAAAAATCCAGAATTGGCAAAAAATTTAAAAGGTAAATTACTGTTGTTCCATGGTGAAATTGACAATAATGTGCATCCAGCCAATACCATGCGTGTAGCAAATGCATTAATCAAAGCCAATAAACGTTTTGATATGAAATTGCTGCCAACGCAAAGACATGGATTTGGCGATATGACTGAGTATTTTTTCTGGGGTATGAGCGACTATTTTGCTAAATATTTAATAGGTGATCCAACTGAACGCCCTGTTGATTTAGAAGAAATGAATCGTGATATTCCACAGAATAACAAATCTGCAATGGGTGGAAGAAGACAATAACCATTCATGAATCTCATTTTTAATCCCCGATTTTTTAAGTTCGGGGATTTTTGTTTAGAATAATTCAGCCAACAAACAATTTCTATTATGCATAATCTTTTTTTAAGCCCCGATTAATAGTACTTTTGTACAATCATTCGTTTTAAATTATAAATATGGCTGCCAGAACAGATTTATTCCAATCTCCAGATTATTTCCAATTAGATGAGTTACTTAGCGAAGAACATAAACTAATTAGAGAAACCGTAAGGACCTACGTTAAAAAGGATATTTCTCCGATTATTGAAGACTACGCTCAAAGAGCTGAGTTTCCTGAACAAATAGTTCAGCAGCTAGGAGAATTAGGCTGTTTTGGACCAACAGTACCTACCGAGTATGGCGGAGGGGGCTTAGATTATATTAGTTATGGTTTGATGATGCAAGAATTGGAGAGAGGGGATAGTGGAGTAAGAAGTACAGCTTCTGTTCAGGGAAGTTTAGTAATGCATCCAATTTATGCATACGGTAATGAAGCGCAGCGAAATAAATATCTGCCTAAACTTGCTTCTGGAGAGTGGTTGGGTTGTTTTGGATTGACTGAGCCAGACCACGGCAGTAATCCCGCAGGTATGATAACAAATATCAAAGATGCAGGTGATCATGTTATTTTAAATGGGGCTAAAATGTGGATCAGTAATGCCCCATTCGCTACAGTTGCGGTAGTTTGGGCTAGAAATGAGCAAAATGAAATTCAAGGAGTAATTGTTGAAAGAGGCATGGAGGGTTTTACTACTCCAACAACTCATGGCAAATGGAGTTTACGTGCAAGTGCTACAGGAGAATTAGTATTTGATAATGTAAAAGTACCTAAAGAGAATATTTTACCAAATGTAAAGGGATTGAAAGGGCCTTTAGGTTGTTTAACTAAAGCGCGTTATGGTATTGCATGGGGTGCTTTAGGTGCTGCAATGGATTGTTATGATACTGCATTAAGGTATAGCATGGAGCGTGTGCAATTTGATAGACCAATTGGTGGATTTCAGTTGCAGCAAAAAAAGTTGGCTGAAATGATTACCGAAATCACTAAAGGTCAATTATTAGTGTGGAGATTAGGCGTATTGATGAATGAAGGAAAAGCGACTCCCCAACAAGTGAGTATGGCCAAGCGAAACAGTTGTGAAATCGCAACGAATATTGCAAGAGATGCACGTCAAATGTTGGGTGGTATGGGTATTACAGGCGAGTATAGTATCATGAGACATATGATGAACCTCGAAAGTGTAATTACTTACGAAGGAACACATGATATTCATTTGTTGATTACCGGTATGGATATTACAGGGTATAATGCATTCAAATAATGAAAATTTTTTTACTTGGAATGATGGGAAGCGGAAAAAGTTTTTGGAAAAAAAGCTTATCTGCCAAACTCAAAACAGGTGGCTACGATTTAGATCATATAATTGAATCGGTAGAAGAAAAAACGATATCAGAAATTTTTGAAGAAGAAGGCGAAGCTGCATTTCGTAAAACAGAAGCTAAATTGCTCAGATGGTTTGCAGAAAAAAAATCATTTGTTTTAGCAACAGGTGGTGGTACTCCTTGTTTTCATCAGAATATGGAATGGATGAATCAACAAGGAATTACTATTTGGTTAGATACGCCTATAACACTATTAACTGAAAGACTTGTGAATGAAAAGGATCATCGTCCATTAATCAGCAAGTTGTCTTCAGATGAGCTGAAGTCCTTTCTTCAAAATAAACTTTCAGAAAGGACTCCTTTTTACCAACAAGCAAAAATTAAAGTAGCAGAAGATCAGCTGGATCTGAAAATGCTCATTAAAAAAATTCAAACCTATGCATAAAGGCTTTGTAGTTACAGCTGCCATATTAGGGGCACTCGCCGTTTTGTTGGGAGCTTTTGGTGCGCATGGATTAAAGAATTATGCCAGCCCTGCAGCGCTTAATACTTATGAAACTGCAGTAAAATATCAGTTTTACCATGTTTTTGCACTGGCATTTGCCGGTATTTTATATAACTATATTCCTTCAACAGGCATTTTAACTGCAGGTAAATTATTTATAGCAGGTATGGCTGTTTTTTCAGGGTCATTGTATTTGCTTACTTTCTTCTCTATTATTGAATTGAATCAGTTTAAATGGGTGGGTGCTATTACTCCTATTGGAGGACTTTTGTTAGTATCAGGCTGGTTATTTTTGGCTTATACTGTTTTCCGTTTTAAAGGGTAGTGGAAAACTGTAGCAGGAATACGTCATTTTTGCACATTGCTTATCTACTGCCATTTAAAGGCTTTTCAAATTGTATATTTGAAATATGGCCAATAGTTTAAAAAAGAAAACGCCTCCACCGCCGGACCCTGAAGAACTGAATCCAGACAAAGCTGCAGATGTATCAGTTGTTGAAGTGGTTAAAGATGAACGTACCCAAAAAATCGTTGGTTCTATTTGTTTGCTACTTACTGTTTTTCTATTTATATCATTTACTTCCTATTTATTTACTTGGCAAGAAGATCAAGATAAAGTACAGCAATTAGGAGTAAGCATTTTTGCAACAGATGATATCAAGGTTAATAATTTATTAGGAGTTTTAGGAGCATATATTTCTCATACACTCTGGTACAATGGATTTGGGATTGCTTCCTTTTTATTTTGTACCGTTTTTTTTGTGATAGGGGTCAATCTAATATTTGGCAAAAAAGTATTTAAACTGGTACGCAATTTCAAGTATGTGCTAATTGGATTAGTTGTATTTAGCATGGCGAGTACTTTTTTATCAAAGGGATCCCCTTTTTCATGGGGGGGTGCAGTTGGTGAATATTTAAATGATTGGTTCGAAAAATGGATAGGGAAAATTGGCACAGGTGCATTGCTCTTACTCACATTGTTTAGTTATTTTATTTGGCGATTCAATCCTGCATTCAGCCTGCCAGATTGGAAATTTAAATTTTCAGACAGCAATAGTGAACCAATGGCTAAAAATCTGGCTGCAGATATGCCAGAAGAAACAGGGACAGCTATTGCTCAAATAGATGAAGAAGATTTTATTGAAAATAATGAAACAGCTGTAGATGAAAACGGCTTACCTATTAGCAAAAATAAATTAAAGAGTAATAATAGCGGGGTATCAGTGATAATGCCCAATACCCCATCAACACCTTTGAATCCTTTAAATGAGTTTGATATTATTGAGAAGGAGGAACAAGTATTGATAGATGAGGAAGAAGCGGAAGAGTTAGCGGATGAATTGGAGGAGGAATTGGAAGAAGCGGAAGAAGAATTATTAGAAACAATTGAAGCAGATGAAAAAAAACCTACGGTTCAGAGTAGTAAAAATGAACCAGAGTTAGAATTAGAAATAAAGGAGACACCTGAAGATGAAGAAGAGGAAATACTTGCTGGTATTGCAGCAACTGTAGGTAGTTTAGCCAGCAAATACGATGTCACTTTAGACTTAAAAAATTATAAATATCCAGGACTAGATTTATTAGAAACCCACGGCAGTGAGAAGATTGTTCATGACCCTGCTGAATTAGAAACGCATAAAAATCAAATCATAGCAACTTTAAAGAACTATGATATTGCAATTCAGCGAATTGCAGCAACAGTTGGGCCAACTGTTACATTATATGAAATTGTTCCAGCTCCGGGTGTAAGAATCAGTCGAATCAAGAATCTTGAAGATGATATAGCCTTGAGCTTGGCAGCTTTGGGCATTCGCATTATTGCCCCTATTCCTGGTAAAGGAACGATTGGAATTGAAGTACCCAATGTTCGAAAAACCGTGGTAAGCATGAAAACATTGTTGGCAAGTGATAAGTTCCAAAATAGTACTTTCTCACTTCCCATTGCAATTGGTAAAAAAATTGACAATGATAATTTCATTGTAGATCTAGCAACAATGCCACACTTATTGATGGCTGGTGCAACAGGGCAAGGAAAGTCTGTTGGATTGAATGCCATTCTTGTTTCTTTATTGTATAAAAAACATCCCTCTCAATTAAAATTTGTTTTAGTTGACCCTAAGAAAGTTGAGTTGAGTTTGTATCGTGTAATTGAGAAACATTTTTTAGCAAAGCTACCAGGGGAAGAAGAATCTATCATTACTGATACCAAAAAAGTGGTTTATACATTAAATGCATTGTGCATTGAAATGGATAATCGATATGATTTGCTAAAAGAGGCGGGTTGTAGAAATATTAAAGAGTACAACGAAAAATTCACTGCTCGAAAGTTGAATCCTGAAAAGGGACACCAATATCTACCCTTTATTGTTTTAGTGGTAGATGAATTTGCCGATTTAATCATGACTGCTGGTAAAGAAGTAGAAATGCCAATTGCGCGTCTAGCGCAGTTAGCAAGGGCTATTGGTATACATTTAATTATTGCTACGCAAAGACCTTCTGTGAATATTATTACAGGAACTATTAAAGCAAATTTCCCGGCTCGTATTGCATTTAAAGTATCTAGTAAAATAGATAGTAGAACTATTTTAGATGCAGGTGGGGCTGAACAGTTAATAGGGAAGGGGGATATGCTGGTAAGTTATAATGGAGAAATTACCAGGTTACAATGTGCTTTTGTAGACACACCTGAAGTAGACGCAGTTTGTGAATTCATAGGAGACCAAAAAGGTTATCCACAAGCTTTTTTATTGCCAGAATATGTAGATGAAAAAGACATGGAGAGTAGCCATTTTGATGCAAATGACCGAGATCCTTTATTTGAAGATGCAGCAAGGTTGATTGTAAGTAGTCAAATGGGGTCAACTTCCTTAATTCAAAGAAGGATGAAGTTAGGATATAATAGGGCAGGACGTTTGATGGATCAGTTAGAAGCTGCAGGGGTTGTAGGACCAAATCAAGGAAGTAAGGCCAGGGAAGTACTGTTTAAAACCGATTCAGAATTACAATCGTTTTTAGATTCAATGGTCTAAACTATTCAGCTGTAAATAAGCTTTTTTTACCGAAACTTTAGTGTTCTGAATATCCTAAAATGAGTCTAAAGCGTATATTTGCACCCTAATTAGCAAATATGCAGAAACTATACATCACGAGTATTTTTATATTTTGTTCTTTTTTATTCACGCAAGCCCAAAATGATCCAGCCGCCAAAAAAGTAATTGATGCATTTGGTTCTAAAGTAAAATCTTCCAATGGGATTACAGCCACTTTTTCTTTAAAGTCGTTTACTAGTAAAGGAAAGGCGAATGGTACAAAAGCTTTATCGCTTTCCATGCGCGGAGATAAATACCTACTTAAACAAGGTAAAACTGAAATTATTTGTGATGGCAAAAATGTATACAATTTTGATGGGGCAAAAACCATTACTAAGTCAGCAGTAGAAGAGAGTAGCCAAACCCTAAGTCCTCAAAAATTACTTGCGGGGTCTTATGACAAAGATTTTTCTTATAAATTAGTCAATACAAAAGGGAATTTCAATGAAATTGAAATGGTTCCTTTAGATAAAAGGAAGAATTTCCAAAAAGTAACTTTGTTTTTTAATAAAAAAACCAGTGTTTTAGCTAAAGCTACAATTGTAGATAAAAGCAATAATATTACCGAATTAGGAGTAAGCAATATTAACCTTACTGCTAAAATAGCTGATTCATTGTTTGTTTTTAATAAATCAAATTATCCTAAGGATGTAGAAATCTTGGATTAATAAAATAAAAATTATATTTATAGAGCCTTTCCTTTGCAGGAAGGGCTCTTGTTTTTTTGTAATTTTAAAGGATGAATCGAGTTTTAATTTTAATTAGTTTCTTTTTTGTAGGTCATATAAATGCACAATTTAGTGCAAGGTTTGTGGTAACCAATGTAGCCACTCGTTCAAATGAAGATATTTATTTAACGGGTACATTTAATAACTGGAATCCGCAAGACCCACAATACAAACTAAAGCCGTTTAGTGGGGGCAGGAAAAGTATTGTACTAATCAATTTAGCTGCTGGAACTTATGCATTTAAATTTTCAAGAGGGGCTAATAAATTAGAATCAACAGCTGATGGTAGAGATATTCCAGAACGAATTCTTGAAGTTAGCAAGGATGAGTCTAATGAATTTACTATTGCCGGATGGAAGGACGACTATCCAGAAAAACCGAAATCGTATACAGCTAGTCCACAAGTTCGTTTAATGGATACTGCTTTTTTTATACCTCAGTTGAATAAGAAAAGAAGAATTTGGATATACTTGCCCAAAAACTATCAAACCACTGGTAAGAATTATCCGGTTTTATATATGCAAGACGGTCAAAATCTGTTTAATGAAAAAACTGCGTTTGCAGAAGAGTGGGGAGTTGATGAATGTTTAGATAGTTTACAAGCTAAACTACAAAAAGATTGTATTGTAGTAGGTATTGATAATGGGTTAGACAAAAGGATTAATGAGTATAATCCTTACGATCATTTTAAATACGGAAAAGGATTAGGCAACGAATATGTAGATTTTTTAGCACAAACTTTAAAGCCTTATATTGACAAAAATTATAGAACTCGAAAGGGGCGAGATTATAATTATTTGGCAGGAAGCAGTATGGGAGGACTTATCAGTTGGTATGCAATGTTAAAACATCCAACAGTATTTGGTGGGGCAGCTGTTTTTTCTCCTTCATTTTGGATTTCTCCTCAAGTATATGTAGACGCTGAAAAATGGGATGAAATGGAAATGCTTAGATTTTATCTTTATACAGGGGCAAAAGAAGAAGCTAATGCAGTAGCTGAATTACAGAAAATGGCTTCTATCTTGCAAAAGAAAAAACAATCACAAGTTAGAACTGTAGTTAACCAAATTGGAGAACACAGCGAAAAATATTGGAGACAAGAATTTGCAGATTTTTATAAATGGATGACTAATAACTGGAAAGAATGAGAATTACTGTATTATTAAATTTATGTTTTTTAGTCTTGTTTGCTAATGCACAAACTAAAAATCCTTTGCCTTCGAATGCGCAATTAAAATGGCATCAGAATAGTTATTATTTTTTTATGCATTTTGGCCCCAATACTTTTACAGGTAAAGAGTGGGGGGATGGGAAAGAAAAAACCGAAGTTTTTAATCCTACACAATTAGACACCGACCAGTGGTGCAAAGTAGCCAAAGAATCTGGCGCCAAAGGAATTATCATTACTGCGAAGCACCATGATGGTTTTTGTTTATGGCCCAGTAAATATTCAACGCATACAGTTCGTGAAAGTGGATTTAAAAGAGATATACTAGCAGAACTTTCTGCTTCTTGTAAAAAAGCAGGGCTCTTGTTTGGCGTATATATATCTCCTTGGGATAGAAATCATCCAGATTACGGAACAGAAAAATACAATGATGTATTTGTGAATATGATGACTGAAATATTCCAACAATATGGTCCTATTTGGGAGTTGTGGTGGGATGGTGCAAATGGAGAAGGGCCAAATGGAAAATTGCAGGTATATGATTGGAAACGTTTTGAAACAGTAGTACGTAAACTATCCCCTCAAACCATTATTTTTAGTGATATTGGCCCGGATGCAAGATGGGTTGGTAATGAAAGTGGTTATGCGGGAAAAACCAATTGGAATTTATTGGATACTGCTGGATTTAAACGTGGTCTTGGTGGACCACCTGAAGATACTTTAGGGAAAGGAAATTATAGAGGTGCAAATTATATTCCTGCTGAAGTGGATGTGAGTATTCGCCCGGGTTGGTTTTATAGAGATTCCGAAAATGACAAAGTAAAATCTGTAGATAAATTATTCAATATTTATCTTGAATCGGTAGGGCGTGGAGCAAATTTGTTGTTGAACGTGCCTCCAGATACTAGAGGACTTATTCACGAAAATGATGTAGCAGCACTGAAAGGGTTAAAGGCTAAAACCGATGCAATAGAAAAAGTAAATCTGTTAAAGAATGCTTCTTTAAATCAAGCTAGTCCCGATAAGAATAATCCCAAAAAGAATAGTACTTGGTATTATATGCTTAAAAAACCAGTTATGTTCAAAGGGATTATTTTGGAAGAAGATTTGAAATATGGACAAAAAATAGCTTCTGCAGTGATTAGCTTATCATTGAATGGCGAACAGGTATTCCAGGAAACGATAACTACAATTGGGAATAAAAGAATCATTCAATTGCCTAAATCTATTCAAGCAACAGAATTATCAATTGTAATCAATGAATCTAAAGGGTTGCCTATTTTGAAATCGATAAAAGCCTATTAATTAATTGAGCAGCTTGTGCTCATAAGCCCATTTAACTAGAGAAAGCAAATTGTTGGTACCAGTTTTCCTGAAGATATTTTTTCGGTGTGTTTCTACTGTTCTTACGGCAATATTCAGGGTGTCTGCAATTTGCTTATTAGAATAATCTTTTTCCATTAAACTGATAACCTCAATTTCGCGTCGCGTCAAATGTGCCGCTAGCAATACATTTTTACTCACTGAATGATTTGCCAAAACATCTAAAATAGCATCAGGAAAATATTGCCCACCTGCTGCTATTTTGTGTATTGCATGTACCAACTCGTTTACACTAGTTTGTTTTAATAAATATCCACTAATAGATGCTTTATTGATTAATTGATCAACAATTACCCCCTCGCCATTCATACTCAGCGCAATTATTTTAATATCAGGATAATTGATACTTACTAATTCAGCTAATTCTAAGCCATTCATTTCTGGCATCATTACGTCTGTAAGTAATACATCTAAAGGATTGTCGGATAATTGGTTCAATATTGCTTTGCCATTAGTGGCAGTACACACAATCTTAATATCCAATTGGTTATTTAATAGTGCAGTTAACCCATCTATTACAATTTGATGATCATCTACAATTCCAATTTTAATCATTTTTGTTTAATATGCTGGTAGTTTTTAACGGAATAAATATTGCTACTAATGTACCATTATTTTTACTAGTATTCCACTCCACAGTGCCTTCTAAATATTGAATTCTAGATTTTATATTAGATAAGCCAATGCCATTACGCTGCGGCAATTCATTTAAATTAAATCCAATTCCATTGTCTTCGATTAATACATCTATACCGTCAGCTGATTTTACAATGGAGATATCTAAGAGGGTTGCATTAGCATGTTTAATAACATTTTGAACACTTTCTTGAATAACCCTGTATAAAACAGCTTCTATATGAGTTGGTAAGCCATCTTTAAGGCCTTCTGTAGCTAAATTGATTTTTAAACGCTGTTGATTAATTTGACTAATAAATTCTTGTACGGCATTCACTAATCCTTTTAGCAGTAGTGCATTTGGCATCATATTGTGACTGACCTGTCTTACTTCTTTGCAGCTTTCATTTACAAGCGCTAAAGATTTTTCTAATAAACTTGAATCAGATAAGTTGGATAACGTTAGCTCGTTTTTTAAGGCTTGTAAATTCATATATGCAGCAGACATTAATTGTCCTACGCCATCATGAAGGTCAGTTGCTATCCGCTTTCTTTCTTTTTCTTCTGCATTTATTACTTCTATAGCTGCATGTTTTTGCTGATCCATTAATTTTTGCTGATACAATTTATCCTGAATGGCTTTATTGCGTTTGTAAATAAAGTAGATAGCTAAAGCAAAAAAGCAAATACTAATTAAAGTGATAATTATTTGATTGTTTTTCTTACTTACTTCTAAAGCTTTAATTCTATTTTGTTCTGCAAGCCTTCTAATTTTTTCTTCTCTTGAACTAGAATCTAGTTTGGCCTGTAAGAGTCGTTTGTTTTGATCATATAATAAAAGGCTATCAGAAATTATTTGTAATTCAGCATCAGCTAATTTCAATTTTTGGACAGAAATTTTAAAGAGACTTTGATTGATTGCTAATTGTTGATTTGATATAGCCAACGATTTAATTGAGTCAGACTTGTTTAATAAAGAAATGGTAAATTCCTTTTTTTGTGTCTCATATTTAGTTTGCAGCTCATTTACTTCTTTGATTACTTTATCACCCATGAATTTTTCATTAATCTTCATGTATTTGCTTCTGTAAATAAGTGCACTATGAAAGTTTCCCATGGCTGAATCCAATGCGGATCGATGGTTGTAAATTTCCCCAAAACTATAGTCGTCTGCCTTTGATTCAATTGCAGTCTTTTCGGCTTTTTCATACCATTCTAGTGATTGGCTATATTGTTTTAATCCAGCCAGTGATAATCCAATATTTTGTTCAATAAGCGCTACACCTGCTTTGGATTGATTTTGATTAGCTAATTCTAATGCTTTCTTTAAAAGCGGAACTGCAGCAGCATAGTTTTGCTGTCGAATATTCATGGCTCCCATATTATTATAGACTACCTGCATTCCCCTTTTAAAATCAACTCTATTAAAATAATCCAAACTTTCATTTAATTCTTTAATAGCGCTGGGATAATCGTTTAAGTCAACATATACATTTGCAAGATTAACATGAGCAATTCCTAAGTTTCTCCAATCTTTTGAAATAGCATTGGCATTGATGGCTTTATTAAAGTATTCTATTGCTTTTGGATAATTTTTTGTTTGATAAAAAAGTCGACCAATATTATTTTGAGTTGCCCCAATTGTTTTAGTATCATTTAATAATTCCTGAATCTCTAATGATTTAATTAAATATTGTAATGCTAATTTTGGTTCCGTTTTCTCGGTAAACATTGAACCCGCATTATGGTATAATACGCTAAGGGCTTTTTGGTCATTTAATTTTTTGTATATCAATTCGGCTTTGTCAAAGTTTGCAGCTGATTCTTCAAAATTTCCTAACAAAGAATACGCTTGCCCTTGCATTGTATAATTTGCAGCCATTTCTTTTGGCTTTTTTAATTGTTGCCAAATAATAGCTTCTTGGTTTAAAAAAGGGAGGGCCTTCTGCGCTACTCTTTTAATGATAAAGTAGTTTCCCTTCGTTCTCAATGCAGCAGCAATTCCTGGCTTATATTGAAATTGATTAGCGTAATTAATTACAGTATTCGCATATTTAAATGCATTTGTAGAATCATTAAATGAATAATAAAAAGCCAATTGTGCAAGTGAACTTAACTGATTGGTGTCCTTTATAGTTAAAGGAATTATTTTTTTGAGACTGTCAATTTCCTTTTGATATTGGGCAGTAATGGGTAAAACATGAATTAAGCAAAGGAGTAGTAAAAATTGAATTTGCTTCATATAAAAAGATATCAAAGCCTAAAAGTAACTCCTTCAATGGCTAATTGGGTTTTCGGGAAAACAGCAGAAGCTTCTTTCAAGTAATCATGTAACTCCTCAAATTTGCTGCTAAAATGCCCTAGAAGCAATCCTCCCACATTAGCTTTTAAAGCAATTGTGGCTGCTTGGGTAGTGGTAGAGTGGAATCTAGCAGCAGCTCTTTCTTCCATGCCATTTAAGTAAGTTGCCTCATGATAAACCATGGTAACACTATTGACTATTTCAATTAAACGCTCATCGTATATGGTATCTGCACAATAGGCATAACTTCTAATTGGAGTATTTGGAAAAGTAACCTGATCATTATAAACTACTGTTCCGTCTTTGGCTGTATAATCGTAACCCATTTTTAAAGAAGTGTAAAATGCAGCAGGAATGTTGTTTAAGACGGCTTTTTCTTTGTCAATTTTTCGGGGTACTTTTTTCTCTTTTATTAAAAACCCCCAACAAGGAATCCGATGTTGGGTATGAAAAGTTTCAACAGAAAATTTTGCAGTATCTAAAATAATTCCTTCTTTATCTAAAGGATGGAAAATAAGCTCATAAGGTAGGGTAGTAGCTGCAACTTTTAATTGTAAAGCAATGATTTCTTCTAATCCCGGAGGGGCAAATAAATGGAGCGGCTGTTCTCTATTTAGAAGAGCCATACTACTAATTAAACCAATCAAGCCAAAATAATGGTCTCCATGAAGGTGAGAAATAAAAATATGATTGAGTTTACCACGTTTAATTTTGTACCTAGAAAGTTGCATTTGAGTACCTTCTCCGCAGTCAATTAACAGTAATTCGTCGCTAATGGTAACTATTTGTGCACTCGGATGTCTATCATAAGCCGGTAGTGCAGAGTTATTTCCTAAAATGGTTACAGCAAACATAAGCTGTTAAAAGGTTTGGTTAGTAAATTGAAGATAAGACAAATTATCATTTTTTATGCTGCATAACTCAAGCATTTTAAATTGATTTATAAATTTTTTGTACTGAAACTAACCAATCTACTTGCTTTGACTAAAAAAAAGGATATTATTTGTATTTTTTATAGAAAATTGGTACTTTTGCAGCGAAAAAAAAGAAAGAGTCTAATTCCGGAGTCTATTTAAAAACTTAGAGATGCCT
>JBMLPQ010000057.1:0-19335 GCA_049242025.1 Sediminibacterium sp.
TGGTAGACCAAATGGTTACTTGGTTTAACATGAAAACCATGTCGGTATTGGCCCGTAACTATTCGTTAAGTTATAAAGCGGGGGTATACGATTTTGATGTGAGCATGGAAGTTGAAATGACCAATCTCGGCAATAACATGATTGTTCCTAAAACACTTCGCTACAAAGGCAATTGGGACGTAATTTTTAAGAAGCGCGAGCGGGCTATATTCACTGCCACGCTATTCGACTTCAAGCGTAACTAATGTTTAATTTAGTTTTCTGCCCGGTAGTACCCTGGTCTTTTTATCAATCTTATTGATATCGGTTAATTTAACCACCAACCTTGCATCGGCTACGTTGCCGTTGCCGTCTCCTGCAGATGCTCTGTATATATTTCTATCGTAAGGAATTTCTACTGTTCCATTGTCCCAGTTATTTCCTGCTATAACAAATTTGTCTTCGTTTTCTGCTGGAACAAAAAGGAAAGAGTTGCCGTTTTCGAAACTAACTCTTACGCCATTCATGTCGCCAGACTCTGCTATACCTGGTGTATAAGCGGGTATCACAATTTCATTAATGAGTTTACCATTGATAAAGCGAACGCCACCAGAAGCTACTTCTGCTTTTGCGCTATCCAATGCCCTGGTTAATGTTAGTTTTTGATCTATATAAAATTGTATTCTTTTAATATCTACATTATAAGCCATCAACTTCATTTGTAATTCACGCGTGAAGGGTACGTATTCGTTTTTGTTGTTTATGCTAGGAATATTAACAGGTGAGTTATTGTACTGTGTTGCGCCACTGTTATTGTAAAGCGTTCCACTATTATTGTATAATGTGCTGCTGTTATTATTGAAATTAGTGCCTGGATTTAAATTGGAACCTGTATTCGCAAAATTGGGGGTAGAGGTATTTTGTGGTGTGTTACTTTTTAAATACCCCTTTGTGTTACTTCCACTGTTTAAACTACCAGCACAGCCAGTAAGTAAACCTAATCCAATAATCACGATGCCTGTTAACGAACGAGACATATCTTTAATTTTTAGTTTGTTTGGCAAGTTCCGTTATTTTAAGTGAATTATTTATTAAAGCTTGTTTTACTTCCTTTTATTTTGATTTTAAAGGGTAAAATCACTACCAGTTGGTAGGAAATTTCCGTTTGTATTGCAACAAACCGTCATAAAATAACAAAATTACGTATTTGCCGCATTCTTCCATAATTGGCGGTTATATATTTTCGGTGGCATCAATTGAACCGTAAACGAAATATTTTATGAGAATTATTGACCGCTTGTATCAATATTTAGAATTTCATGCATTAAGCGCTTATGCTTTTGAACAGCGTTGCCAATTGAGCAATGGATATTTAGGTAAACAGTTCCGTGCCAAGGGTACCATGGGGTCGGCTGTTTTACTCAAAATTCAAGAATGTTTTACCGACTTAAATATTCATTGGCTGCTTACCGGAAAGGGTAAAATGATTCGGCAGGTTATGCCTTATTCAACGGATGATGAGCCCGATGTGGCTATGGTGCTGTTGTTGCAAGAACAAATTGCCTTGCTCGAAAAATCGCTGGCCGATAAGAACGAAATGATTTATTTGCTCAAAAAAAAGCGCCCCTTAAAAAGGAGCGCTTTGAGTAGCTAGTTTTGGTTTTGTTTATGCATTCTCTTCTGCATAGGATGAAACTGGTTCGCAAGTGCAAACTAAGTTTCTGTCTCCATGTGTATTGTTAACCCTTGCTACACTTGGCCAGAATTTATTTAATGTTACATAGTACAATGGGAATGCGGCTTCTTGTCTGCTGTAAGGACGAGTCCACTCATCTGCACAAACCACGGCTTGTGTATGTGGCGCATGCTTTAATGGGTTATTTAATTTGTCTGCTTTTCCTGTTTCTATGTCTTTGATTTCTCCATGAATAGCAATTAACGCATCACAGAAGCGATCTAATTCTGCTTTGTCTTCGCTTTCTGTTGGTTCAATCATAATGGTTCCTGCAACTGGGAAACTCATGGTAGGAGCGTGGAAGCCATAATCAATCAATCGCTTGGCCACATCTTCTGCTTCTACTCCTGCTGATTGCTTGAATGGTCTTAGGTCTACAATAAATTCATGCGCACAGGTTCCATTTTTTCCAGTATATAAAATAGGATAGTAGTTTTCTAACCTTGCTTTCATATAGTTGGCATTTAATATGGCGTATTCAGTGCTCATTCTAATACCATCTGCACCCAACATTTTGATGTATGCGTAGCTGATTAATAAAATACTTGCTGAACCAAATGGGGCTGCACTTACTTCTAATCCTGTTTTTTCGTATCCCAACAAATGGCCGGGTAAGAAGGGTGCTAATTTATCATTCACACAAATAGGTCCCATTCCTGGGCCACCACCGCCATGTGGAATAGCAAATGTTTTGTGCAAATTCAAGTGACATACATCGGCCCCAATCATGCCTGGGCTGGTTAATCCAACTTGTGCATTCATATTCGCACCATCCATGTACACCAATCCACCGTTCTCATGAATTAATGCACAAATTTCTTTGATGGTTTCTTCGAACACTCCATGGGTTGATGGGTAGGTAACCATTAAGCCTCCTAGGGTGTCTTTGTATTGTTCTGCTTTTGCTTTTAAATCGGCAACATCAATATTTCCTGCTTCGTCACATTTTACTACCACCACTTTAAAGCCCGCCATTACTGCACTTGCGGGGTTGGTTCCATGTGCACTAATTGGAATCAACACAATATTTCTATGTGCTTCATTGCGGCTTTTATGATATTCTCTGATGGTTAATAAGCCTGCATATTCTCCTTGTGCGCCGCTATTCGGTTGTAAGCTACATGCAGTAAATCCGGTTACTGCACATAAATATTGATTGAGTTCTGTCAATATTTGCTGGTATCCTGCGGTTTGATCAATCGGTACAAAGGGATGTAAGCCTCCGAATGATGGCCAGCTTACTGGAATCATTTCAGTTGCTGCATTTAATTTCATGGTACAGCTTCCTAAACTAATCATGCTCGTATTCAACGAAAGGTCTTTGTTCTCCAAAGATTTGATATAACGCATCATTTGGCTTTCGCTATGGTGCTTGTTAAATACTGGATGTGTTAAATAGTTGCTGGTTCTGCTTAAACTGCTAGGCAATGCACTGCTGTTCGCGCTTAAATCTAATGCGGTAGCTGTTTTGCCAGTTACTTGTTCAAATACATTGACCAATGCTTGTACATCAGCAACAGTAGTGGTTTCATCAATGCTAATGCCTACTGTTCCGTCATTGAAATAGCGGAAATTAATGCCTGCATTTTCTGCTGCTGCTTTCAATTGACTGGCATCTACACCACTGATATGCAGGGTATCAAAAAATGCTGCATTATGTTGTTGTAAACCTAAGCTGGTGATTGCTTTTGCTGCAGCATTGGCTAATGCATGTACCCTTGATGCAATATTTTTTAATCCTTCTGGTCCGTGATATACTGCATACATAGCAGCCATATTGGCCAATAATGCTTGTGCAGTACAAATATTTGAAGTCGCTTTTTCGCGCTTGATATGTTGCTCTCTGGTTTGCAATGCCATTCTTAACGCGCGATTTCCTTGCGCATCAATACTTACACCAATTAATCTGCCTGGCATTCCTCTTTTGAATTCATCGCTTGTTGCAAAGAATGCAGCGTGTGGTCCACCATATCCCATGGGTACTCCAAAGCGTTGTGCCGATCCTACTGCTACGTCTGCGCCTAATTCTCCTGGAGAAGTTAGTACCGTTAACGCCAGTAAATCGGTGGCCATGATCACGAATGCATTGGCTGCGTGTACGTTTTGGATGAATCCTTTATAATCTTCTACTGAACCATTGTTGGCAGGGTATTGTAAGATGGCGCCAAAATAAGTTTCGTCAATGTTTGCTTCTTGATAATTTCCAAAAACCAATTCAATTTGTATTGGTTCCGCACGGGTGATTAATACCTGCTTGGTTTGTGGGAATATATTGTTGTCTACAAATAATTTGGGCTTAGTAATATTATCTGTCTTATTAGCAATATGAAACAACATAGCCATTGCTTCCGCTGCTGCTGTTGCTTCGTCTAATAAAGAGGCATTGGCCATTGGTAATCCGGTTAAGTCGGTTACCATGGTTTGAAAGTTCAATAAACTTTCTAGTCTTCCCTGTGATATTTCTGCCTGGTATGGTGTGTACTGGGTATACCATCCTGGATTTTCAAAAATATTTCTAAGGATTACACTTGGCGTAATAGTGCCGTAGTATCCTTGTCCTATAAAGTTTTTATATAATTTATTTTTATCAGCAACTTTCTTCAACTCCGCTAAGTACTCAAACTCACTAATAGCCGCAGGTACATCAAGGTTACCCTTGATTCTGATACTATCTGGTATGGTTTTGCTAATTAACGATTCTACATTGGGCTCCTGAATGGTTTTTAGCATTGCATTTAAATCGGACTGATTGGGTCCTATATGTCTGCGTTGAAACTCGGTGGATTGATGCTCAAATAAATTCATACTCAAACGGGCTTTTTTTGTGGCGCAAAGGTAATAAGTAAGAACATCAATTTAACTGCTTTGTTGAGCGAATAGTATAATTTTACTGCGTTGTGATTAATTTCTTAATATGTTTAATTGATACTTGTGGAAGACTTGATGATTAATTGGGAGAAAAAATCGGCTGAACACCAAAAAAAATATGGTCAGTTCTTAAAAAAAGCAAATAAGAACAAAGTATTAAAAGTGCTTCCCGATTTGCATGAAAAAGCTTTTGAACAAGTCAATTGTCTTGAATGTGCCAATTGTTGTAAGAATTACTCTCCTCGGTTTAAACAGCCCGATATCAAAAGAATCAGTAAGTACTTGGGTATGAAGGAAACGGCTTTTATAGACCAATACCTCAATTTAGATTCGGATGGCGATTATGTGGTTAAATCGACCCCTTGTCCTTTTCTTGGTCAAGATAATCTTTGCAGTATTTATGATGAGCGTCCTTCTGATTGCGCTCGTTTCCCTTATACCGACGAAGATGTTTTACTCAAGCGTCCATTAATCACCTTAAAAAATTCCAGCTTTTGCCCTGCTGTGTATCATGTAATGGAAAATTTGATGGCAATTGTGAAATAGGCTATTGCTAATACTTCATTTTTCGGAGTGCGGGGGCTTTAAACCAGGTAGCCACTACTACCAGTATGGTCATTGATCCCCCAAAAACTACCGATGGAATTACGCCCATTATTTTAGCTGCCAATCCACTTTCAAATTGGCCCAATTCATTGCTGCTATTGATGAACATAGAGTTCACACTCATGACTCTTCCGCGCATATGGTCGGGTGTTTTCATTTGTACAATAGTGCCTCTGATGATTACACTAATGCCATCTAATATGCCGCTTAATAGGAGGGCAAAGAAGGAGAGCCAAAATAATTTGGAGAGTGCAAATACGATGATGCATGCTCCAAATCCGCCTACGGCCCATAACAATATTTTTCCTTGATTAGTTTTTAATGGAAAGATGGTGGCTAATACGATGATGCAGATGGCACCTATATCGGTGGCTGCATTCAACCAACCAAATCCTATGGGTCCTACTGCTAAAATATCTCTGGCAAATACGGGTACCATGGCTACTGCCCCACCAAAAAATACGGCAAATAAATCTAGCGATAAAGCCCCCAACACTTCTTTGGTTTTAAACACAAATTGCAAGCCTTCTTTTACACTCTCTAATCCTGTTTTTTCTCCTTTTTTATTTAAAGCAGGCTTTGCTTTGAGTTGGTATAAAAAAACAAATCCGGTTGCAATGAAACTTGCTACAATCAGGAGGGCACCGGTATTGCCAATACCTGCAATTAAAAATCCCGCCACGGCATGTCCTGTTACCGATGCCGATAGCCAAATACCTTGATTCCAAGTGGTAGCGCTTTGCAATTGTTCTCTTGGCACGATGGCTGCCAACATAGTGCCAAATAATGGTCCGGTGAATGCTCGGATAACTCCTGTAAAAAATATGACGATGTATATCGAAAATGCTACCCAGTTTTTTCCTAATTGCTCCAAAGAGTAATGGGTACTCAGTAATAGCAGTGCAATAGCACAACTTAAATAGAAAAGTATTCCTCTTAGTAAGAGTTTTCTTTTTTCGCTGATATCAATGATATATCCTGCGTACAATGCCAATGATACGGCTGGTATTACTTCGGCTAGTCCTATCAATCCAATAGCAAATGGATCATTGGTTAATTCGTATATCCACCATCCTGTTAATGTGCCCAGCATTCTTAGGCCCATGATAAATAAAAATCGTCCTGTTAATAAATGCCTGAATTCGGGTATCCCCAATACCTTGAATGTTTCTTTTTGTTGTAGTGTGTTGGAAGACATTCGATTTTTCTAGGGTAGGGTAAAATAATGTTGTCCGTAGTCTAAATCTTTTTCTAGTGCATCTAATACCACTTGTACATGTGCTGGGTTGCCTATGAAGTCTGCATTGGTTGCATCTATAAATATGGTTTTTATATGGTGCTGCTTTATATAATGGGTATAGGTTTCTTGTATATTAAACAAATACTCATCTGGGATGGCTTGTTCAAATGGCCTATTTCTTTTTTTAATATTTTGCTGCAATTTATTGACGGAAGCATGCAGGTAAATCAACACATCTGGAAATACCAGTTGTTGATGTATGATATCAAATAGCTTTTGGTATAACCTAAATTCTTCCTCTGGTAAATTTACTTTGGCAAATAGCAAGCACTTCGTAAATAAATAATCTGATACGGTAATACTCTGGAATAAATCTTTGGTATGCACCAATTCCTTTAATTGTTTATAGCGTTCTGCCATAAAAAACAATTCCAATGGAAATGCATACTGATTTGGATTATCATAAAATTTAGACAAAAATGGATTGTCTGCAAATTCTTCTAGAATAATTCTTGCATTGAGTTGCTTGGCTAAAATATTTGCCAATGTGGTTTTACCTGCTCCAATATTCCCCTCTATCGTAATAAACTGATGCTTCATGAATATGCTCCTAAGCGGTCAAAATTAAACGCTGATGAGTTCCTTATATCATTTTTTTTTGCACATCCCCTTGGTCTGGGCATTCTTGCAACAATTCAGTCATGGTTTTTTGCAAAACGGGATGTACTAATTCAGGTGCGATTTCTGCCATGGGTATTAAGGCAAATCTTCGTTGATGCATGGCTGGATGTGGCAGTTGTAAAAGCGACGTATCCAATACTATTTGATCAATTTGTAATATGTCTAAGTCGATGATGCGTGGCCCCATTTTGATGGTTCTGGTACGTCCCATAGAAGTTTCTATTGCCAATAATTGCTGCATTAGTTCCGCTGGATCCAGCTGTGTTTGTACCATTAGCGCTTGGTTTAAGAAGCCTGGCTGATTGGTAAATCCCCAAGGGGCTGTTTCATAATAGGAAGATTGTTTAACTATTTGTCCACATTGTTGTTGTATATATGAACTGGCATTTTTTAGATAGGTTGCTTTATCTCCTAAGTTGCTCCCGATTAATAAATAGGCTATATGCATAATTGGTAGTATACTAAGCTTCAAATATCTTTAATAAATAATCGGTTAATCAATTAATATGAGAGGATTTTTAAAAATTGTATTTGCAACGTTTATTGCTTTAGTGCTTTTTACGCTTATTGGCGTGTTTGTTTTAATAGGTATTGCATCTAGTGCCGCTTCTTCAGATAAACCCTTTATTGGATCTAAAGCGGTTTTGATTTTAGACCTTTCTGTTCCGTTTAAAGAACAATTTAAAGAAGATCCTTTTGCTGCCTTACTCAACGAAGGAGAAGAAGAATCGCCCTCTTTGTTTCAGGTTACTCAATTATTGAAATATGCCCAGAAAGATTCTGCTGTAAAGGGATTATATATTCTTTGTGCCGATAACGCCAATGGTTTTGCGGCAAGCGAAGAACTGAGAAAAGCAGTGGTTGATTTTAAAAATAGTGGAAAGTTTGTAGTTGCCCATGGCGAAGTGATTTCACAGAAAGGATATTATATTGGGAGTGCTGCCAATGAATTGTATTGTAACCCACAGGGTGGGGTAGATTGGAGTGGATTTTCTACCAATTTGTTTTTTCTCAAAGGCATGTTAGATAAGTTAGAGATTCAACCACAAATTTTTTATGCGGGTAAATTTAAAAGTGCTACTGAACCACTTCGTGAAACCAAAATGACCGATGCCAATAAACTACAAACTGGTGTTTGGTTAGGCGATTTGTATACCCATTTTTTACAAGCTGCTGCAATGTCTAGAAACCAAGACACTGCTGTATTAAGAAGCTTGGCTGTAAAGGGTTTGGTGCAAACTGCACATGATGCTAAGAAATATGGTTTGGTAGACGATTTAAAATATGATGATCAAATTAAAGCCAGCATCAGTAAAAAATTAAGACAGGATATTAAAACCAAAATCAACTTTGTAAGTCTTTCCGATTATGCGCAAGCTGCAGATTATGCTTCGGGAGGTAGCGACAAAATCGCTTTGGTTTTTGCGAATGGTGATATTGTTTCTGGCCAAGGGGATGATGAAATGATTGGGAGTGATAGTTATAAAAATATCCTTCGTAAAATTCGTTTAGATAAATCTATTAAAGCGGTTGTTTTTAGAATTAATTCTGGCGGTGGAAGTTCTTTAGCGAGCGAAGTAATTTGGAGAGAAGTTTCTTTAATTAGAAAAGAGAAGCCTGTTGTAGTAAGTATGGGTGATGTGGCGGCTTCTGGCGGATATTATATTGCTTGTAATGCAGATTCTGTTTTTGCAAATGCCAATACCATTACTGGTTCTATTGGGGTTTTTAGTGTTGTGCCAAATATGCAATCTTTTTTTAAGAATAAAATTGGGGTCACTTTTGATGGGGTTAAAACCGCACCTTATGCAGATATGGGCGATGTGAGTAAGCCTTTAAACGACAATGAAAAAAGGTATTTTCAATCTTCTGTGGATAGTATTTATGCTACTTTTTTAGCGAGGGTTGCCGATGGTAGAAAATTGGGGATTGCTGCGGTTGATAGTATTGCGCAAGGCCGTGTGTGGACTGGTACCAGTGCAAAAAAGATTGGTTTAACCGATAGAGTAGGTGGTTTGCAAGATGCCATTGATTGCGCAGCACGTATGGCGGATATTAAAAAGTCTGATATTAAATTGAGAGAATATCCCGAGAAAAAAACTTTTATTGAGCAATTAATGGGTGGGTATAAAAAGTCTGTTTCTACTCAACTAATGAAAGAACAGATTGATCCTGCGGTTTTACAAGTATTAGGAGAATTAAAACAAGTTAAGCAGATGGTGGGTGTTCCTCAAGCAAGGATTCCCTTTATGGTTAATATACAATAGATTTGCTCAAAATAAATAGGATGAGTAAACCGTATAGCCAATTGCAGGCCATGTTGGCCATTACCAAAGGGAGTTTAAGGTCTATTTTTAGAAGTCCTTCTGCGGTAATTTTTAGTATTGCCTTTCCCATGATTTTTATTCTGGTGTTTGGCTTTATTGGAAGTGGGGGAAGGGTGAGTGTTAATATTGCTTTTGCAGAACAAACAGATACCCTGAATCCTATTTATCAAAGTTTGAAATCTATTCCGGGTATTAAAGTGGTTGCTAAAAAAGGAGCTCCTTTACAAGAAGATTTAGAAAAAGGAAGAATTTCCGCATTAATCAATATTGTTTCGCAGCCCAATGCTGCAGTGCCTTATAGCATTCAGTTAACCAGTTCTGAAGCAGCCAATCCGCAGAATGTTCAGGTGCTTCAATCTATTCTGAATGCACTGATTAGTGGAATCAACCAGCAGCGGTTTCCATCAACCCCTACGATTGCTACCGTTAGTAAGGATGTTAAGAAAATCCCGGGAAGAATATATAGAACCATTGATTTTATTTTACCAGGTCAATTGGGTTTTTCTTTGTTAAGTGCGGGTGTTTTTGGTGTGGCTTTTTTGTTTTTTAATTTAAGGCAGCAGCTCGTATTAAAGCGTTTTTATGCTACGCCCATTAAACGATCTTATATTGTTTTAGGGGAAGCTTTGAGTAGGGTAATTTTTCAAATGCTTACTGCTGTTATCATTATTTTAGTAGGCCATTATGCTTTTCATTTTACTTTAGTAAATGGCCTCGTTACTTTTGCCGAAATCATGGTGCTTAGTTTTATTGCTTTGATTTTATTTATGGGCTTTGGTTTTATTGTAAGTAGTGTAGCTAAAAATGAAAGTACGATTCCTCCTTTTGCTAACTTGATTACATTGCCTCAGTTTTTATTAGCGGGTACTTTCTTTTCTATAGATAATTTTCCTACTTGGTTGCAACCCATTTCGCGCATGTTGCCTTTAACGCATTTTAATAATGCCATGCGCAATATTGCTTTTGAAGGGGCTGGTTTAAAGGACTGTGGTTATGAGTTAGGGGTGTTGGGTATTTGGATTGTGATTGTTTACATAGTTGCTTTTAAAACCTTTAAATGGGAATAGTATGAAATTAATCAAGCTGGGCTTTATAAGTGTTTTGGTACTAGGGGTGATTATTACTTTAATTGGTCTTTTGTTTCCGGCCACTGTGCTTGTTTCTAGAGCAGTAGATATTAAAGCCCCAAAGGATTCTATAAAAAATAAAATAACTGATATTCGGCAGTGGCCTCTTTGGGTGAATGGCATGAATGACGCTTCTGTTTCAATAGAATCTGCAAGCAAAGCCAAATTAGGCAACTCTTTGGTTCAAGTTACCCAAATCACCGACTCTACTATTGTGTCTACTTGGACTAGTTTAAATGGCCAGCAACAGCTAAGTACGATTCGTTTGATTGGAGGAAATATTGGTCAAGAATTTGTGGTGGTGCAATGGCAATTTGTACAGCAAATAGGCTGGTACCCTTGGGAGCGATTTTCTTCTATGATGAACGACAAAATCATGGGGACAATGATGGAACAGAATTTACAATCCCTCAAGAAAAATCTAGAAAAATAAAAAACTACTGAAATTAAAAAACCCCGAATCGATAAATCGATCGGGGCTTTTTTTGTTACATAACAATTGGGGGAACAACTTTATTAGTTGGCAGGATCTGCCGGTGTATTTGGGTTGTTATCTCGTTCTCTACTAGGATAAGGGAAGAAGGTTCTTCTTCTTTCTCCAGCAGGACGGCCTAATCTTCTATTGTCTTCTAATCTCATTCCGCTCATGCATAACTCAATACAGCGTTGACGATAAATCTCATCAATTAATGCTGCAGTGGTTACTGGTCCACTATAAGCAGTTAATCCTCCACCTACGCCATATGGATCGGCACTAGGTAATTGGGTTCTTACAGCGTCAATTTCAGCAACGGCTGCTGTTAAATTAGGTGCTGATTGTCTTACAAAACATTCTGCTCTAATTAAACGCATTTCGTCTGGTAAATACACTGGAATGGCTTGTGTTGGCGCGCTAAAGAATCCTCTGATTCTATGACGTGGCAAGATAGTAGGATTGATTGATGTGTAAAAAGGAATACGCTGATCGTTCAAATCTGGCGCTAAAGCAGTAGGTAAACCTAATGTTGAATCCTGAATTTGAAACACGTTATTGGTTGCAGTTGCCGTAGTAAATATAGGGTTGGTTACAATAGCATCGTATCCTAAAATAGCACCATTAAAATTGAGGTCTACTGCATTTGCCGCAGTAATTGCAGCTGCAAAATCTCCTGCAAACAAGCTGTAACGCGCAATCAAGGCATTGATGGTATTGTTAAAGAATGCAGTATTCACTGAAGTAGGAACGTTAGCAAAAAACGCGGCGCTAGGGGCATTAGCACCTAATGCTGTTTGTGCTGCACGTAATGTGGTAACTGCTCTTCTAAATCCATCAGCTCTGCTTTGGAATGTTGCTGGTGTGGTTTGTGTTCCTGGTGCAGCAGGGATTTGTTCAAAGAACATTGATAAATTACCAATAGCCATTGCTTTGAAAATACTTGCATAAGCAATTAAACCAGAAGCATAAGCTTTATCTCCTAATTTATTGGCACCATTAATCACATTGTCTGCATCATAAATGATCTTGTTATTCCAAGTCCACATATTGCCTACAATGCCATTTAAATTGTCTACAACTGCTCCACCTGTGAAAAGTTGAAATTCATCTATGTTTCCGGCATTCATTAACCTAAACTCATTGGTTAATGCTCCTGCCGCTGTAATGCCGTTGTATACCGGGCTAAGTCTTCCATTGCTGTAAACGCTTTGTAATCCAACAGCAACACCTGCTAATCCTCTTGGCGTAGAAAATGCATCTGTATCGCCAATTGCTCCGGGGTTGGTAAAGTCTTGCTTGCATCCAACCAAACTTACTCCGGATAAAATAATCAATAATAATTTTTTCATGTTAACTAGTTTGATGGGTTTAGAAATTTGCTACAACACCGAATTGGAAAGTTCTCGGAATAGGTACGTTACCAAAGTCAACCCCTCTGAACAAACTGCTTTGTCCGGTAGCGTTGGTTTCAGGATCGTATCCTCTGTAGTTGTCCCATGATATTAAGTTTCTTCCGGTTAGCGTTACAGTTAGGTTGTTGAATAAATTGCCCACTTTGCCAAATGCATAGCCTAATGATAATTCACGCAATTTGGTGAAAGATCCATCATCTACTCTCCACTCTTCAATTCCATAAGTACTGCTGATATATCCTCTTGGAATTTCTCCTTTATGTTCTCTTTGAGCAAGTTCACTTCCGTTACCAACTCCTTGTCTTGTTCTGAAATCTGCATTAAATACTTCAACGCCAGCTACTCTGTCTAATTGGAAACCAAAAGTCCACTTTTTGAAAGTGAAGCTGTTAATTAATGTTGCAGTGTAAGTTGGGTTAGGTGAACCTAGCACCGATCTTAAAATAGTAGAATTAGGTCCTGTAGTAAATGGTAAGCCTGTTGCAGGGTCTAAAGTTGGAGTACCAAATGGTTGACCATTGGCAACAGGTCCTCTTGCAGTTACAGGAATACCTGCTGCATTCTTTACTTCTGTTCCGTTGGCATTTCTAGCAAAGAAAGTAGAATAGAATACTGGGGCATCAAATCCAGGAATCAATGCAAATACCGCACCTGTTGGCGCTGCAAATGTGATGAATGGAACACCTAAGTTTTCAATTCTATTTCTGTTCTTATTAAAGTTACCAGTGATTTCCCATGAAAAGTTTTTGTTTTTGATAGGAACTGCAGTAACCATAATTTCAAAACCTCTATTGCTTAGTGAACCTACATTCTTGGTAGCTGTTGGGAAACCAGAACTTGGTGCATTGGTAATATTTGGTACCAATAAGTCTGTTACTTTTTTGTTGTAATAGTTAAAAGTGATTTGTAATCTATTGCCTAATAAAGCAATGTCTGTACCAATTTCTAATTCTTTCTGACGCTCAGGCTTTAAATCAGAACTGATTGTTGCAGAAGGAGAAGTTAAACTGGTTCTTCCTAAGAAAGGAGAGATATTGTAGATATTAAAACGATCGTACGCTCCAATACCAGTTAAGTTTCCACTTTCACCATAAGCTGCACGAATCTTAAACACGTCTACTGTTTTTGCTAAAGATGAATTCTTGAAGAATTCAGTTTCAGAGATAATATAGTTACCACTTACTTTAGGGTAGAAGAAGTTTCTATTATTCTTGTCAAATACAGATGATCCATCAATTCTACCTGCAACGGTTACGAATAATTGGTTGTTGAATTTAAAGTTTTGTTGTAAGAAGAAACCGCGAATGGATCTTTCACTTCTTCCATCAGAATTAGGCAATAAAGTACTTCCGCCGGTTGCAGTAGAAATACCCGGTAATAAACCACGGCTTTGCGCTAAAATAAATTGTGCTTTCTCGTACTGCTCAGAATAACCAAACTGTGTTACAGAAGACAATTTATTGGTTATTTGTGTAGTGTAGGTGAAGTTTAAATCGTGGTTAAAGAACGTAGAGTTAAAACTTGCTGCACTAGCATAACCGTTTAAAGTTGGGTCTAATGTTGCACCGCCACCATAAAATCCGGGGCTAGCATTGTAAGGATATGGAGGAATAAAGGTGGTTCCGTTTTGTGCAATATTGTCCAAACCTGCAGTGTAGTCGATCACTAAACCTTTAACAGGGAATAACTTAAATCCAACATTTGAAACGGTTCTATTGGTAACGTTTCTTTGTTTGATTTCGTTAATAATAGTCAAAGGATTTACACGTCCTCTTTCACCTACAGCTTGTAAATTTCCATTCACATCTCTTGCGCGAATATTATGGAAGTTTCCAATAATGGTCATTGAGTTAATTGGAGAGAAGAAACTATTACCATCAGGTAATTCGTTGGTAGCATTATTGGTATAATTGATACCAGCATTCCAGCTAAACCAGTTGTTAACTTTGTTGTCTAAGTTTAATCTGAATCCAAAACGGGTATTGTCTGTTCCTCTAATAATACCTTGATTGGTATTGTAGTTTAAAGAAGCAAAATAACGCATTTTGTCTTGACCACCAGTGATGGATACGTTGTTGTCGGTACCCATTCCTGTTCTAAAAATGTCATCTTGATAATCGTAACGAGTAACAGGAGTTGTATTGGTTAGTGCGGGTGTTAAGATGTCTTGTGTTAATGCACCAGGTCCATCAGTAGGTCCACCAAACTTGGTAGGAGCATTATTAAACACCAAACGCTTTCTCAATGAATTGGTATTTACTTTAGAACTAAATGTGATTTTTGGTGCACCAGTAGATCCTCTTTTTGTAAAGATTTGAACTACCCCAGCATTTGCTCGGCTACCATAAATAGCAGCTGCTGCAGCACCGTTCAATACTTCAATACGATCAATATCATTTGGGTTAATATCAACCATTCTATTTTGACCTACCGCTCCAGAACCATCGTAATCACTCATTGCATTGGTAACTCTAGCATTGGAATTATTTAAAATAACTCCGTCTATAATATACAATGGATCTGATGAACCAGAGATAGAGCTTACACCACGTAATTTAACACTCATACCACCTGCAGGGTCTCCTGAGTTTTGTGTGATTTGTGCTCCCGGTACTTTACCTTGTAAAGAAGCAATTGCATTAGGAGAACCAGCATTGTTAATTTGACTTCCTTTAACAGTACCGATAAAGTTTCCCAATTGCTTTTTAGTAGTACCCTGAGATGTACCAGTTACTACTACTTCATCTAAACCAGTTGCATCTTCTCTTAATGCAGCATCAAAACTGAAGCTGCCAGTAGTAGCAGTGATGGTTAAATTCTTTTCTGCAGACCTAAATCCTACAGAAGAAATTACTACATCGTATTTACCTTGTTTAAGGTTTACAATAAACTGATAGGTACCATCAACAGAAGAAGCTGTTCCAGCACCAGAGTTTTTAATAGTAATGGATGCACCAGGCACTGGAAGTCCTTTGCTATCCGTCACTTTTCCTTTAATGGTTGTTTGGGCTTGCAAGCCAATTGACAATGCAATACCGAAGAGAAGGAAGCACAACTTCGATAAAACATTGGCCTTGCCATTGTTAACATTCATATGCGTATCGTTTTGGGTTTTGAATAACAGTATAAATATATAATATGTGCGGGAATATCTTGGTTTTGTTTATATATATGGTGAATAACTGGGGGAAAACCGCAAAAAACGGCTGTTTTGCGGTTTATTGGGACTGAATCATCCGAAGATTTCTTTTAATTCCACTAAATTTTGCTCTTTTTAAAGGACTTTCTTTGAAAACGGTTTTAAAAGTTTCCTCTGTAAGATCTTCCCATTCACTGGTGCTTAAATTCAATATTGCAGGGATTGGTTCAAATGAAGGTTCTTGATGCGGTTTACTAAATCGATTCCAAGGGCAAATATCTTGGCAGATATCACAACCAAATAACCAATTTTGAAATTGATCTTTCATGCCTTCATTTAACATTGCATCTTTTAATTCAATGGTGTAATAGCTAATACATTTACTTCCATCAATTTGCTTGTTGGGTAAAATAGCGTCTGTAGGACATGCTGTGATGCACTTGGTACAAGTACCGCAATAATCTTTTACCAATGCGTCGTCGTATACTAAGGGGATATCTACAATTAATGTAGCAATGAAAAAAAAAGATCCTGCATTTTTATGTATAAGGTTGCCATTTTTGCCTACCCATCCTAATCCTGATTTCACTGCCCATGCTCTTTCTAAAACAGGAGCAGAGTCTACAAAACCTCTTCCATTAATGTCGCCTATTTTTTCTCTCAATCCAGTTAAAAATGTTTTAAGCGTAGTCCTGATTACTTCATGGTAATCTTTACCCCATGCATATTTGGCAATATGTGGTGTATTGGGTTTTTGTTGTTCTGAGGGATAATAGTTCTTCAACAATGTAATCACTGAAAGCGCACCAGGCACCAATTTTGTTGGATCTGTTCTAAGGTCAAAATGGTTTTCCATGTATTGCATTTTGCCATGCATACCCTTGTTCAGCCATTGTTCTAGCTTTCTGGCATCTTCTGTTAGTTGCTCAGCTTTAGCAATGCCGCAATAGGAAAATCCCAACTCATTGGAAAGTGATTTTACAAATTGTGTATTTGATTGTATTTGCAACATTAATTACAGTTGGCCACTATTTGTTCGTCAATAATATTTTTCAATTTTAAATACAGTTCTTTCTTTTCTTCAGACAATAATTCTTTTGCAAAAAAAACAACTGCGTAGTTTCTACATAAATCTATCATTGGCCATGTTCCAAATAATCCAGGGCTAGCTAATACAGTTGCATTTCCATTTTGGTCTGTTTGAAGAACCCATGAACCTAATGCGTAATTATATCCCTCTGCCGATTTTGGTGCGTACTTAATCATAGAAGAAGTAGTTTGTGTTTGCAATAATAATTTTACAGACTCTTCCGATAAAACACGCTTGCCATTAAACATTCCTTTGTTTAAGAGCATCGAGCAAAAATTAGTTAAGTCGTTTGCAGTTGATTGTGCTCCACCCGAAGGGTTTATAGCATTTAAACTAGAAAAATTAGTACCTCTCATTTGAAGTGGTCTTAATATTTTTTCTTGCATCAATTGTTCAAAGCCCCTTCTTAATGCTACTTCAATATACCTGCCTGCTATATTCATGCCCACATTGCTGTACCTAAATTCTAAACCAGGATTGGAAACAATTTCTCTTTTAGAGGCAAATTCTTCTATTTCTTCTTCAAGGCTATTGTATTTATTTCGTTTTATAAAATTTGCAAGTTTAATCGGTTCCGATTCTATACCTGTTAAGTGGCTTAAACATTGTCTAATGGTAATAAAACCTTTGCTGTATTTCGTAAAAATGGGCAAGTGCTTACTAATTTTATCGTCAAGCGAAATTTTACCATCGTCTACCAATGCCATAATTAGGGCAGCAGTTAGCCATTTGCTGCTACTCGCAATAGGCGCTTGGGATTTTGGAGTGAATTCACCAGCAGATTTGGAAAAAATAATTTTACCGTCTTTGTACACCATGATTACAAACTCTTTCCCCAACTCTTTATTTGATGCGGCAATTGCTGTTTCTAAGCTTTGAAAATTAAATTGTGCATGGGAGGGCTGAAATATTAACATAAAAGCCGTTGCTATACTGACTATTGCGCATGTTTTAAGTTTTTTTAGCGACATAATTTCCGAATTGTTGGCTTGGATTATAGTTTGATTGATAGTATAAAGTTAAGTTAATCAATACAATTATGAATCTGAACAATTATACCATCAAAGCCCAAGAAGCCATTCAGGCTGCTCAACAAGTTGCTTATACCAATAGCAATCCATCTATTGAAACAGATCACTTGTTAAAAGCCTTGTTAGCAGAAAAGGATTCCGCAATTGATTTTCTGTTGAAGAAGAATAATGTGAATCCTTCTTTTTTAGAATCAAAGCTATTGGAGCAGATTAATAAGCTACCCAAAATTCAAGATGGAGAACCTGCTCAAAATGCGGGTAGAGATTTTAGTAATGCATTGTTAAAAGCAAATTCAGTGATGGGTTTATTTAAAGATGAATTCATCACTCCTGAGCACTTACTGATGGCATTGGTTCAAATGAATGATGCTACTGGTAAATTGTTAAAAAGTGCAGGATTAACCGAAAAAGGATTAACTACTGCAATTAAAGATTTGCGAAAGGGCGATACTATTCAGTCTCAAGCACAAGAAACCCAGCTTAATATGCTAAACAAGTTTGCTAAAAACTTGAATGATATGGCTAGGCAGGGTAAGCTAGATCCAGTTATTGGTAGAGATGAAGAAATAAGAAGAACACTACATATTTTAACCAGACGTTCTAAAAATAATCCTATTCTAGTAGGAGAGCCTGGGGTGGGTAAAACGGCCATTGTTGAAGGGCTTGCAATGCGTATTGTAAATGGAGATGTTCCTGAAAACCTAAAATCAAAAGTGATTTATGGGTTAGATATGGGACAATTAATTGCTGGCGCAAAATACAAGGGCGAGTTTGAAGAAAGATTAAAAGGGGTTGTAAAAGAAGTAACTTCTAGTGATGGCGATATTATTTTATTCATCGACGAAATACATACCCTTATTGGTGCTGGCGGTGGAGAAGGTGCCATGGATGCAGCTAATATTTTAAAACCCGCTTTAGCTAGAGGAGAATTGCGTGCAATTGGTGCAACTACTTTAAATGAGTACCAAAAATATTTTGAGAAAGACAAGGCATTAGAAAGAAGATTCCAGAAAGTCGTGATAGATGAACCAACTGTTGAAGATGCAATTTCTATTTTGCGTGGATTAAAAGATCGTTACGAAACACATCACCATGTTCGTATAAAGGATGAAGCGATTATTGCTGCTGTTGAATTATCGAATCGTTATGTTACGGATCGTTTTTTACCAGATAAAGCCATTGACTTAATTGATGAGAGTGCTGCAAAATTGAGACTCGAAATGAATTCGATGCCCGAAGAATTAGATAAATTAGAAAGACAAATCAGGCAGCTCGAAATTGAAAGAGAAGCGATTAAGCGTGAAGACGACGAGGATAAATTAAGAGAGCTCAATATTGAAATAAGCAATTTGGCTGTTGAGCGGGATACCTTAAAAGCAAAATGGACACAAGAAAAAGAGCTAGTAGAAAAAGTTCAAACAGCTAAAGCTAAAATTGAGCAATTAAAACAGGAGGCAGAACAAGCAGAAAGAAATGGTGAATATGGTAAAGTTGCTGAAATCCGCTATGGTAAAGTAAAAGAACAGGAAACATTGATTGCTTCTGTAACCGAACAGTTATTAAATTCTTCTGAAAAAAGATTATTAAAAGAAGAAGTAGATGCAGAAGATATTGCAGAGAGTATT
>JBMLPQ010000058.1:0-34569 GCA_049242025.1 Sediminibacterium sp.
TGATTTGCTGTCGAAGCTTGTGGTTAATGGAGCGAAGGATCAAAGATGCCTTCTTGGCCTGGAGGAAATCTATCTTCACAGGCTCTGCGCCATTTGTTAACTGAATAAATTGAATAGTTGCGTTCATGTCTAGTAATATTGGGGGTATTATGACTTATACAAAGTTAGCTTTTTTACAATGTATACACTATAGTTATTCACATTAGTTTTTCCTCAATCGTTTTTAAGACCTTGTTGGTTGATAAAACTCTTTAATATAAAGCGGTTCTGCGTAGGCTAAATCAGCAAATTTTTGCGCCTTAAATTCAGCTTCTGATATCATAACCATATGATTTACATTGTGTTGTGAATTATCAATACTATAGTTGAATGGTAGGGTAAATTGCTCAAGCTTTTTTGCACCATCTCCACAAAAAATTACTTTAGAATGACAAATTAACCCCTCAAAAAAGAGATGATCTAGTATTAAAGCATGCGGATTTTTTAATATTAATAGCTCCTGGTTGTAAATTCCAGCAAAAACTTCCATTCTTCTAGCGTCTATCATTGCATAAAATACAGTATCTCCTTCAAGTACTGTTTTTTGGGTATTCTCTAATGCAGCAGCGGTAATTACTGCCAATGTGTTCACAATAATTAATGGTTTATTTAATGCATAACAAATTCCTTTAGCAGAAGCTAGTCCTACCCGTATGCCTGTATAACTACCTGGCCCGCCAGTAACAGCAACAGCGTCTATTTCATTTAGCGAAATAGCTGCTTCTTTCAAGATTTCTTGAATAGCTGGCTGCAAAAATGCAGCATGGTCTTTTTGTTGGTGATGAGACCGAGAAGCCAAAATGGTATTATCCTTACTAATACACACACCAGCATAGCTTGTAGCAGTATCAATATTTAGCAGTAATGCCATTGTTTAGTTAATTTTAAGTGCTGGTGCAATTGTGTAGCGCAGATCATTTTTAGCAAGTTCAGCCAAAAGCATTTTAATATTATTCAGCCCAATTTTATCGCACCATTCAAATGGACCAAAAGGATAATTGGTTCCTAATTTCATTGCTGTATTAATCTCTTCTTTAGAACTCACTTCTTCATGTATTGCAAAAAAAGCTTCGTTAATAATCATTGATACAACTCTTGGGGAAATCATTCCAACTTCATCAGCAGCTACAACAGTTTCAATACCTAAGGGAGTCAATAAATCAATGGCTTTTTTTACCGTTTCTTCGTTGCCAGCAATTTCCATTTTTGACTGTGTAAAAAAACCACCCCAGCCATTGTATCTAACAAAATTTTCAGGCATTTTTTTAGAAGTAGTTATCACCGCATTTACTAAAACTAGGGTTGTTGTAACGGATAGAAACGCTGGTCCTTCCTCTTCAAAACAGGTGTCGATAAATAAATCAGCGTCGGTAATAGCGGTTGATAAAGAATTGTATTGGATGAATTCATGTTCACCAATCTTAAACTTATTGGTCCAGATTGAAAAGATTTCATCCGTTGCTTTGATAATTATTTGCATAAAAAGGCTTGGGGTGCAAATTTAGGTTGGTAGGTTGATTAAAATACAGCAATTTGCTCTTACAAAAATAATCTATGTCTAAACAAGTGGTAAAAACATCAAATGCCCCAGCGCCTATAGGCCCATATAATCAAGCAATTAAGGCAAACGGTTTTGTTTTTTTAAGTGGTCAAGTTGCTTTTGATCCAACAACAGGTGTATTAGTACAAGATACTATTGCTGCTGAAACCCACCAAGTAATGAAGAATATTGAAGCAGTATTGAAAGAAGCTAAGTTATCTTTTGAACACGTTGTAAAAACAACGATTTTCTTAAGTGATATGTCGTTATTTGCCGAAGTAAATGAAGTGTATGGCACTTATTTTAACGGCGATTTTCCTGCAAGAGAAACGGTTGCTGTAAAGGGATTACCTAGAGGAGTGAATGTTGAAATTTCTATGACTGCTGTAGTAGATTTATAATATTGTTAATTGATAGCTTGTCTTGAATTGATATTCATTATTAGGTGCCAACATCAATAATCCTATACCGTTGTTAAAATTATCCGGAGCACCACTTAAGTTTTCAATTGCAATGCTATTTCTGTGATCAGGCGTATACACTTGTAAAATTGGATAATTTTCGTCTGGTATAATTTTTAATTCGAATTGGTTATTGCTAAGCACGCATTTTCCATTGGGGGCTAATTCGAAAGAATTGTCTAGAAAAATTTCATTTAATGAGTGTTTTTCAATAAACCGTTTATCTGTTATTTTTTTTCCTGTGGGGATTAAATCTGTATCAAATTCAAGCTGCGTTTCTGAATCAAATTGTAAAAAATATTGGTCTATAGGGCCTCCTAAAGTAAAGTAGGGATGCCATCCATCAGCAAAGGGGATGTCATCCTTATTTTGGTGGTTTATACAAGTAGTAACGGCTAAAGAGTTGTTAGGGCTTAAATCCCAGCGTAAGCTAATATCAAACCCAAAAGGATAGCCAGCATCATTTTTTGAATAATGATAAGTTAATTGGATGCCTGCAACAGTTTCTGATTCAATGATGCTTTCTAACTCATAAACAGCATCATAAATTAGACCATGCAAAGCATGCTTGCCTAAATAATTTTTTTGAATAGTATATCGCTCACCGTTTAAATGGTAAGTTCCATTGTGAAGTCGGCAAACAAATGGGCTTATTTTTGCACTTTTAAATGCATTAGTGATGCTTTCCTGGGCCTCTGCAACAGAGCTAAATCCATCAATACAGTTAAATTTGTTTCCATTTACTGGAACATGAAAAGCGTTTAAGATTCCGCCAAATGCAAATATTTCTGCAATGCAACCGGTATTTGTATCAATTAATTGAAATATTGGATGAGCCTGTTCCTGGTTTATTTCTACTTTAAATCGCATAAAAATCCTTTAAATGTCAAGATAATGCAAAAGCCCCTTTTTTTGACCAAATAAAAAACTAACGGTTGTTCACCCCTTGCATTTATGCAGTATTTTTGCGCAGCTTAAAAATTAGGATATGGCGTTTTCATTAAAGAATAAAGTTAGAATTGTAACAGCAGCTAGTTTGTTTGATGGGCATGATGCAGCCATCAATATCATGCGTAGGATCTTACAGTCTAAGGGTGCAGAAATTATTCATTTAGGGCATAATAGAAGTGTAGCTGAAATAGTAGAATGTGCTATTGAAGAAGATGTGCAAGGAATTGCCATTACTAGTTATCAGGGGGGGCATGTAGAATTTTTTAAATACATGAAAGATTTACTTGACCAAAATGGTTGTGGTCATATTAAAATATTTGGTGGAGGGGGAGGAACGATACTTCCTGAAGAAATTAATCAATTGCACCATCACGGAATTACTCGAATTTATAGCCCCGATGATGGTAGAACCATGGGATTAGAAGGCATGATTGAAGATGTGTTGAAGCAATGTGATTTTGAATTGAATTCAAATGCAAATACAGATAAGCCTTTGAACTTAGGGGAGGTTAAAGAAATAAGATCTGTTGCAAGAAAAATAACATTGGCTGAAAATGGCTTATCAGCTGTTAATTCTGAAGTAACTGTTTTAGATACAGAATCAATACCTGTTTTAGGTATTACTGGTACAGGAGGTGCCGGTAAAAGTTCGGTTACAGATGAAATAGTTAGAAGATACCTGAATACCTATATCGATAAAACAATAGCAGTTATTTCGGTGGATCCCTCCAAGAAAAAAACGGGCGGTGCATTATTGGGAGACAGAATTAGGATGAATGCAATTGCACATAATAGGGCCTATATGCGTAGTTTGGCTACTAGGGATGACAATACTGCGTTGAGTGCCCATGTTCAAGAAGCCATCAATATTTGTAAAGTAGCTGGCTTTGATATGATCATTTTAGAATCTGCTGGAGTGGGTCAAAGTGATGCTTCTATTTTAGATTTTTGTGATGTTAGTTTATATGTAATGACGCCTGAGTATGGCGCTGCATCTCAGTTAGAAAAAATTAATATGCTTGATTTTGCAGATATTATTTGCATTAACAAGTTTGATAAAGCAGGGGCATTAGATGCATTGCATGATGTTCGTAAACAATATAAGCGCAACCATGAATTATGGGCAGAGGTAGATGAAAATTTACCTGTGGTTGGAACCATTGCTGCACAATTTAATGATGTTGGTATTAATCAATTGTTTGGTAAAATCATGAATACCGTTCAAGAAAAAACGGGTGTTTATTTTTCATCGACTAATGCTATCCAAGCTGGCTTAACTGAAACAACAACAAGAGCACAGATTATACCTCCTAAAAGAGTGCGTTATTTGGCCGAAATTGCAGACGCAAACAGAAGCTATAATGAGTGGACCAATGAACAATGTTTAATTGCTTCAAAATGGTATCAATTGATTGGTGCTATCCAATCTTTGCCTGTTGATAGCGCTGCCAAACACGAATTAGAAAATATTGCTGCAGGCTTTGAGTCTTCGCTCCATCCAGATTGCAAAAAAATGATTCAACAATGGCCTGAATTAGTAAAGAAATACCAAGCTGATTTTTTTGAATACACAGTAAGAAATAAAACAATTAGACAGCCACTTACGACACAATCTTTAAGTGGGACTAGAATATCAAAAGTTATCTTGCCTAGATACAAAGATTGGGGTGATATTTTGAGATGGCAGTTGCAAGAAAATATTCCTGGTGAGTTTCCTTATACTGCTGGGGTATTTGAACTAAAAAGACAAGGGGAAGACCCTACAAGAATGTTTGCTGGCGAAGGTGGTCCTGAAAGAACCAACAAACGCTTTCACTATGTTTCATTAGGCCAACCTGCAATCCGTTTATCTACTGCATTTGATAGTGTAACGCTTTATGGTGAAGATCCAGATCCACGCCCAGATATTTATGGGAAAGTGGGCAATAGTGGGGTGAGTATTGCTACGGTTGATGATGCTAAGAAATTGTACAGTGGATTTGATTTGTGTGATGCAAAAACATCTGTAAGTATGACCATCAATGGTCCTGCACCAATTATACTTGCATTTTTCATGAATGCAGCTATTGATCAATTATGCGAAAAATGGATTAGTGCAAATGATAAATGGGCTGAAGTAAATGCAATTATTGAACAAAAGTTCCAGAAAGCTCCAAGACCCATTTATTATAATCCCTCTTCCCCTGAAAGACTTCCTGAAGGAAACAATGGATTAGGTATTGGGCTATTAGGGGTAAGTGGAGACGAAGTGTTACCTGCAGATATTTATGCTCAATTAAAAGCAGAAGCACTTTCTCAAGTGAGAGGAACTGTACAAGCAGATATTTTAAAAGAAGACCAAGCTCAAAATACTTGTATTTTCTCAACCGAGTTTGCACTAAAATTAATGGGTGATGTACAGTCTTATTTTATTGATCAGAAAGTACGTAATTTTTATAGTGTAAGTATTAGCGGCTACCATATTGCTGAAGCTGGTGCCAATCCTATAACTCAGCTTGCGTTTACTTTGGCTAACGGATTCACATTTGTAGAATATTACCTAAGCAGAGGAATGCATATTGATGATTTTGCGCCAAATCTATCTTTCTTCTTTAGCAATGGAATGGATCCAGAATACAGTGTGATTGGTAGAGTTGCTAGGAAGATATGGGCAAAAGCCATGAAGCAAAAATATAAGGGGAATGACCGTTCTCAAAAATTGAAGTACCATATTCAAACAAGCGGTAGAAGCTTACACGCTCAAGAAATTGACTTTAACGATATTAGAACCACTTTGCAAGCTTTGTATGCGATTTATGACAATTGCAATAGTCTTCATACCAATGCCTATGACGAAGCCATTACAACACCAACTGAAGAAAGTGTAAGAAGGGCAATGGCTATTCAATTAATTATCAATAGAGAATTGGGAACTGCCAATACCGAAAACTTTATTCAAGGAAGTTTTGCCATTGAAGAATTAACCGATTTAGTGGAAGAGGCGGTATTGTCTGAATTTGATAGGATTTCTGAACGTGGAGGTGTTTTAGGTGCAATGGAAAGAATGTACCAAAGAAATAAAATTCAAGAAGAGAGCTTGTATTATGAAACGAAAAAGCATACAGGCGAATTGCCATTGATTGGGGTGAATACTTTCTTAAATAAAAAAGGCAGTCCTACCATTTTACCTGGTGAAGTAATCCGCAGTACCACTGAAGAAAAAGAACAGCAAATCCAAAACTTAAACGCTTTTAAATTTAGGAATAACGACAAGAGTAAACAGGCTTTAGAAAAATTACAGTTGGCGGCAATTCATAACGAGAATTTATTTGCTGAATTGATGGAAACGGTTAAGTATTGTTCTTTAGGGCAAATTACCAATGCATTATATGCAGTAGGTGGTCAATATCGAAGAAATATGTAAATTCAATTATGAAAAAGAAACTATTCCTTTTTACTTGTCTTGGTGTTTTTATAAGCATTTATTCGAATGCCCAAGCAAGAAAGATTGATACCATCATGAAATTGGGGAATGTAGGATTCAAGTTGGTATGTAATAACAAAAACGACGAAAAAAATTATGTAACCGTTAGTCCTATTGGATTTAGTAGCGGTGCTAGAGATGTTAGCTTTGAAGTTAAAGGCCGTATACGCAAAGCAGAAGTGGACGATTTAAATAATGATTTATACCCTGATCTGGTTATCTATATTTATTTGAATGGAACAGATGAAAAAGGAACTGTGGTGGGTGTTTCTTCGGTTAAGAATGAAAGCTTTGCGGGTATAGGTTTTCCTGATATTGTAGACGATCCTAAGTTAAGAACTGGATACAAAGGGTTTGATTCATTTACTTTAATGGAGGGTACATTAATGAGAAGGTTCCCTATTTATACAGCTGATTCTGTTGGCGCTCAACGAACAGGGATGTATAGGCAAATTCAATACAGGGTTTCTGTTGGGGAAAGAGGATTGCTCACTTTTAAGCCAGTTCGGAGTTACGAGTTTGCTAAGCAATAACCGCATTTATTTAGATTAATTTATCGTAAACAGTAAATTGCTGTTTAACAGAATGCTATCTTTAGTTTCCTTAATTAAACATTATGTACAGGAAACTTTTTGTAGCTGCTTTTCTACTTGTTTCTGCATTTGCACATGCACAAACTGTTCAACAATTACTTGCAAAAAAAGTAACCCTACCTAATGGATGGGCGCTAACACCAATAGGGAGAAGTTTCCCGTTAGGTGATCTGCCATTGAATATGGTTCTTAGTAAATCAAATCAGTTAATGGCCGTGACCAATAATGGTCAGGGTACTCAAAGTATTCAATTGATCAATCCCATTACCGAAAAAGTATTGGATTCAAAAATTATAGAGCGCAGTTGGTATGGACTTGCATTTAGTGCAGATGAAAAAAAATTATATGCTTCGGGTGGCCATAATAATCGAATTGAAATTTTTTCTATTGAAAATAATAAGCTGACACTTTCTGACTCTATTGTTTTAGGAAAAAAATGGCCTAATAAAGTTAGTCCTGCTGGTATTGCTATTGACGATAGTAAACAGTTGTTATATATTGTTACCAGAGAAGATAACCAACTCTATATAGTTGATTTAAAAAATAAACAAATTATTCATAAACAAGCATTAGACGGAGAAGCATATGCTTGTGTACTTTCGCCTAATCAGGAATTTCTTTATATCAGTTGTTGGGGTTGCGATAAAGTGTACCAATTCAGTACTTCACAAAGAAAAATGCTCGCTGAAATACCAGTGGGTGATAATCCCAATGAAATGGTATTAAATAAAAAAGGAACAATTTTATATGTTGCCAATGCAAATGATAATTCTGTTTCTGTCATAAATACTAAGGAACAAAAAGTGGTAGAAATTTTAAATGTTGCTTTGTATCCAGACGCACCCAATGGTTCAACAACAAATGGTTTGGCTTTAACCGCCAATGAAAAAACTTTGTATGTTGCCAACGCAGACAATAATTGCCTAGCTGTTTATGATGTTTCAAAACCTGTTCAAAGTAAAAGTAAAGGCTTTATTCCTGTGGGTTGGTATCCTACGAATGTTAAAGTGGTAGGCAATAAAATATTCGTAACAAATGGTAAAGGATTTTCTTCAAAAGCAAATGTGTATGGTCCCAATCCTTTTGCCAATAAGCAAATTGTATTACACCATGAGGGCGATCCGAATAAACCGAAGGGGGTTGAGTACATTGCAGGATTATTTATGGGCACCATGAGTGTGATTAATATTCCTTCGCCCAAGCAAATGAGTGTGTATTCTCAAGTAGTTTATCAGAACACACCCTACAATAAAGTGAAAGAAAAAATAGTACAAGGTGAAGCAGGAAATCCAATACCTAGACGAGTAGGTGATAAGAGCCCAATTAAATATGTGTTTTATGTGATAAAAGAAAATAGAACCTATGACCAAGTATTAGGTGATATGAAAGAAGGTAACGGTGATCCACGTCTTACTTTGTTTGGCGAAAATATTACGCCCAATCAACACGCATTGGCAAGAAATTTTGTTTTGTTAGATAATTTTTATGTTGATGGAGAAGTAAGTATGGATGGCCATAACTGGACGATGGGCGCTTATGCTACAGATTTCTTAGAAAAGAGTTGGGTGAGTAGTTATGGTGGAAGAGGAGGTAGTTATGATGGAGAAGGAAATAGAAAAGTAGCCAATAACAAAGGAGGATTTTTCTGGGATCATGCAAAAAAAGCTGGTGTGAGCTTTCGCAGTTATGGTGAATTTGTAGACAACTATAAAGCCAATATTCCGGTTCTTGAGGGAAATTTTTGCAAGTACTTTACAGGATATAATAATTCGGTAATGGATACCACCCGTTTTTATCAATGGAAAAGAGATTTTGATTCTTTATTGGCAATTAATAAAGTACCGCAGTTTAATTCAGTTCGTTTTTCTAATGATCATACAGAAGGGTTAAGGTTAGGCAGGCCTACTCCTTATGCGCATGTGGCTGATAATGATTTTGCTGTTGGTCTATTTGTTGAATATTTAAGCAAGAGTCCTATTTGGAAAGAAACTGCAATTTTTATTGTTGAAGACGATGCACAAAATGGAGCTGACCATGTTGATGCACATAGAAGCATTGCATTTGTTGCAGGAGGTTTTGTAAAACGCGGCTATGTTGATCATACCATGTATTCTACCTCTTCTGCACTTAGAACAATGGAACTTATTTTGGGTATTCCTCCAATGAGTCAATACGATGCTGCTGCCACCCCTATGTGGCGTTGTTTTACTTCAACGCCTAATTTAAATTCATTTAATGCATTAATACCAACTATTCATTTGAAAGAAAAGAATACTGCAAGGAATGAATGGCAGAGAAGATCTGAGCAATTTAATTTAGCTAAAGAAGATGCGGTTCCTGACTTAGAATTTAATAAAGTATTATGGCATGGTTTAAAAGGAGATCATATACCATTTCCGGGTCCAAAAAGGGCTGCATTTTATAAACCCATTGAAAAAGCGGATAAAGACTAGTCAACAATTTGGACTTTGAGTCCTTATATATTTATGCGTCAATTTTTGATTGAAGAAATAAAAACCTGGGAAAGGTTTTATAGAGCCAACTTTATTAATTGTTTAACAGGGTTCAAGCCTGTTAGTTTGATTGGATCTATCAGTAGTTCAGGTGTTCCCAATTTATCTGTTGTTAGCAGTATCGTGCACTTAGGTGCAGATCCGGCTTTAATTGGATATATAAATAGACCTATTGCTGCAGCGCCGGATACCATTGCTAATATTGAGCATACAAAGTGTTATACAATCAATCATATTAATGAATCTTTTTTGAATAAGGCCCATCAGTGTAGTGCTAAATATTTGCCTGAAGTAAATGAGTTTGAAGCAACTGGTTTAAGTGAATGCTATGAGCCTGGAATTATTGCACCTTTTGTAAAAGAATCAATGGTTCGTTATGAAATGGAATTAGTAGAAATTACTCCTATTCATTACAACAATACTTTTTTTGTTATTGGGCAATTAAAGTCTGTTTTTATGGAGGAATCAATAATTGCTGCTGACGGATTTTTAGACCTTGCTGCGGCAGGCTCTCTGGTTTCCATTGGTCTTGATGGATATGCTAAAGCTGAAATGATTACAAGACTGCCTTATGCAAAACCATAGTATAAAGTGAAAAAGTAGTTGGGTCTTCCGGTAGTTGTACTGATTGCTCAAATTCCATTCCTACCTTCTTTAGTACGCTAATTGATGCTATATTATCTGGTTTGGTAATTCCAGCTAGTGTAGATAAGTCTAGCACTTCTCTTGCAAATTGAATCACTACTTTACTGGCTTCAGTTGCAAATCCTTGACCTTCCATTTCTGGTAACATTGCAAATCCTAAATCAGGTGTTTTTAATCCCGCTCGTTGTATTATTCCGCAAATGCCGATTGGTTTTTTATGCGCTCTTAAACAAACAAGAAATAATCCAAACCCATACTTTTTGTAACTAGGAATAATTTTGTTTAAGATATAATTACTGGCTTCCGTTTTATTTGTAACTCTTCTATCTCCAATATTTTTAATCCAATTAGGGCTATTCATTAACTGCAGCATAAACCCAGCATCTATTATGGTTAATGTTCTAATGGATAGTCTTTCTGATTGAAGGTTAAGTTGCATTATCTTCCGCTGGTTATTACAATTTTAGTGATCATATTCTCATTTCCCTTCTCATCTCTTGCAAACACAAGATAAACTCCTGAAGCTATTTTATTTCCTAAATAGTCTCTACCATTCCAAACTACTTGTCCTCCTAAGCTTCTTGATTGAAAAACCATTCTTCCGTTTAATTCAGTAATCTTTACGATGGTATTCTCCGTTAATCCCCTGATAGCAATTGGTCCATTGTGTAATGGCGGAACTGGATTTGGGAAAACCAAAATATTATTAAGATTTTCTTTTGGTTCAGTTGCGGCGCCCCTATAGCTACATAAGCCATTAAATGTGGCAAAGTATACTTCACCAGTAATTGGATCGATGCCTATTTTTTTGATATCGTTACTTAATAATGGGCTGTTAGCAACTGTAAAATGATGGATAATTTTTTTTGCATCTGCGCTTAATAACCAAACACCATTTTGTGTACCTATCCACTTTTGATTAGCTCCGTCTACTGCCATGCACTGCACTTGTTCTCCCTTGAATAGGAAGCCTGCAAATTGATCTTGTTGAATAATTGGAAGGGTTGCTTCACAACCGCTGAATGGACTACTTGCACAAGTAATAATTCCTATTCCATCATCAGTTCCTATCCAAATATTATTGTCTTTATCTTTTAAAAGGCTTAAAACATTATTTGATGGAAGGTTCCCATTTCCAACCCCTTGTTTAAATTGTTTCCATTGATCGTCTCCTGTTGTTTCAATATTATTCCCATATTTATACAGAATTAATCCATTGCCTTTAGGACTTTGAATCCATAATTGTTCGAAGTCATCGGCAATTATTTGAGCTGTTGCATTTTCTATTAAATTAAATGGAATAGAAAATCCCACCCATTTATCTTCTTTTGTCTTAAGCTTAAGTGCTTGTGGTGCACCATAATTGCTTATCCATAAATGATTATTCCTATCAAATGCCAATCCACTTACTCTTATATTTCCGGGGTCGCCAATGGCCGCTTGTAAGCTGCTATTATTTTGTTTGAAAACTTGAATTTGGTTATTGGTTTTCTTTATCAATCCCCCTCCATAACTGCCTCCCCAAATTGTACCATCTCTTGGATCAATTGCTAATGTAATAATGTCGAGCACTGAATCTAATATGGGCGTATTAAATGCACCCATATTGGACCAGATTCCTTCTTTGTATGTTAAAATACCTTCTCTATTGTATTGATAGTTCCAAGCGGCATTCACAGCGCCTGCCCCTTGAAAAAGGACTTCTTTATGAAAAGCAAATTCACCGCTGGATATACCTATTGGCCCATTGGGTATATACCTTTCAGTTGTTCTATCAAAAGAGGATAGTCCACCAAATAAATCTGAAACCCACAGGGTTGAATTTTCTATAATAGCTGCTGTTGGGTTAGAAATAATTCCTGGAGCTGAAATTGTTTTTTCGATGCTTCCATTTAAGTTTAAGATAATTACTTTAGAATTTCCTGATGGTGTTCTTAAGCAAACTGTAATTTTGTTATTGCTAATTCCGGTATGGTTTATTTTCCAATTAGATTCTTGAAATAATAATTTCCATTGATTATTTTCTTGAATAAAGAGGCTGTCATTTTTTGCGATAAGGAGTTGATTATTGATTATACCAACGAAGTTTATTCTTCCATTAGTAGGCCCTGCAACCGATTCCCAGTTTCTAAAATTTGCGGGATCAAGGCCTGATTTGGGGATTTTTTTTAGTCCCTCATCTGTTGCAGCATAATAATGTTGATTGTCTTCAGAAAATGCATTTACTCCTATTTGTTTGCCTCCGTTCCCAATTATCCATGTATCTCTAATTTCATATTTCGAGAGATTAACGAGAATTATTCCTAAACCTGTTGATAAAAATGCGGTTCCTCCCGAGGCATAAATCGCTTGAATTGTTTTGTTGCCGCTTATGGTACTTTTTTGAATATCACTTATATTTCTAGTTATACCACCTTTTAGTATATCAAGGTTACTGTTTTTATAGGCAATAATTAATTGTTCGGTTTGTCTGTCCCATCCAATTTGTTGAACTCCAATATCGCTTAACCCATTTACTTTATGGTATCTATTTATTTCTAGTGAATTATCTACCGAAAATAATGCAGCAGTTGTTGCAGCATAAATTTTATCTCCGCTTATTACCTGAAGGGTATTTTGGTAACTAAGATGTTCTCTCCATTGCCCATTTAATGTAAGGCCTAAGAAACTAAAAATAATACATGATAAATATAATTGCTTACGCATGATTAAATATAACCAATCTATTTATTCATAGATATTTACGATGCCTTGTTTTATTGCAAATAAAACCAAACCTACTCTTGTTTTGATTTCTAATTTTTTAAATAAGTTATCCCTATGATTATCAATGGTTCTTACACTAATACACATTTCATCTGCGATTTGCTTGTAAGATTTATCTGCGCAGAGTAGTTGAAGAAACTGAGCTTCCGGCTCTGATATATTTAGGAGCAATGCTGTTTGTTTGCCCTCATCCTCTTCATTGGAAACATAATTGATGAGTTTGTCTCTAACCAATTCATTAACGTAAAACTCGTTTTTTTGTATTGATTCAATGGCTTCTCTAAAAACATGAGGTTTACTGTCTTTGATGATATAGCCCTTTACTCCGTTTCTTAGCATTCTGATGATTGCCATATCATTGGTAAGCATACTTAAGACCAATACTTTTATAGTAGGCTGCTCCTTCCTAATCCAAGCAGCAGTTTCATAGCCATCCATAATAGGCATAGTTATGTCTAAAATCACAATATCAGGCAGATTAGCTTTATCTAACTTGTTGATGAATTCTTGTCCATGCCCTGCTTCTAGCATAACTTCAAAATCACCTAGTGAATTAATAATTCCTGCTAGTCCAGATCTCAACAATTCATGATCGTCAACTAAAGCTACCTTTGTTTTCATTTTGTTTTGATTTTATGAGTATTGTAATGGTAGTTCCAGTCCCTATTACACTTTTAATATTCACAGAAGCATTAATTAATTTTGCTCGGGAAGTAATATTGTCTAATCCTACCCCTACTTTACCCTCTTTAACTTTAGTAATATCAAATCCAACTCCATTGTCTTTAACATCTATTTTTAAAAACTGATTCTGTTTCCCTATGTTCACTTCAATTGAATTACTTGAAGCGTGTTTTAATATATTGTTGATTACTTCTTGAATCATTCTATATAAAATCACATCTACACTTTTGTCTAGGAAGTCTAAATTTACCTCTTCGTCAATATGTAATTTGGTGGAGTATTTGCCAGTCTTTTGAATATTATACAATAAATTTTCTAATGACTCTAAGAACCCGATTTGATTAAAATTATGGTTGATCATGCTATGGCTTATATCTCTTAAGTCGTTCCAAACTTTCTTTAAAAGCGTATAAATTTCTTCCTTTTCGTTTTCATTAATTTCTTTGTTTAAATTGGCAATTCTCAACATTGACAAATACACAACTTGAGCAGTGTCATCGTGCAATTCTGAGCCAATATAATTTAATGTTTGAGTCTGAATTTCTAACTGCGATTTGATAATGGTTTGTTCAAACCTGTTCTTCATTTCCTCTTTTTCTTTTTGATTTTGCCGCTGTTTTCGTAGAAATAGATAGAGCAAAACCAATAAAAATACGGCCAGTAGTATAAAAAATACCGAGGATATTATAATGGTGACGAGTATGTCTTCTTGTTTTTCCGGCATAGGATGAAAGCGTAAATAAATGCTGAATAGAGAACTACATTGAGGCTTTGGTTAATAATCCCATACATCCTTTTACCTTCTTGTTGCAGATCATAACTTCTTAAATACTCAAAAAGCGCATTAATAATTACTGATCCCATGTAAAATAATAACAAGCCAGTGCAAACCCAAAAGAATGGCTGTTTAGCAAGAGGATGGTCTAAATGTTCTGGCAAAACTGATTCGTAAAAGAAAAGGCAACAAAACAATACTATAAAAAAAGAACCTAGTAAAAAAGTATAAGTATGGAAATTATTGTATCCCTGAAAAAACTGTAAATTTAGGAAAACCATTATTGCGTAAAATGGCATAAATCCAATGGTTAGCTTTTTAAATAAAGTTGTCTTCAAATGCTTAGAAAACAGGAATGCATAGAAAATAAATTCTAAAGTTGTGAATACATTAAATAATGTATAGTTTCTTATATCTCTAGTGATCAACCAATAACCTATTAATTCTACGGTAAGGGTTATCAATAGAAAGGGTAGGAAATACTTGAAAGGGGTGTTTTTTAGCGATTTATATAAAAGTATACAAACTAAAAAACTGCTGGCTTGCACCAGCAGGTAGATATATGTCAACATTCTTTTGGATTTGAATGAGCAGCTAACTTATGAAATATAATCCAAATTATACTATGGCCAAATAGTACCGTGGTTCAAATAGTTTGAACCATCAACACTTGTTCCATCCCCAACACTTTGGCTTCTGATATTGCCACTGTTGGTTATTCTGTTGCTTCCTAAAAAGAATACAGAAATTCTTCCATTGTACTCTTTCTTTGGAGCTGTTACATTATCGTACTGACCAAAATACACATAAACCTTATCAGACTTATACTTCTTTTTGATTTCCTTGATGTATTGCTCCATGTCGTCAATATCAAAAACAACATATTCTGTGTAATTGTCTCCTTTGTAATTTTTCTTATAAGTTTCCTGCATTCTAGTTGCTGCACTCTCTGATATAAGTCCCTTAATAGAGCTACTATTTCTTGCAGAACCAACAATATTCATTTCTGAATCATTACTACTAGACTGTAAAGGATTGGATTCAGTCTCTGCTTTTTGGCATGCAGTTAAACTAAGTGATACAATAACCCCAAGGGCTAAAAAACGTTTTGAGATAAGATTTTTCATAATTAGTGATTTAATCGTGGATTGTACAGTAAAATTATATCAAGTATGAATATGATTTTTATCCGAATTAAACATATATTTAATATGTAATTTATAATTAGATGAAAATCAAGTATATAAATTTACCACTACAAAAAATAGGGTTAAATCACGCTAGTGATATATATAATCACCACATCGTTTTTATACTATCAGACCAATCTTTACTATGGCAATATGTTTAGTAACGCAGATTGCCGCAATTTTATCATCCATTTTAGCGGTATGTCTAGTTCAAACCCTTTCTTTTTAAGCGATAATTTGTTTTATGCCGCATTAAAACGCTTTTTTTCTTTATCTCAAAATTGCCTCTTCCTTGCTAATCAAGGAAATCAAGAATTCATCTATTTTAATGAGCATTTCTCAAAATTATTTCCTGCAACAATAGACTTTGATACTTCAATTGAATTTTCGCATTTATTTTCTATCGTACACAACGATGATAAACACTTACTTGAAAAATTACTTTATTCTTCTGTTGATCCTAATTCAATGAATCCTGATGGTGAAAATATTCGCTTCTTTTGTAAGAACGAAGTTTCCAAAGTATTCAATTTGCGCTGCACCATTCTTCAAGATGTAGTGACCGAAAAATTGATCATGGGTATCTTAACAGATGTAACTGATTTACTTTGGTTTGAACAACAACAAAAAAAGAATGATAAAACATTTAGGGAGTTATCCTTTATTACTTCACATGAGTTACGACACGAGTATGCCAAAATTCAGTCTATCATTCAAATGCTAGATTATTCTGTATTAAGCGAAGTTGAAAGAAATGAAATGCTAGCTGCTTCTAAACAATCTATTCAAATAATTAACAGTACCATCTTTAAAATCAATCACAAACTTTCTTTTAATCAAAAAGATGGTTACTTCGATTTTTATAAAAGAAGCAATCAGTACAAAACAATCATTTTAATTGATGATGATACATTAACCAATTTGATTAATAAACGCTTTATTCAAATGATTAGTCCTTCAGTTAAAGTAATTGTGTTTACAGATATTGCAGCTGCAGCTTCTTTTCTTAAAAGTATGAATCCTTCCGTTGATGCTTTAATTTTACTTGATGTAAATTTCCCTTTTAGTAGCGGCTGGGATTTTTTAGCTCAATATCATCAATTTCAAATTCAATCAAAAGTGATCGTACTTTCTTCTTCTATCGACACTTTTGATAGAGACAAAGCTCGGAAATACCCAATGGTAATAGATTATATTACAAAACCACTTTCTTTAGAAATGGTCAAAGAAATTCTACAAGCCTAAGCATTGATATGTTTTTGAATAGATTGATTGGTTACAATCCATAATAATAATGCAAGCAAAAAGGCTGTTAATAATGTGTACCATGAGATGAATACAGGCAAGTCAATCATTTGCTGTTCAAGTACAATTTTTAATCCCCATTGAAGTATCACAACCAAAATTGTAGCGATTCCAATACTTAGAATGTTCCCAGGATAAAACTGTTTAAGTAAAAACTTAGATAATTGATTTGGTGCTGCACCAAGCGTGATTAATAAGATTATTTCTTGTTTGCAGTTAGCAATTGTAAGTTGAACAAATAAAGTGAAAATTATTAGTGCAAAAATAAGCATTATGCCGCCAGCCAAGCCTGAAATTGCAACAACCGTATCAATTACTTTTCTATACTTGCTAAATCTTAATTTTTCTGTATTGGTGCTGAGATTTTTCTGCTTCAGGAATGAAGCAATTGCTGGATTTGAAGGGTCATTTGTTTTTAATACTAACCTAGATACACTATTGTCCGTTTGTTTTTCTGCATAGTTATTTCCCCATTGGATGAATTCAGTTGGAACTAACATTGATGAGATTCTATCACTTAATCCTACAATTTTTGCGTTAAAACTAATTGGACCATTTTTTCCGTAAACGGTCAATTTAAAAACAATCATTTTTACGATAGCTGGAGTGAGCTGAGGTAAATCTTGTGATAACGAAAATTGAAAATTATAAATATCCAAAAACATATTCGGCACAATCACAGGAACAAAAGCTGCTGTTGGATTCCATGTAAACTCGGTATTTTTAATATCAATAAAATTACTTGGAACACTTTCGAAGGAAATATCGGTATAAAATGGAAATTGGTTACTAATGCTTTGTATGCTTGCTTTGAATCTACTCGGGTTTAAAAGTCCTACTGATTCAGTAAATGGTTGTTTGGCTATCTCATCAATCAACTGTTGGTCTAATTGGGTATTTCCTAAATTGTCATTGTCCAATACTTTATTAATTACAAGAAAATCTGCAATACTGTCCTTATTGTTTGGACTCTTTAATAGAAAATGATAGTTTGTTTGAATTTGTACAGCTGTTAGTAATAAGAAAACAGCAACAGCTAATCCTAGTCTAGCAGTTGCCATTCGAATGTTTCCCGAATGATTCCTAATTAATTTTCTTAAAAGTAGATGTAACAAAGCTTATAAGTTTAAACTTATGTGATAGTCAAAATGATCATCTTTATCTAGGTCGGTAATAATTATTCCAGCATTACGTCTTTTGCATTCAGCACTGATTAGTGCAGCTGCAATTTTTTTATTTGCATTGTCCAAATGACTGAAAGGCTCGTCCATAATCAAAAAATCGAAGGGCTGCATGAGTGCTCTTAGAATGCCTATACGCTGTTGTTCACCGTAACTGCATTTTGTTGCTGGCTGGTTCAAAATTGACTTAATGCCCAGCTGATTTGCCATTTCACTTAACTGTTTTTCTGAAATAATTGGATCATATAAAACTCTTTTTAGTTCAATATTTTCTCTTGCTGTTAAAGAGGAAAAGAGGCGTAAATCTTGAAAAATAATACTCCATTGTTGTTGCCTTATTTGCGCTAATTCACTTGGGCTGAGTTGTAATATATTCTTTCCCTCGTAAAAAATTTCGCCAATATAATCCTTCCTTAATCCATAAAGGATATGTACTAAAGTGGTTTTCCCAGTGCCGCTAGGAGCAGTAATTTTAATAAATTCCCCCTTTTTCCATTGGATATCTTTACCCCAGACATCAGAAAATTCTACTGATGGCCTGTCGGCGATAATTGTTGGAATAACTTTTTTTAATTCAAAAATCATTAGTTGGCTCTTATGACCGTAGGAATGCCTGATGGAAATAATTTTTCTTCCATTTCTTTTTCTCTTCTTGCAACAGCTCTTGTATCTACAGCTATATTAGTAAACAAACTAACAAGTGTAACCAAACTATTTTGTTTTTGGTCTTGCATATTAATTTCTAATATAGAAGTGATGCTATTATTAGAAAAATTTTCAGAGCTTCCCATGATGTCTTTAATGGTATATCTAGCAGTATTTAATGAGTTATAATAACCATCAGAAGAATCTTTGACAAAACCATTTAAGGTATTTGCAATATCTATGTATAAGACAGTTGATTTGCCTTTAAAATAATTTAAGGCCTCATTATTGATTGTTGCTTTAGCAGTATTTAGTTTATACTGAGAATAAGTGACTGAATCACTTGCAATGATTAATCCACTTTCATTGGCAACCATATAGATACCCATTTGCCCAAATAAATCCCCTGATTTATAATCAGTTCCATTTTTTACAATAAAACCACGTTCAGCAATTTTACCAAGTAGCTTTTTAAAATTTTCAGGTTTTCCTGCTGGGATATTAATAATTAATTTACCTAAAGGTTTTTTGACAACTAATGAAAGCTCGTCTTTTCTTATTTGAGGCTCTGTCATTCCTATTCCTAAATCAGAAACAACAACTGCAATATCGCCCTTAATGGCTCCGTATAATTCAGCAGCTGAAATACCTGATTTGTTTAAAAATTCATTTACAAACCCTTCTACTTCCAACTCTTTTAGCACACCACCAAATATGGCTGGATTAAAAGAAGCCATCACAATTGCATTGATATTTTGAGATGGAAAAGTTTTGATTAAGTCTGTATTCACCGTTGGCCCAGCATACTTTTTTAGAATGCTGCTTAGTAAAGGGTTAGTATGGGTAACAGATTTCGCAACAATTTTACCGTCTTCAAAAGCTAAAGTTGCAGCTGTATAATTATTACTTACTAGTTCTTCTAATTTCGGTAATTGCAAAGGCATACCACTTAATGCTGCTAATGTGCCGCCAGAGCTGGCAAACAAATAGCCTTCTGCTTTGGTTTTAAACATTTTGCCGAACTCTTTAACAGAAGCCATTGAAGCGGATTCTTTTTGAGTAAATAGGCGGGTAAGTTCTTCTAAAATATCTTTTTTGGAGTCTTTCTTTTCAGGAATAACAAAGCGCATATTTACCGTATCATAATAAGGAGTCACTTTGTTTTCATAAATCATAAACAAAGCATGTTCTTTGTTCCAAGCAAGAAAATTATTATCACTTAAAGGGAGATATTGAAAATCTTTTTCTTTGGAAACTGTCTTTTTATCTTCCCATTTTAATTTGGATAGATATTGATTAAACACAACAGTGTCCGAAATACTGAACAGCAAATTCATTATATTAATATTGCTATTTCCTTTTTTGGGGTAGTTGAAAAAGTGAAATTTTTCTTCCCAATTAATTCCCGAATTATTTCTAAAGTCAGCTACTTTTTGTTGATCTTCTAGATTGGTTGAATCTTTTTGAAAGCCCTTGGCTAGAATACTATCAATACTTATTCCCCCGTTTTGTAATTTTTCTTTTAATGCGTTGGGATCAAAACTTACCACAACCATGGCTTCCTTTGGAATCAACTTAGTTTCCTTTGGCGCATTATTAGAGCAAGAAATCAGTAGTAAGCTGCTGATTCCAATTAATAAAAAAGAGTGAATACCGCTTTTCATAAATAAAAATTATACAATGAAGTTAATTCTTACTGCGGTATTCACCCATAAATATGATGTTAATTGATAATAGCCTGATAAATGGCCTCCTGGATATTTGGACGCACATTCATTTTTCCAAAAAGAGTATTATTTCTGGTAGGGGTTACCCTATTTGATAAGAAAATATAGATTAATTCATTGTCTGGATCTACCCAAACACAAGTGCCAGTAAAGCCAGTATGTCCGTAGGTATTTAAGGATACCGATTTTGAAGGGTAAGGGTCTTTTCTGCTTAAATTGTCCTTTTCTGGTTTGTCAAAGCCAAGACCTCTTCTACTTGTTGCGCTATTGTAAGCAGTAAATTGTTGGATAGTTTCTTTTTTCAAAATTTTCTGCCCGTTTATGCTGCCTCCATTTAAAAGCATTTGATATAATTGGGCCAAATCATATGCATTACTAAATAAGCCAGCATGACCAGCTATCCCACCAAATAAAGAAGCCCCCTCATCGTGCACATCTCCGCGCATCATTTGCTGCCTAAAATGTTTTTCGTCTTCTGTTGGCACTAATGAATTTAAGGGAAAGTATTTTCTTGGTATAAACCCGGTAGTAGTCATTGCAAGCGGGTTGTAAAATATTTCTTTACTGTAATCGTGGATATTTTTTCCTGTTACTGATTCAACTATTTTCGCGAGAAAAATAAAATCATTGTCACTATAAATATATTGTCCTGATGGTGTTAATGGACTAGTTAAGATCCTTTGAAAAATGGTGTCTTGCCAATCGTTTCTCAAGTAAATATTTTCGGCTACACGAACAGAAAATCCAGGTACAGGGCTATCTCTGAAATAAGCTGGTAAAGGTTTCCCAGTAGTGCTGTCTAATATTTCTTTATAAAAAGTAATAAAGGATTTAAGTCCAGCTTCGTGTAGTAAAATATCTTTCAATTTCAAATTGGCCTTGTCTGATTTTTTTGTCCAGTCCAAATAATCTCCTAATGTTTTTTCTATATCAACTTTTCCTTCTTCTACCAATTTCATTATGGAAACTGTTGTTGCAGATATTTTTGTTACAGATGCCAGATCATAAATCATTGATGGATTGATTGGCTCTTTCTTATCTAAATTGGTATACCCAAAAGATTTGTGATAAGCAACTTTGCCTTTTCTTGCAACCAATACCACACAACCTGGTACTGCCCCTTTTTCAACTGCATCATTGGCAATCGAATCTATTTTATTTAGTTTGTTAGCATCTAAACCAGCTTCCCAAGCTTGTACTTTAGGAAAATAACTGTTATAGTTGATTGAACTGCCATAGGTGAGGGAGGGGGTAACGGTTACTGGTAAAATTCCCTTCGGTTCATTGCGGCCAATTAAAATATCGTAAACGGCTTCTTGGGTAATTTCATCGTCTTCATAGCATGCCATTAAGTTGGTAGGATTAATTGAATTAGCCATTGCATATGGATTACCAAAATACAAAGTGAGGGTGTTGAACGATGCTAAAGCATTTAATAAATAAACGGAGGCGTTGCTCAACCCAAAATTCTTTGCTGGCCTTCTGCTGTAATTATGCATTCCAACAATCACTAAATCGTAACCAGATGCTTTTATTTTTTGAATTAATGCATTGGCTGAACTACTATCCGCTTTCTCTGCTGGAATATTATTGGCAGATTGATCATCCATTAACTGTTTGCCTATTGTTGCCCTTGATCCAAACAAAAATACAGTTGCATTATAATTGTTTTTAAGCTGCGAACTGATAACATTTTCATTAGGTGCCCCAATTGCGATATACGCAATACGTTGTCCTTTTTTTAGTGGAAAAATTTGGTTGTTTTCTTTCTTTAACAATGTAATTGCACGCTTACTGAGTAAGGTTCTAATTCGATTGGTTTGAACATTTAAATCATTTACTAAGTTGGTTGTGTCAATTGGTTTTAATTTATTGAGCCCTAAGTGATATTTAGCTAATAATATTTTTTTAACCCTAGCGTCTATTGACTCCCAGCTTAATCTTCCATTATCAATTGCAGTTCTAATGGCAGCAATGGTTCCAGGGATGTCTTCTGGTAAGCAAAGCATATCGTTGCCAGCAATTAATGCTGCTACAGAAGCTTCACCCGACGGAAAATACTTGGTGATTCCTTTCATTTCTAAAGCATCGGTAAAACTAAGCCCCTTAAATCCTAATTCATTTCTCAATAAATCGGTAATGCTTTTTTTAGAAAGGGTCGCTGCTAAATTTGCTGTAGTGTCAATTGCAGGAATGTATAAATGTGCAGTCATCATACTGCCTAGACCCGCTTTAATTAAAGCTCTGAAAGGATAAAGTTCTAATTCATCTAATTGAGCCCTTGATTTATTAATTACCGGTAAATCGTAATGACTATCTACAGCAACATCTCCATGGCCTGGAAAGTGCTTCCCTGTTGCCATTATGCCCATATCTTGCATGCCCTGCATATATGCAGTGCCATATAATGCTACTTTGTATTTATCTTCTCCAAAGCTTCGGTCGTTAATAACCGGGTTCATTGGATTGTTATTAATGTCTATGTCAGGCGCATAGTTAACTTGAATGCCTAATCTTTTGCATTGGTCTCCTACTGCTTTTCCAAATTCATAAATTAATTCGGCATTGTTAACAGCTCCCATCATTAATTGCCTTGGAAAATTGATAACGCTGTCTAGTCGCATACCTAAGCCCCACTCCCCATCTATACTAATCATGAGGGGCGTTTTAGCTAATGATTGGTAACGGTTTGTTAGAATTGCTTGTCTTACAGGACCCCCTTGAAAAAAACAGAGACCACCCACATTGTATTTACGGATGATCTCTGAAACTTTTTCTACATGATCGGCTCCCAAATTACTGTGAGCCCTAATAATCATTAACTGCGCTATGCGCTGGTCTTTATTTAGTTTATTAAATTTCTTGTTTACCCACTTAATTGCTTCGGGTGTTTCTTCGTAAAAACGCTGAGCTAATATTGCAGTATTACTAACTGCAAGAACTGAAAGAATAAATAACCACTTTTTCATACAACCTGTTTAATAGCTTCACAAGGTATGAAATGGTATGGTTTATTCTCCTTCTTCGGGTGCTTCAGTTAATTCAACGGTAATATTATTGGCTTTTAATACACCAAACCATTTAACCATTTTTTTCATATCACTGGCATATACACGGTCGAAGTCCATATCTGGATAGACTTTTTGAAAATAAGCTTTTACGGCTGCGGGGTCTTTTTCAGAAGGCAATGATTCATTGCTGGTTTCCATAGCTTTGAAAACCTCGGCTAGGTTTACGTTTTCTCTAATAGTGTAAACTTCTATGCTTTCAAGGTGTGAAAAATTATGAATTCTACTGCTTACAAACTTTGTGGTATTGTCTTCTAAAGACTTAACAATAGCGCCATCATTTTTGCTGCTCAACATTTCGAATAAGCCGCTCATTCCAGTAACCGATATCAATTTATTGTATTCCATAGTTCATTAATTGAGGTGCAAAGTAAAGGAAATTGTTTTGGAGAAGCATCCGTTTATTGAATTGATTCTAAAGCTCTATCTAATCTAGCTTTTAGGTCTGCAAAAGGAGTATACCCTCTTGCCAATAGATGGAATTTGGTTTCAGACTCTTGTAATAATACACAGGGGTAGCCATTTACTTGTAATTGTTTCACCAATGCAAACTCATAATTGGCTTTCTCTTTGTATTCCTCGCTTTTTAGCCTTTCGTAAAAAAGTTCGGGCTGAATGCTGTATTTTTCTAGTAAATGTTTGTAAGCTTCGTTATCTGTAAGGTCTCTGCCTTCAAAATGTAATGCTTTTTGTAAATCTGAGGCAAACTCAACTTGCTTTTCAGGATAAATCTCTTTAAAAATGGATAAGGCAATAGCTGGCTTTTCAGAATTGGGATACCAATCGCTGAGGTCAGGATTATTGATATGCCAAAGATAATCGGGTCCAAAGCTAACCCCACTATACTCTTCAACCGTTTTATAGGCCGATTGAATATATCCGGCAGTAGCACTTATATGAACGGGCTCTTTTGGTAAAATCATTCCTCCGGATAGTACTTCTATTTGAAGATCTGGAAATTGATTAGCTATTTGGGTCATTACAGGGCTAAATCCATAACACCATCCACAATAGGCGTCATAACAATAAAAGAGTATTGGTTTCATTGTGCAAATTTAGGAATGGATTCTATAGCTTTGTCAGCAGATTTAACCAATAAAATGTTAGAATATGCCTGGTTTTGAACTTTTTGGTGCCGAAGAAAGAAAAGAAGTGAATGACGTACTAGAGACCGGTATTTTAATGCGGTATGGTTTTGATGGGCCAAGAAAAGGTATTTGGAAGGCACAAGAACTAGAAAAAGCTATTACAGAAACATTTGGTTGTGAATATGCTCAACTAACTTCTTCAGGAACCGCTGCCTTAACCACTGCAATGGTAGCGTTGGGCATTGGAGTAGGGGATGAAGTGATAATGCCTTCTTTCACTTTCGTAGCTAGCTTTGAAGCAGTATTAAGTGTTGGTGCTATCCCGGTTCTTGTAGATGTAGATGATACACTTACCTTAAACCCAGATGCGGTTAAGAAAGCAGTTACTCCAAAAACCAAATGCGTAATGCCTGTTCATATGTGTGGCAGCATGGCAGATTTGGATGCTTTAGTAGCAATTTGTAAAGAACATCAGTTGATTTTATTGGAAGATGCCTGTCAGAGTATTGGCGGTACCTACAAAGGCAAAGCTTTAGGTACAATTGGTCATGCCGGTACATTTAGTTTTGACTTTGTAAAAATGATTACTTGTGCTGAGGGGGGAGTAGTGATGACGAATGATAAAGCTGTTTATACTAAAGCAGATGGTTATACAGATCATGGTCATGATCATTTAGGGGTAGATCGTGGTGCAGATTTGCATCCATTTATTGGATATAATTTTCGAATCAGTGAATTGCATGCTGCTGTAGGACTGGCTCAAATTAAAAAGTTGGATACATTTTTAGCATTACAGAAAAAAAATAATCAAGCACTTAGAACATATTTAGAGCAGATACCTGAAGTTAGTTTTAGACGAGTGCCTGAAGGAGGCGAAGATAGCTGTAGCTTTTTAAGCTGGTTTTTACCAACGGCAGAACAAACTCAAGCTGTTGTAAATGAAATGAAAGCGCAAGGAATTTTAGCTGGTAATTTTTATTGGTTTGCAAACAATTGGCATTATATCAGCAAATGGGATCATTTAAAAAATGCAACTACTTTAAGTAGAATTAGCCATGAGCAAGAAGCGGCTTTGCTCAAATTACAAACAACCCAATTTGCAGAAAGCGATGCTATTATGAGTCGTTGCGTTTCTTCTGCAATTAGCTTAGTTTGGACCGAAGAACAAATTCATGAGAAGGGTACTAAAATGGTGGCTGCAATCAATAAAGTATTGGGTAAAAGTTAATTCATGAATACCTTTTTTTATCAAGAACAAAAAGGAAGTAAGTTTTTTTTGTTTTTATATCCAATCTTTGCAATAGCCAAAACGCTATCATGGTATAATTCGCGTGAGATGTTAGATTTATTCCTTGCAATATTGTTTGTAGTTATAACAATACTTGCTTTTTTGGGAATGAGAAAAAAAATAAAATCTTACTTGACTATAGATGAAAAAGGGATTGAATGGTTCTATGAAAAGATGCTTCAGCCAATCAAAATACCGCGAGATGAAGTTAAATGGATAAAGTTTGAAAATGAGGGGGTATCAATTTATCAAGAAAGTAGTTTTCGTGAATTTATTTCATTGAAAAACTTGAAACCTGAAGATCAAGAGTCGGTTAAGCAATTATTGGATCATTATCCTAAGGGTTCTTAGGTCTTTTACCTTCCAATTGATCGGTATATTCTAAACTTCCCAGTCTAAATCTGAAAGGAATTTTGGTGGCTTTTTCTAGCTGCAATTCTTTTTTACAAAAAAATCCTAAGCCCTTTACATAGTGGTCAGGGGATAAAATTTTTACTGGACTTTTCCTAAGACTATCCATTTTTTGAGCATAAGATTGTTGGCTGGGTTCAATACGCATGTTTATTTGTGCAGTTGCAGTAACAGCACCTATTAGGGATAAAATAACAAACAAACAAATCCTTTTAAGCATCTTATGGTATTAAAACTATGTAAATTTACAGCGTAATATTTTAATGGATGTCTTTAGGTCAATCTTTACAACAAAAATTATTGCAGAAACTGTCTCCTCAGCAGATTCAGTTAATGAAACTATTGCAAGTGCCTACTGCCAATTTAGAAGAGCGCATTAAAGAAGAGTTGGAAGAGAATCCTGCTTTAGAGCAAAGCGATGAAGGTCATGAAGATGAATACACAGATGAGTTAAAAGATGAATTTGACGGAATAGGTGAAGAAGATTCAGATCCTGATGGTAGCGAAGACGATTATGATAGTGTAGATATTAGCGAGTATGTGGTAGATGATGATGGCGAAATAGCAGACTATAAAATGAAGGACGATAATTATCCAGAAATGGATGATCAAAAAGTTATTCCTATTAAATTAGAAACTAGTTTTCATGAGTTGGTCTTGAACCAACTAGGTATGCTTGAATTAGATGAACGTAGTTATAAAATTGCTGAGCAAATTGTTGGTAGTTTAGACGATGATGGATATTTGAGAAGAGAATTAAGTTCTATTGCTGATGATTTGGCATTTAGGCAAAGTTTAATAGTCGAAGAAAAAGAAATTGAAGCTATTATTTTACAAATTCAACAATTTGATCCTGCAGGAATTGCAGCTCGAGATTTAAAAGAGTGTTTGTTGTTACAGCTGAAAAGAAAAACTGATGAGGGTAAAAGTGTTGAATTAGCTGCTCAAATTCTCACAAAATATTTTGAAGAATTTACTAAGAAGCACTACGAAAAAATTCAGAAAAGTTTAGGCCTTACCGACGAACAGTTAAAGGATGTGATAGGTCAAATTATAAAGTTGAATCCCAAGCCAGGAGGCAATTTGGGTGAAATGAATCAAGCAGAGAATTACATCGTTCCAGATTTTTTTGTTATCAATAATAATGGGTTACTAGAATTAACATTGAATGCTAAAAATGCCCCAGACTTACGCATAAGTGAAGGGTATAGAGACATGTTAAAGGATTATGAGAAGGGGAGTAAAAAAGACAAACGTCAAAAAGAAGCAGTCCTTTTTATCAAGCAAAAAATAGATTCTGCCAAATGGTTTATTGATATGATTAAACAAAGGCAAGATACTTTGATAGGAACTATGGGTGCAATTATGAAACACCAGCAGGAGTTTTTTTTGACTGGTGATGAAACAACTATGCGCCCAATGATTTTAAAGGATATTGCTGAACTTACTGGATTAGATATTTCAACCGTTAGTAGGGTAGCGAATAGTAAATTTGTACAAACTGAATTTGGAACATATCGACTTAAATTTTTCTTTAGTGAATCGTTGAGTACAGAGAGTGGGGAAGAAGTGAGTACTCGTGAAGTGAAAAAGATTCTCAGTGATATGATTGAATCTGAAGATAAACACAAGCCCTTAAGTGATGAGGTGTTGACCGAAATGCTGCAGGAAAAAGGATATAATATTGCCCGTAGAACAGTAGCTAAATACAGAGAACAGTTAAATGTACCTGTTGCCAGATTGCGTAAAGAACTTTAATTTTTTTAAATGACAACAGAGTCGATTAACAATCATTTTAATAAACAACAGGAGACATCTGATGCATCTCTTAATAACACAAGTTGGCCTGCCGTTGTAAGAGGTCTTGCTAAGTTATTTTCTTATCTTTTTCATCCACTCTTTATACCTACTTACTTTTTCTTATACCTCATGCAGTATTACTCTTTTGAGTTTGCAGGTATAACCGATTGGCAATTGAAGTTGAGGTTGTTTAGTGTTTTTTGGATGACGGCTTTTTTTCCTGCTTTTGCAGTATTTCTTTTATGGCGACTTAAGTTTAGCGATGGAATTTTTTTGCGTACGCAAAAAGAACGAATCGTGCCATATATTATCACCATGTTTTTTTATTGGTGGATGCATTATTTGAGCCGTAATTTTCCTGATCAGCCAGCTGTCTTAAAGTTCTTTTATACTGGGATTTTTATGAGCTCCGTGGCTGGATTATTGGCTAACAGTAGCTATAAAATTAGTATGCATGCCATGGGAGTGGGTGGATTTGCGGCGGCTATAATCCTCACTTCAATCCATTATCAAAATTTAGACGGTATTGCAATTAGTTTAGCGGTATTTATTGCTGGCTGTATTTGTTCCGCCCGATTGATCTTAAATGAACATACTTTGAAGGAAGTGTATACCGGGCTTTTTGCGGGAGCGCTTTGTCAGGCTATTTCATATTACTTTGTAATGTAATATCCCCCATTCTTCCTTTGTTTTTTGTTTCTTTGCACCTCATTTAACTCATTTGCATGTGGTATAAGGCAGGTAAAACCATTTTACGTTTCAGAATCAGTTTATTATTTGTTTTGTTTGTAGCAACCGCTTTCATGGCTTGGCAGGCTTCTAAGGTTCAACTGAGTTATGATTTTACCAGAGCCTTACCAACTGATAATCCAAAGTTTATTGCCTACCAAGATTTTTTGAAGCAATTTGGGAATGATGGAAATACTGTTGTGATTGGGATTCAATCCGATCGTTTTTATGAGAAAGACTTTTTTAATGAAGTATATGCATTGAGTCAAAGATTAAAAAAAGTGCCTGCAGTAAATGAAGTTTTGAGTGTGCCTGATGCAGTAACGCTGCTGAACGATGTAGAAAAACAACAATTGGTTCCACAGAAAATTTTTAATCCTCCTTACGCTACTCAAGCTGATTTAGATTCAGCAAAATCTACTTTCGAAAATTTGCCTTTCTATAGAACGCTATTACATAACCCTGAAAAGAAAGCCTATTTATTGGGTGTTACTGTAAATAAAGACTCCATTAATAGCAAATACAGAACGGTTATTGTAAATAATATTTTGAAAGAGACAGCTATTTTTGAGTCGAATACAAAATCTCAAGTACAAATTAGCGGTTTGCCCTTTATCAGAACCGTAATTGGCGATAGAATTAAAGACGAAATGAATTGGTTTTTAATTGGATCATTGGTGCTTTCTGCTTTCACTTTATTTATTTTTTTCCGATCAATTAGTGCAACCATCATGAGTTTGTTGGTAGTTGGTATGGGGGTAATTTGGAGTGTAGGAACCCTTGTATTATTTGGATATAAAATAACCTTGCTAACTGCTTTAATTCCACCTTTAGTTGTTGTAATTGGAATACCTAATTGTATTTATTTTTTAAATAAGTACCATACTGCTTACAAAGAAAAAGGAAACAAAGAAGAAGCATTGGTTACCATGGTTGGTAGAATGGGTATTGTTACTTTATTCTGCAATATTGCTGCTGCTATTGGATTTGCGGTGTTTGCTTTAACAAAGAGTCAGTTATTAAAAGAATTTGGTGCAGTTGCTGGAATCAATATTTTGTTGTTGTTTTTTATCTCTTTGTTTTTTATTCCGCCAGTACTCAGTTTTTTACCTGCTCCTAAAGTTAAGCATACCAAATATTTAGATAATGCATTTTTAGCATCCATTCTAGTTAAAATTGAACGTTGGACTTTTCATCATACCCGAATGGTTTATATGGTTACAATTGTTGTAACTATTATTTCAATCATTGGAATATTTAGAATTAAAAGTGAAGGATTTATTGTAGATGATTTGCCTAAAGCAGATAAAATTTATACTGACTTAAAATGGTTTGAAGAGAATTTTGGGGGAGTGATGCCGCTAGAAATTATTGTAGATACTAAAAAGAAAAATGGTTTGATGCGTTCCGTTAAACCAATCGCAGCAATCGATGAGTTCTCTGCTTATTTAGATTCTTCCGAATATACTGCAAGGCCGCTATCATTTGTTGAAGGCTTAAAGTTTGCTAAACAAGCTTTTTATGATGGGGATTCTTTAAGTTACGCTATACCATACGAGAGTGATCTTGCTTTTATTGGGCCCTATTTAAAAGCCAAAAAAGATAGTACAGCCAATGCCCAAGGATCCGGTGCTTTTAATAGATTGATTAATAATTTTATTGATAGCAATAAGCAGAAGGCAAGGATTAGTGTGAACATGAAAGATGTTGGTAGTGCTAAATTACCTGAACTATTGGCTGCATTTGAAACCAGGGCAAATCAAATATTTGATACCGCCACCTACAAAGTAAGTTTTACTGGAAGTAGCGTAAGTTTTTTAGAAGGGTCTAGCTTTATTATCAATGGGTTAAAAGAAAGTATCTTTTGGGCTTTCTTACTAATTACGCTTTGCATGCTTTACTTATTTAAATCTATGCGAATCTTGATTAGTTCGCTTATTCCAAATTTAATTCCATTGATCGTAACTGCTGGGGTTATGGGCTGGGCTGGAATAGCATTAAAACCTTCTACTGTGTTGGTTTTTAGTGTGGCATTGGGTATTGTGATTGACGTAACTATCAGATTTTTAATCAATTATAAACAAGAGCTCCCTACTCATAATAATCAAGTTAATATTACATTGATTCATACTATTAGGCATACTGGTATTAGTATCATTTATACTTCGCTGGTTTTGATTGCAGGTTTTATCATTTTTAGTTTCAGTGATTTTGGTGGAACCAAGGCTTTGGGGTGGCTTACTTCTTTAACGTTGATTGTAGGGACCGTAACTAATTTGGTATTATTACCAGTTTTAATATTGACTATTTCTGGTGGTAAAAAAGGATAACTGGTATCTTTTGCGGATAAATGGGTAAAAGTTTTTGATTTATTGCAGCGTTTTGAATAAAAAAACTGCCTAATTTTAACAACTTTAAAACTAAAACTAAAAAACGCATGAGAAAACTAGCTGTTTTTTTGACATGTGCATTGCTTTTTGTAGCGCAGGCATATGCTCAAACTGCTCGAACAGTTACTGGTAAGGTAACTGATGAAAAAGGTGTGCCCTTAAGTGGCGTTACTGTTTCTGCAATAGGTGCAGATACCAAAACTGTCACAGATGCTTCAGGTGCTTTTTCAATCCAATTACCTAGTAAGTCAAAAAGCCTTCGTTTTTCGTATGTTGGCTTTGATAATCAGGATGTAACTGCTACAGGTACTAATTTAATGGTCAAGTTAAAGTCCGAAGATAAATCGCTTGATGAAGTGGTAGTAGTAGGATATGGTACTGTTAAGAAAAGAGACTTAACAGGTAGTGTTTCAACAATCAATGGTGATAAAGTGCGTGATCAACCCGTTCAAAGTTTTGATCAAGCGCTTTCTGGTCGTGCTGCAGGGGTTAATATTACTATTCCTAATGGAGTTGTAAATAACCCACCTGTTATCAGAATTCGCGGTGTGAATTCTATTAGCTTAAGCTCTTTCCCGTTGGTAGTTGTTGACGGAATTCCAACATTTACTGGAGATGTGGGTAACGGTCCTTCTAATAACCCATTAGGAGATATTAATCCAGCTGATATCGAAAGTGTTGAAATTTTAAAAGATGCTGCTGCAAGTGCAATTTATGGATCAAGAGCTTCTGCAGGTGTTTTGTTGATTACCACCAAAAAAGGTAAGCAAGGACGTGCGAAAGTAAGTTATGATGCTTGGTTAGGTACTACTAAGCCTTTTAATTTGATTCCTGTTTTGAATGGTCGTCAGTATGAAGAAATCAAAAATGAGGGTCTTACAAATGCTGGTACTGCTCCAAATGGAACAACTAGAGGATTTTATCCATATTTAGATAATAATGGTAATCCAGTTAGTACAAATTGGTATGATGTTATTTATAGAACAGGTGTTTCTCAAAATCAAAATTTGAGTATTTCTGGTGCTAATGATAAAACCAGTTATTTCTTTTCTGCTTCATACACCAATCAAGAGGGTATGATTCGTCAAAACGATTTCAAACGCTTGAATGCAACAATGAGTTTAGAGCATAAAGTGAATGATAGATTAACCATTGGTGGTAAATTCCAATATGCTAACACAAATAACTTTGGTGTTAACTCTGGCTCAACCCCAGGCGGTGCGTTTGCAACTTCTGGTATTGGTCGTTTAGGGTTCAACTTAGCACCTAACGTTCCTGTATTTTTGAATAATGGAAGCTACAATTTAAATATTCCTTCCAACCAAATTGGACAAGGTGCTAACTTAACTGCTTTACAATTCACTAATCCTCAGGCTTTATTAGACTTAAGCAGATTTACTTCTGAATCTGATCGTGTTATTGCAAATATTTATGGCAACCTTAAACTAGCAGATGGCTTGAATTTTAGAACAACTTTTGGTATTGACAACTTAACTACCATTAATAGATCATTCCAAAATCCTTTACACGGTGATGGAGTTGCCAATGGAGGTAACGCATCCAATACTAGTCAATCATACCGTCGTTGGAACTTGACCAATGTTTTAAGTTATAATAAGAGTTTTGGTAGCCACAACATTTCAGCATTAGCTGGAAATGAGCAACAGTATACCGCACAAGAAGGATGGGGAGCTACAAGACAAGGTGTAACTGATCCATTTTTTAACGAATTCCAAGGAGGATACAATATTATTGTACCTGCTGGAAATTTCTTAAGTGAAAATTACTTAGTATCGTTTTTTGGAAGAGTAAATTATGACTACAAGAAAAAGTATCTACTTTCTGTAAATGCTCGTAGGGATGGTTACTCTGCATTTTCTCCTGAAAATAAGTATGGTACTTTCTGGGGCGCTTCTGCTGGTTGGGTAATCAGTCAAGAAAAGTTTTTTCAGAATGCAGGCTTAGACAAGATCTTTAGCAACTTTAAATTAAGGGCTAGTTACGGTATTGTTGGTAACAACCAAGGTATCAATGACTTTGCATTTTGGAGCTTCTTTGGTAGTGGCTTGTATGGCACCAATCCTTCATTGGCTTTCTCTCAAGCAGGAAACCGCGACCTTCGTTGGGAGACCAGTAAAAAAACAGATATTGGTTTAGAACTAGGTCTTTTAGACGGTAGAATGAATATTGAAGCAACTTATTTCATGAATGATGTAAACAACTTGATATTAGCTGAACCTCAGGCTCCATCAAGAGGTATCCCTGGTAATTCAATTCTTCAGAACGTTGGTTCTATGACCAATAAAGGGCTTGAATTTACTTTGAATTATAGGGTAATTCAAAAAAAGGACTTCACTTGGAATTCTAGCTTTAATATCACTACATTAAATAATAAAGTGACAGCTTTAGCTTCTGGTGGAGCGGATATTCAACCTGCTACTTCTGGATTAGAGCGTCCTAGTATGATTCGTGTTGGTGAATCAATCGGAAGCTTCTATGCTGTTAGAACTGCTGGTGTAAATCCTGCAAATGGACAAAGAATATTTTTATATAGAGATGGCACACAGGTTCAATATAACCATGCTGCTCCAGTTGCACAACGTTGGACTTTGCTTTCTAATGGTGCTGTTGCTCCTCGTGTTGCTGACCAGGCAAATGATGGTGTTATTATCGGACCAGCATTACCAACTTGGACAGGTGGATGGGAAAACACTTTCCGTTATAAAAACTTCGATGTGTCTATGTTATTCTTCTTCTCTGGTGGTAACTATGTTTATAATGGAACTCGCGCCGGTATGTTAGATCAACGTAGCTGGAATAATACTACAGACGTATTAAATAGATGGCAGAAACCTGGTGATCAAACTGTTATTCCTCGTGTTGTTTTTGGTGATAATATCTCGAATGGTTCTGGTGTAGTTATTTCCGAAAATATTGAAAAAGGAGATTTCCTTAAGTTGAGAAACATTACTGTTGGTTATAGCTTACCAAAAAGTTTAACTGACAAGGCTGGCATTAGTAGTTTCCGCTTTTTTGCACAAGTTTTCAATGCCTTTACCTTAACTGGATATCGCGGGTATGATCCTGAAATATCTTCAAATGGTAATGGAAATGGTAACCCAAGTGTAGACAGAAACTCTGTACCACAAGCAAGAAGCATCAATTTCGGAATCAATGTTGGATTTTAATTACTAAAAATTGAAGAATATGAAATTTAAAATATTATCCCTTTCATTAATTGCTGCAGCTTTTGTTGGTTGTAGTAAAGACAAACTGGAACCAATTCCACAAACTGCTCTTTCTGATGCTGTTGCTTT
>JBMLPQ010000058.1:34669-47946 GCA_049242025.1 Sediminibacterium sp.
CCTATTAGTGCAACACTTAAACGTAATTTAATTGCAGAAGCTAAAGTGGTTCGTGCAAGTGCTTACTTTATGTTATTGCAATTATATGCTCGTCCATTTACTGACGGCAATGGAGCTAGACCTGGCGTTATTTTACGTTTAACTCCTGCAACATCTGGTGGAGATAATAATCGTGCTAGAGCAACTGTAGCAGAAGTGTATGCGCAAATTATCAAGGATTTAAATGAAGCAGAAGCTGATTTGCCATTGACTTATGGTAATGCAGAAAGAAATGTGGTACGCGCTCACCGTAATACGGCAATTGCATTAAAAACACGTGTTTACTTAAACATGGGTCAATTTAATAACGTGATCACCGAAGGAAATAAGATTGTACCAAATGCAGCCCCTTGGCAAGCAAGTTCTGGTGTAACAAATGCGCTTAATCCTTCTGTAGCAAATGTTTACGCGAACTATACCAATTCTGAAATGATCTTATCTATGCCATTTACGGCATTAGATCCTCCAGGTGGTCAAAATGGATTAGGACATTACTATAACCCAGCTCCTAACGGGGGTGCTGAATTCTCCTTGAATTTAGACGCAGGTGGAATTTTTGCAAATACTGGTTGGAGATCAACTGATGCCCGCAGAGGATTTTTACAAGTTGCATCTGGTCATACTTGGTTGAGAAAATGGCCAAACCCAGCTAATGCTGCAGATTGGAGCCCGGTAATTAGATATGCTGAAGTAATGCTTAACCTTTCAGAAGCACTTGCTAGAAATGCAGCTGGAACAACAGTAGATGCGCGTGCATTGGCAATTCTAAATGCAATTCGTAAGCGTTCTGATGCTACTATTCCAGATTTTGCTCCTGCTACTAAAGACGAGTTGGTTAGCCTTATCTTAACTGAAAGAAGAATTGAGTTATTAGGTGAAGGTTTCCGAACTTCAGATATTATCAGAACAGGATCTCCATTTCCTGCAAAGGGCGTAGTTGGTGCCGTTGCTACTTCTGCAAATCAATATATTTGGCCTATTTCTCTTGCTGAATTATTGGTGAATCCACTTTGTGTTCAGAATCCTGGCTACTAATTGAAATGTTTATAAAGCAAAAGGACTCCTAAAAGGGGTCCTTTTTTTATGCTTGGTAATGTTAAAAAAAGTTAAATAAAACGGCAATTTTTACTTTTTTACGTTAAACAAATTGATTTTTATTCCTATTGGTTATAAATTTTTCCCTTTTGATTTAAAGATTTCTTAAGGATTTTAACATGATTACTAGTTAGTTAACTATATTGCGAGGACCGAAAATTAAAAAAACACTGCTTTATGAGAAAACTCGTTATGCTCATGATGGCTTTTTTTCTGTCGCTGACCTCGTTGTTAGCTCAAACAAAAGCCATCACAGGAAAAGTACTAGATGAGAAAGGAGCTCCAGTTCCGAATGCATCTGTATTAGTTATGGGAACACAAGTTGGTACTACTACCAAATCAGATGGTTCCTTTTCTTTAAATGTGCCCTCTACAGGAAAAACACTTGTGATTTCTTCTGTAAACTTCACAAAACAAGAAGTTCGCTTGGGTGCATCTAATACCTACAGTATTACTTTAAAAGCAAGTGCTGATGACTTGGAAGAAGTAATTGTTACTGGTTACCAGCAGCAAAAGAAACGTGAAGTGAATGCTGCTGTATCAAGAATTGATGGTAAACAGATTGAAAACATCCCTGTTCCATCAGTTGACCGTTTATTACAAGGTAGAGCGTCTGGTGTGCAAGTAAATGCAAACAATGGTGTACCAGGTGGTGCGGTAAACATCTTAATTCGTGGTGCTGGATCTATTAATGCGGGTACTCAGCCATTATTTGTAGTGGATGGTATTCAAATCAATGGAACTACTACCAACATCCAAACACAAACAAACCCTATCGCTTTCTTAAACCCAGATGATGTTGAGTCTTTCGAAATTTTGAAAGATGCTGCTGCAACTTCTATCTATGGTGCTAGAGGTGGTAATGGTGTGGTGTTGATTACTACTAAAAAGGGTAAAGCTGGAAAAAATGAAGTAATGATTAACACACAGTTTGGTGTTACCAGTCCTTTAAAGTATTTCGACGTTTTAAATATTTCTGAAATTACTCAAGCAAGAATTGAAGCACTTCAAAATGCGAACCCTCGTGCCACTGCCGCTGCTATTAGAGCTAGTGCACTTGCTGGACTTGGTATCAACGGATCATTTACTGATGATCAAATTCGTGGTTTAACCAATTATGATTGGCAAGCTGCTGGTATGCAAAATGGTACTGTAAGACAAACCAATTTGTCTTTAAGAGGTGGTAATGATAAGACTACTTATTATGTTTCTGGTTCTTATAACGCCACTGAAGCAATTGTTACTCCAGTTAACTTTACACGTGGTACTTTATTAACTTCATTAACACATAAAGTTAGCCGTAAGCTTTCTATTGAGTCTCAAATTAGTTTGAGTACCATTAGCCAGAATGCGCCATTTGGTGGTGCTGGTGGTGGAGCCTTCTTAGGTAATATTGCTTTTGCTGGAGGAACCATTTTACCTCATAACCCAATCACTAATCCTGATGGAAGCTGGTACGGTTTACCAGGAAGTGGTCAAGCTGTTGCTGGTATCTTAAGTTTTAATCCATTAGCGGTAAATGCTTTAAATACAAATAAGCAAAGAACCAATCAAATGGTAGGTAGCTTTACTATTAACTATGAAATTGCAAAAGGATTACGTTACCAAGGTAAATTTGGCTTAGACTATCGTTTAGTTCAAACTGAATTTTATGGTGATCCTCGTTTAGATGAGTACTTAAACCGTCGTGGTTTTGGTTCTGCAAACTCTAACTGGAATACCAACTTCTTAACTTTCCATACCTTAAATTACAATAAGACTTTTGGTGGCAAGCACAATGTTTCTGCTCTTGCTGGTACAGAGTACCGCAATGATGAGCTTGAACAAATTGGTGCTTCAGCTGAAGGCTTCCCAACTCCTGATTTCAGAACAATCAACACTGCAGCTACTCCTTTAGGTGCAACTGGTTTCTGGACTGGTAGCCGTGTATTCTCTATTTTTGGCCGTGTGAGCTATGAGTATGATAGACGATACAGCTTTGTAGCATCAGTTCGTCGTGATGGATCTTCAAGATTTGGTTCAAACAACCGTTTTGCTACTTTCCCTTCTTTCCAATTTGGTTGGAATGTGACCAATGAAAAGTTTATGGCTAAAACTTCTAATTGGTTAAATAATTTAAAAATTCGTTACTCATGGGGTCAGTCTGGTAACGACCAGATTGGTAACTTTGATGCATTGGGATTATTTGGCGGTGGTCGTCAATATGCTGGAAATCCAGGTATTTTCTACAGCCAGTTAGCAAGTCCTACGCTTCGTTGGGAGTTAAGAACAGAGAACAACTTAGGTCTTGACCTTGGTTTATTCAACGATCGCATTACTGCTAGTGTAGATGTGTACAGAAGAATCAATAGCAAGTTATTATTGGGTCGCTCGCTATATGCTACTACTGGTTTTGGATCATTTACCGACAACGTTGGTGAAGTGACCAATGAAGGTATTGAAGCAACTGTTGGAGTTAAAATCATTGATAAAGCATTTAAATGGAGAACCAACTTCGTTTTTGCTTACAATAAAAACTTTATCTCTAGTTTGTATGATGGCCTTCAAGTTTTACCAGGAAACAATGCTATCCGTGTAGGTGCTCCATTGGGTTCTTTCTTTGTTGCAAACTATGCTGGTGTAAACCCTGCAACTGGTCGTGCAATGTGGTATAAGGCTGATGGCAATTTAACTTACAATCCATTGATTCCTGCTGATCAGCGTTTATCAGGTCAAACCATCCCAGTTTACAGTGGTGGATTTGAAAATGCATTCTCTTTCAAGAACTTTGAAGCTTCTTTCTTCTTTAACTATGAGTATGGCCGTACCGTAAGTGATGGTCAAGTAAACTTTATGTCTGAAGTTGGTGGACGTGCATTCAATGGTTTACAGTCTGTATATGATGCTCGTTGGACTAAGCCAGGTCAAATCACTAATATTCCTCGTCCTTTCAACGGTAATACAGACTTCGCAAGTTCTGGTCGTTTTACAGGTCAAGGATACTTATTCAAAGCAGATTATATTCGTTTGAGAACAGTGATGCTTGCTTATAACTTCCCTAGAGAATTAATGCAGCGTTGGAAAATGTCAATGGCTAGATTCTATATTCAGGGCACAAACCTTTGGACCTACTCTGATTTTCCTGGATATGATCCAGAATTCGTAGGTGGTGCTACAGGTATTGTTCCTCAAAATAAGAACATCACTGTTGGTTTACAACTAAGTTTCTAAACACCTAAATGAATGAATTTTATGAAAATTATAATGAATAAATTTTTTATCACTGCGTCTTTGGTAAGTCTATTAATGACTTCCTGCTCAGACAAAGACTTGAATGTTCTTCCAAGACAGTCAATTGATGCGTCTACTGCATTGAGTTCTCCAGCGAGTGTTGACGCAGCTGTAATTGGGGTTTATGCAACCCTTAAATCTCGTGTATTATATGGTCGCGACTTCGTAGTATACGGAGATGCATTAGCTGATAATGCAGTTGCAACTAATAAATCTGGTCGTTTAGTGGGCGAAGCTCGTAATAACGTTGGCGCTCATTATGTAAACTGGGGTACTGCTTATTCTACCATTAACGACTGTAACCTTGTATTGGATGCGATACCTCGTATGACTGCAGCTACTCAGGTTCAACGTGATCGTTGGGAAGGCGAAATGCGTTTTGTGCGTGCTTTGGTTTACCATGATTTAATGCGTGCTTATGCATATGACCCAACTGCTATCTTAGATGCATCTAACCGTGGTGGTGTGGTATTAAGAAGCACTGCTGTTGATAATAAAGATACTGCAGCTGCTTTTAGACCAGCTCGTGCCTCTATTCAAGAGTGTTACAATTTTATTATCAACGATCTAACAATTTCTTCTGCTAAGCTTCAGCCAGCTGGAGTAGCACGTTCTGGTGCACCTCATTTTGCAACCCGTGCTGCTTCTCAAGCACTATTGGCTCGTGTTCAATTATACAATGGCAACTTTGCTGCTGCTCGTGATGCAGCAACAAATGCTTTAGCTGGAGGTGTAGGAACATTAACCACTGCATCTAACCATGTTGCAGGATGGAGAGCTTCTACCAACCCTGAATCAATTTTTGAAGTACGTTTTGCAATTGCTGCAGAAAGCTTAGGAGTAAACGAAGCACTTCAAACTACTATGACTTCAATGGGTGCACTTGGTGTACATACAAGCAATGGTGGTTGGGGCGATTTAGCTCCAAATGCTTTGTTATTAAATGCAGTAGGGCTGTCTGGTTTCCCAACATCTCTTTCTATTTCTAACACAATTGCATTGCCTACTTTAACTAGAACATCTGATGTACGTAATCAATTATATGAGTGGGGCGGACAGCGTACCAACCCTCGTTTTATTGAGTGTACAAAGTACTTTGGCAAGAGCGGTTTCTTGAACCTAGATAACGTACCTGTTTTGCGTCATGCAGAAATGTTATTAATCCGTGCTGAAGCTCATTTCCGTTTGGGTGATGTTTCTTCTGCTTTAGCGGATATTAACAACTTACGTGGTCGTAGAGGTTTAGCAGATGTTTCTTTAGTTGGTCCTGCAGTTCTAGAAGAAATTCTAAATCAGCGTCTAGCAGAATTGGCTTTCGAAGGACATCGTTTCCATGATTTGAAGCGTTTAGGAAGAGATATTACAAAAGATCCTAGTGTTGGATTTACTTTGAATTTCTCAGATTTCCGTATGTTGGCAAGAATTCCTGACGGTGAGTTGGTTGGAAACCCTAATATGAGACAAAACGTAGGATATTAATTCACCACTAAAAGTAACAAAATGAAAAAATTAGCATTAAGTACATTTATTTTTATCGCGACTTTGTTTACCATGGTGGGTTGTATCAAGCAAAATGATCTCACCTTTAAAGGTCTACAAGTTGAATTTGACGCTGCTTCTTGGAATGCACGTGGCGCAGGTGTTACATGGCCTGTATTATCTCGTGTACCGCCATATGGGATGCCAGTTGCAGCTGCAGATCCATTAATTACAAGAGCTAGTGGTACTATTCGTTTCCGCGTTAACTTAATTGGTGCGCAGCAGTCTACTGCTCAAACCATTAATTATAGCGTAGTTGCAGCATCTACTACTGCAGTTTCTGGAACTCATTTCACAATTCCTGGAACCCTCACTATCCCTGCTAATAGCAGTTTTGGTGAAGCTGTGATTAATGTCTTGAATCCTGGTGTTTCAAGTGCAACTCCTGTTAACTTGGTATTAGAAGTAACCGGTAACAGTACTATTAAAGCAGCTACTGAATTAAATAAGATTGGATTAGTAATTAGTCAGAACTAATTTAATTAAGTACATAAAAAAACTGCCGGCATCTAGTATGTCGGCAGTTTTTATTTTGTAGGAACGCTAGAATTATTTGATTAAATCTTCCAGTGTTTTAAATAATTGCTGACCTCTTAAATCAGATGCAATAATTTTTCCTTCAGGGCTAATCAATACGTTAAATGGAATCGCGTTGAATTGATATATATTAGGCATTTCACTTTCCCATTGCTTCAAGTCACTTATATGTTTCCAATTTAACTTATCCATTTTAATAGCATCTAGCCAGGCTTGCTTGTCATCATCTAAGGAAACCCCTAAGATGGTAAAGTTTTTATTTTTGAACTGATTGTAAGCCGCAACAACATTTGGATTTTCCTTTCTACAAGGACCACACCAACTAGCCCAAAAGTCTACCAATACATATTTACCTTTTAAACTGCTTAAGGAAAACGGTTTTCCATCTAAATCTGGTAAAGTAATTTCAGGAGCATCTTTTCCTAATAATGCATAAGCAGGTGGAGCAGCTGGTTGTTGTTTAGCAGAAGCATTAATGAGTTCTTTAATCTTCTTTAACCCTGTATGTTCTTTGTACTTTTCTGCTGATTCATTTACTAATGCTTTTAGATCATCGGGTGTCATGGTTCTAGATGCCATCCCCAAAGCATAGTAACGAGCAGCAGGGCTCTCACTTTCTTTGATGAAATTGCGTACCATCGTATTCATTTCTTTTACTTTGGCATCTCTGGATGTTTGCATTACTTTGAGTAAACTATCCGATTTTGGTTGAGCCTGTAAAGAGTCTATTTCCATAAATACGGCATACAATGCGGAGTCTTTTTTTCGGTAATCTTCAAATAAAGTACGCATAGCAGCAGAAGCAGGAGAATTTTTTACCTCATAAACCCTATACCTAGTGACATCTAAGTCTACTTCAATTTCTTCATTGTCATTCACAATCAATACATCTGGTCCATTTTCTAAAACCAATCTATAAAGACCTTCTTCTTTGGCTATACCCTTTAAAATAAATTTTCCATCCGCTTGTAAACTGATAGAATCTAAAATAATAGGTTGATCTCCACCATAAGGTAATTCCTGCAAATACACTTTTGGTGCAATAGCATTTTTGATGGTGCCTTTCACAGTAAAAGCCCCATACTTTTTTTTCTGATCACAAGCACTAAACAATAGTGTTGTGCCCAATAATAAAAAACTAATTTTTTTCATAAGTGACTATTAAGCGTTTAATTTTTGTTCTAGCATTTCGGTTACCATTTTTGGATCTGCTTTACCCTTACTTTTCTTTTTTACTTCTCCAACAAATAAACCAATCAATCCTTTCTTTCCTTTTTGGTATTCTTTTACTTTTTCAGGCATTGCCTCAATTGTTTCGTTAATCCATTTTTCTAATTCATTGGAATCACTTACTTGAACTAAGTTTAATGTTTCAGCTAATTCAGAAGCAGAAGTGGTTGTATGTAATATTGCAGGTAATAATTTGGATGCCGCAATAGAGAAATTAATTTTTCCAGTTTCTATTAATTCAATCAACTCAGCTAATTGTTGCACCGTTAATCCAAGTTCTTGGATATTTTTTTGTGATTCATTCATCAATTGTTTAATTGGTCCTAAGATCCAATTAGCAACCATTTTGTAGTGAGTAGTTAGCTGGATGGCTTGTTCAAAAAAAGCAGCAATTGACTTTTCCTCGCATAGTTGACTAGCGTCATAAGCACTTAATTGATAAGCTGCTTGATAGTGTTGAATGAGCTGATGCGGAAGAGCAGGTAAAAGTTCTTTTACTGATTGAATATAATCTTGCGTTAAATGAATGGCGGGCAAATCAGGGTCAGGAAAATAACGATAGTCGTTTGCTTCTTCCTTGTCTCGTATAGAAAACGTAGTGTCGTTATCTGCATTAAAACTTCTGGTTTGTTGTTGAATGCGATTTCCTTTTTCTAATTCATCAATGATTCTATTAATTTCAAATTCAATCGCTTTTTTAACATTGCGGATAGAGTTCAAATTCTTCACTTCTACTTTGGTGCCTAGTTGTTCAGCGCTTCTAAGTTTTACAGAAATATTGGCGTCGCATCTAAGGCTACCTTCTTCCATATTGCCATCACATATACCAATCCAACGGACTAATTTTCTAATTTCAGTAACATATTGCCAAGCTTCATCCGCAGAAAATAAATCGGGTTCTGTAACAATTTCAATTAAAGGGGTTCCGGCTCTATTTAAATCGATACAAGTATTATCAGGATCTAAATCGTGGATGCTTTTGCCTGCATCTTCTTCTAAGTGAATCCTGTTTAATTTTACAGCTCTTGTGCCTTCTTTGGTTTTAATCGTGACAAATCCACCAATACAAATAGGATGAGTATGTTGAGAAATTTGGTAGCCTTTTGGAAGGTCTGGATAGAAATAGTTTTTTCTTGCAAAAAACGATTGCTCGGCAATGGTACAATTGCAGGCCAATCCCATTTTTACCGCATATTCAATGGCTTGTTGATTAAGTTTGGGTAAACTTCCAGGATGCGCCAGTGCAATAGGACTAACTTGAGTATTCGGATCATTGCCAAATGCGATACTATCGCCACTAAACAACTTGCTGTTCGTTGCTAATTGAGCATGTACTTCAAGACCAATAACGGCCTGGTATTTTTGGGATAAATCCATTATAAAAGCCTGCTTATTTGTAGTATCAGTTCAGACAAATTAGATGCGTCTTGCCCACCTGCTGTAGCCAATGTTTTTTGACCACCGCCACCACCTTTAATTAATGGAGTAGCATACTCTTTAATTAATTTAGGTGCTTCCAATCCTTTTTCAGTTGCCATGCTATCGCTTAACATAATACATACAGCAGCTTTTCCTCCAATATTGGCACATAGTACCACTAAGTAGTAATTGCTCAATCCTGATTTTAAATCGAAACAAAGTTTCTTTAACTGTTCTGCACTATTTACTTCAACTATTTCACCAATAAATTGTCCTACTTCATTGCCAATAGCAACTTGTTTTATTTTTTGTAATAGTATATCACGGATGGATTGTAGCTGTTTAGATTCAAGACTTTCTAATCTTTTCTCACTCTCTTGTTTTTCTTGAATTAATTTTTCTACCGCTTTAATTGGATCCTGTGATTTTAATAAACCAGCAATTGTTTTCAGCTCACTATATTGTTTATTTAAATAGTTTAAAGCGTTGCTACCAGTTATTGCTTCAATTCTTCTTACTCCAGCAGCAACTGCAGACTCTGCAGTAATTTTAAGCAGACCAATCATACCAGTATGCATTACATGCGTACCTCCACATAATTCAACAGAGTAATTTGGGTCTGCTACCACCACTCTTACTTTATCTCCATACTTTTCGCCAAACAAAGCCATTGCCCCTAATTTAAGGGCTTCCTCTTTGGGCATTTCTGTTATTACTACTGGAATGTTTTGCCTTATTTTTTCGTTTACAATATTTTCAACTTCAGCAATTTCTTCATCCGTTAAACGAGCAAAATGAGAAAAGTCGAAACGGAGGTTATCTTGATTAACTAAAGATCCTTTTTGTGCAACGTGGGTGCCCAATACTTTACGTAATGCAGCGTGGAGTAAATGTGTTGCAGTATGATTGTAACAAGTAAACAATCTTCTTTCTGCATCCACTATAGCTGTAAATGTTGTGGTGATTTCTTGCGGCAATTGGTTTACAAAATGAACAATTAAGTCATTCTCTTTTTTAGTATCAGTTACAGCAATTTTTTCAGTTCCAAAATCTAGCCAACCAATATCACCAACTTGGCCACCACTTTCGGCGTAAAATGGAGTTGTGTTGAATACTAGTTGAAACTGCGTTTTTCCCTTCGAACTAATTTTTCTGAATTTAGTAATAATACTTTGGCTGGTTAATGCTGTATAGCCAACAAATCCACTTCCTTTTTCTTCGCTAACAATAACCCAATCTTCTGTATCCAATGTTGCAGCGGCCCTACTTCTGTTTTTTTGTTGCTGCATTTCGCTTTCAAAACCTGCTTCATCAATGGTTCTATTATTTTCTGAAGCAATTAATCTGGTAAGGTCAATTGGAAAACCAAATGTGTCGAATAATTCAAAAGCAGCTTTGCCATCAATAATATTCGTACTGTTTTTGATCATATCATCCATTCTTTTCAACCCTTTGTCTAAGGTTTTTAAGAATGCATCTTCTTCCTCTTTTACTACTTTAGTAACAAAATCTAATTGTTGTTGTAATTCTGGGAATACATTTTCAAATTGCTTTGCCAAACCTGGCATCAATTGAAATAATAAAGGCTGCTTATAATTCAAGTATGAATAATAATATCGAACGGCTCTTCTTAAGATTCTTCTAATCACATAACCTGCACCCGTATTAGAAGGTAATTGGCCATCGGCAATGGTGAATCCAATGGCACGGATATGATCTGCAATAACCCTAAAAGCAATTGCTTCTTTAGAATCGGAACGATCGTATTGATTGCCTGTTATTTTTTCAATGGCTTCAAAAGTTCCAGTAAATACATCGGTATCATAGTTACTTTGTTTGCCTTGAATCACCCTCACCAATCTTTCAAATCCCATTCCGGTATCCACATGTTTAGCGGGTAATTCTACCAATGAACCATCTTTTAATCGATTATATTGAATGAATACATTGTTCCAGATTTCAATTACCTGTGGGTGGTCTTTATTAACCAATTGGCTTCCTGGAATTTTTGCTCTTTCTTCATCTGATCTACAATCTACGTGAATTTCAGAGCAAGGGCCGCAAGGACCAGTGTCTCCCATTTCCCAGAAATTATCTTTTTTATTGCCGTAAATAATATGATCAACAGCAACAAGTTTTTTCCATTCTTCTAATGCAATGATTGATGGAGGAATGCCCTCTGAAGGATCGCCCTCGAATACCGAAACATATAATCGATCTTTTGGTAGCTTATATACTTCCGTTAAGAGTTCCCAGCTCCAAGCAATGGCTTCTGCTTTAAAATAATCTCCAAAACTCCAGTTCCCCAACATTTCAAACATGGTATGGTGATAGGTATCAACCCCTACCTCTTCTAAATCGTTGTGCTTACCACTTACGCGTAAACATTTTTGTGTATCCGCAATTCTTGGGCTAATTGGCTTACTATTCCCAAGGAAATAGTCTTTGAATTGATTCATCCCTGCATTCGTAAAAAGAAGGGTTGGATCATTTTTTACTACGATAGGGGCAGATGGAACAATTTGATGCTTTTTGGAAGCAAAAAAATCGAGGAATTGTTGGCGAATTTCGGCACTCGTCATGTTGAATTACTTTTTGTATGCCATTAAGGCTGTAGAAACTATATTTGTTATTATTTAAAGGGGCAAAGGTACGGATTTAAGGGGCTGAAAACCGATCATGAAAAAGGTAAAATACTACTATAATACACATAATATGCGCTTTGAGAAGCTGACAACCCCCCTAAGGGTACGTTTGCTTCAGGTCTTCGGCTATATTGCTGCGTCTATAGTGACAGGCATACTCATTTTTGCTATAACATTCCGCTATATAGACTCACCCAAAGAGAAATTGCTTCGTCAACAAAACGACGACATGAAGCAGAATTATAGGGTAATGGAAGAGCGAATTAAGCAATTGCAGCTTCAAATGGACGAAATAGCCAATAGGGATAATTATGTATATCGTTCTATTTTTGAGTCAAATCCAATACCCGATAGTGCCAGGGTTAAGGAAATGGAGATGAAAAAAGAAGTACAGTTGGTACAAAGTATGGGAGAAACAGAGCTGGTTAATAGCATGGCCGCTCAGCTGAATAACCTTAGTTTAAGAATGGCATATCAAACTAAATCATTTGATGCGATTGATAATATGGTGAAGAATAAAGCCAAGTTATTAGCTGCAATCCCTTCTATACAACCTGTTAGCAATAAAAACTTAAACAGAGTTTCTTCGGGTTTTGGATATAGAATTGACCCCGTCTATAAAGATAGAAGATTACATCCAGGCTTAGACTTTACTGCACCTGCAGGAACCCCCATTTATGCTACCGCCGATGGAGTTGTGAAAGATGCTGGATTTAATACGGGTGGTTATGGCAATAGAGTAGTGGTAAACCATGGTTTTGGATACGAAACCTTATATGCCCATATGGTTCGCATTAAAGCAAGGGTAGGCTCTAAAGTAAAAAGAGGAGAAGTGATAGGTTATGTGGGTAGTACGGGAAAAAGTACAGGCCCACATTTACATTATGAAGTTCATAAAAATGGTACACAGTTAGATCCAATCTATTTCTTTTATAATGATTTAACCCCTGCCCAGTTTGATCGTATCCTTAAATTGGCTGCTGCAAGCAATCAAAGCTTCGACTAGGCTTGCAACAAAAAAGCTACTTACTTGTAATAAGTAAAAAATAATATTTTGGAGCCAGGCGTACGTGAATACCTTTTACGAATTGTAAATACCTTATCCGTTGGACTTTTTTGGTTAGCAATTAATTCTACTGCCGGAATTATGTATGACCATGCTTTTTTTCATGGAAGCATTACTACTGGTAATATTATTTTCTATTGCTGGTTTATAGTTAGCTTCATTTTATTCTTTAGATGGTTGCTGAAACTTTGGAGCAAGCCCATCGATTTTGAAAAATAATACTACTTTTCTTTAGTATCTAATATTACTGGTGTGTTTCCTTTACCTAAAACAATCACTTTAGAATTAGGAGAAGTAACTAGTGCTTTCATTACTTGTATTTGCTCGTACTGTAATTGCTTATCTCCTAAACCAGCACTAATAATTTGTTGGTAATCAGCAATACCTCTTGCTTCTACTCTTTTTCTCTCGGCTTCTTGTTTTTCTTTTTGTAAAAC
>JBMLPQ010000059.1:0-3684 GCA_049242025.1 Sediminibacterium sp.
GCAAGTATGTTGTATGAAGACAACAACACTGCAGATCAGTTAAGAAGATGGCAGAAGCCTGGAGATATTACTGATGTTCCTCAAGTTCGCTTGTACAGAGTGAACGGTTCTCAGGCAAGTAGCCGTTATATTGTAGATGGTTCTTATATCCGTTTAAGAACAGTTTCTTTGGGTTATACTTTCAATGCAAAGCAATTGTCTAAATTTAAAATCGAGCGTTTAAGATTGTATGTATCGGCTCAGAACTTGTTAACCTTTACCAATTACACTTATTGGGATCCAGAAGTTAATGCTGACTCATTTGATTCAAATATTGCTAAAGGAAACGATTTCTATACATCACCACAACCAAGAACTATTTTATTTGGTGTGAACGTAGGTTTTTAATTAATTAATACTAACTATTATGAAAATATTAATCAACAACATGAGTAATTACTTTAAAGCAGCTTTGCTTTTAGGTACTATTACAATGGTAGGTTGCGAAAAGAGATTAGACATTGCACCAACACAAAGCATAGCTGATAACCTTGCATTAAATACAGAAGGTGATGTGCTTGTAACATTGGTGGGAGCCTATGATGGTGCACAAAGTGCAGCAGCATATGGAGGTGACATCATGGTGCTGAATGACCTAATTGGAAATACTACCAATATTAATTTCACTGGTACTTTTGCAGGCTTATCTGATGCGTATCAAACGCAAATGGTTTCTGATAACGGATTCGCACGTGATACTTGGGCTGCATCTTATAATACCATTAACCGTTGCAACAATGTATTAACTGCTGTAGCAAAAGTGACATCTTCAACTGCTAAAAGAAATTCAGTAGAGGGAGAAGCATTAATGCTTAGAGCTTCAATGTACTTTGAATTAGTAAGATTATATGCCAAATTTGTAGGAGATGGAGATATTGCAACAAATCCAGGCGTTCCTTTGGTATTAACTCCAACTGGTAACGTAACAGAAGCAAACTATCCTGCAAGAGCTACAGTAAAAGCAGTATATGATCAAATCATTGCAGATCTTACTAAGGCAGAATCTTTATTGCCTAATTCAAATGGCAACTATGTAAGTAAATGGGCTGCTGCTGCTCAATTGAGCCGTGTACACCTTATGTTAAGAGACTATGCAGCTGCAAGAGATGCCGCTAATAGAGTAATCACTGGAAGTGGAAAGAACCTTGCTGCTAATTTTGGAAGTAACTGGTTTACTTTCATTAATAATGCAGGTGCTACTCCAGCAGAGTATTTATTCTCTTTAAAAGTAACTGCTCAAGATGGTACCAATTCACAGAATACTTACTTTGGTAGAAATGTTGGTATTCCAGGAACTGCAGGTAGAAGTGATTGCAAAATCAGATTGTCACATATTAATTCATACGAAGCAGGAGATTTCAGAAGAGGGTATTTCACTTTAAGTGGTGGTAACTATTATACCAATAAGCACTTAGATCGTTTTGGTGATGTAGCTATTATTCGTTTGGCTGAAATGTTTCTTACCCGTGCTGAATGTAACCAACGTTTAAATACCTCAGTAGGCGCTACTCCATTAGCTGATATCAATAGAATCCGTAATAGAGTAGGCTTGTCGTCTTTAGCATCTGTAACCCTTGCCGATATTACAAGAGAGCGTTCTTTTGAATTAGCTTTTGAAGGTCATACCTTAATTGAAGCTAAGCGATTACAAACATCTGTAGGTACTTTAGCTTGGAATGATCCTAAGTTAATATTACCTATTCCTAGAAGAGAAACTGATGTGAACAAGAATCTTGTGCAGAATGCAGGATACTAATACATCGTTCAAATAAAGAAAACCCCGGTCATTTTATATGAACCGGGGTTTTTATTTTTAAAGTTTTATCTCTTCTTCATGTTCGTTAAAAAAACGAAACTCTACAATATGATAATTGGTATTGGCTTTGATGCTAATTTTTGTTTTGAATTTTTTATTCCATTTTCTAATAATAGAATTAAAAAATATTCCCTTTGTTAAATGCGAATAAACAATAGGATTAACCATCAAAGTTAAATTCTTGTGAGCGTGAGATGTTAAGTAAGATAAACGTTTTTCAATTTCATCTTCAAGCAATAAGGTAGAGGTAATTTTTCCAGATCCTTTACAAACTGGGCAAACTTCAGATGTGTTTATATTTACTTCCGGACGCATTCTTTGACGCGTAATCTGCATTAATCCAAACTTAGAAATGGGTAGTACTGAATGTTTAGATCGGTCGGTTTTCATAAAGCCTTCCATGGCTTCCTGTAATTTTCTTTTATTGTCGGGTAATTTCATATCAATGAAATCTACCACAATAATGCCTCCAATATCTCTCAGTCTTAATTGTCTGGCCATTTCTTCAGCCGCTTCTAGATTGGTCTGTAAGGCGTTTTCTTCTTGGTTATTACTCACGCTCTTATAGCCACTATTTACATCTACCACATGTAAAGCTTCGGTATGCTCAATAATCAAGTAAGCACCACTTGGCAAATTGACTGTTTTGCCAAAAGAACTTTTTACTTGCTTGGTAATTCCATAATGATCAAATATGGGTAACCCGTTTCCTTGAAATAAAGTAACAATATCTTTTTTATCTGGTGCAATCCTTTCAATATACGCTTGTGTGTCATTGAAAATGGTTTGATCGTTCACTACCACTTTATTAAAATCGGCACTAAGCAAGTCTCTAAGAATACTAGTTGTTTTTGTTTCTTCACTTAAAATTCTGACTGGCGCAACTGCTCCTTTTAATTTTTTCTGGATGCTGTTCCAGTTATCGATGATGCTTAATAAATCTTGGTGTAGCTCTGCGGTGCTTTTTCCTTCTGCGGCAGTTCTTACAATAATACCAAAGTTTTTAGGGCGGATGGCTTCTACAATTTTATGTAAACGCTTTCTTTCATCACCTGAATGGATTTTTTTGGAAACAGCAACAATTTCATTAAATGGGGTTACTACAACAAAGCGGCCAGGTAAAGAAATTTCACAGCTCAATCGAGGTCCTTTAGCAGCTATCGGTTCTTTTAAAATTTGAACAAGCACATTTGGTTTCCCATTGAGTACTTCATTGATTTTTCCTGTTTTGATAATTTCTGGCTCAGTTTGAAATTTGGAAAAATCAAAACCATTCGGATCCTTATCGTGCATAGCCAATTGCGTATACTTGATAATTGACCTAGCATAAGGACTTAAATCTGTATAATGAAGAAATGCATCTTTTTCAAAACCTACATCTACAAATGCAGCATTTAATCCAGGAATTAGCTTTTTTACCTTGCCTAGGTAAAGGTCTCCTACGGCAAAGTTCATATCAGTACTTTCACTATGTAGCTCTACTAGTTTTTTATCTTCTAATAAAGCTATTTCTACGCCGGTAGCACCAGCATTGATGATTAATTCTTTGTTCACGGGCTTGCAACTTTATAATACATTAACAGGAACCTAATTGCAGGGCCTGTCATCTACTTAGTCTAAACTGTGCTGCTGAAGAATGAGGAGGAGGAGTAAAGTTGCAGAAAAAAGTAAGCAGCAGCAAAAGGTAGATAAGTACTAAAAGCATTGCACCATTCGGTACAATGCTTTTAAATATGCTCAAAAGGAGAATTATTTATTCTTCTTCTTATGACGATTCTTTCTTAGACGTTTTTTTCTTTTGTGCGTCGCAATTTTATGACGCTTTCTTT
>JBMLPQ010000060.1:0-2116 GCA_049242025.1 Sediminibacterium sp.
AGCACCGATAGAGATATTGAAAGTTTTGAAATAAGCAAAAGCAGAGAAAAAGAAATACTGGCTAGAAGCCGCACCATTGCTCGTAGTTTAAATCTACAAATGAAATTGAGTGAGGTAGAAATTCAGGCGGATGGAAAAAAAGGAACTTTCTTTTATACTGCAGATGATCGAGTTGATTTCCGCGAGATGATTAAAATATTTGCTGGCGACTTTAAAATTAAAGTTGAAATGAGGCAAATAGGCATTCGTCAGGAAGCTGCTAAATTAGGCGGGATTGGTTCTTGCGGAAGAGAATTGTGTTGCAGCACTTGGTTAAACGACTTCAAAAGCGTGAATACTACTGCCGCTCGTTATCAAAACCTTTCTATCAATCAAACTAAATTGAGTGGTCAGTGTGGTAGGTTAAAATGCTGTTTAAATTATGAGTTAGATACTTATTTAGACGCATTACAACAATTCCCTGATTATGCAGACACACTAGACACTGCAATGGGTACTGCACACTTGATTAAGAAAGATATTTTCAAAAACTTAATGTGGTATATTCTTCCCAATAATACCAAGCATTATCCTTTAACCATTGATCGGGTTAAAGAAATCAAACGTTTGAATAAACAAGGACAGCGCGTAGATGAATTGCAAGCTGTTGAAATTGTAAACAGCAAGCAAAAAGAAGCGGAACCAGCATTTGTTGAATTGGTTGGTCAAATCAGTTTGAAATCGTTAGAGAAAAACGATAGAAGAAGAAGAGATCAACAAAGAAGCAATCAAAGTGGGCCTCAGCGTAATCCAAACCAAGGACCTCATCAAGGGCCTAATCAAGGACCACGCAGACCGCAACAAAATAATCCGCAGCAATCGCGTGGACCAAGAGGGCCTCAACAAAATAGGCCACCTAGACCGGGTCAAGGCAATAATCCACCCAATGGACCTAAGCCTGAATAAACCGATTTTATTTAAGTTGATCCATTTCGGTCTTTACAAACTCCATTAATGTTTTAATATAAGCTGGTGTTAGATTAAATTCTAACCCAGCTGCTTTATATAGTTCAGGTAAGGTTTTAGTACCGCCTAAACTCAATGCATTCATATAATTTTCTAAAGCATTGTTGGGGTTTTGCTTGTACTGCATCCATAATCCTATTGCCCCTAATTGGGCAATTCCGTATTCAATATAATAGAATGGCACTTCAAATAAATGCAACTGTCTTTGCCATCCAATTTTTCTAAATTCATCTAAACCAGTATAATCAATACTATTAGTAGAAAACTCATTTAAAATGCGCATCCATTCGCTGGTTCTTTCTTCCACAGTATGTTGCGGATGCTCATATACCCAATGTTGAAATTGATCAATGATGGCTATCCATGGGAATATGGTAATGGTCCTTTCCAATTGATGTTCTTTGGCTCTTTTTAAATCAGCTTCATTTTCAAAAAATGCCTGCCAATGATCCATACTAAATAATTCCATGGCCATACTCGCCACTTCTGCAATTTCCATTGGATACTCTTTAAAAGCAGACAGTTTAAGCGGATGTGCTAAAAAAGAGTGCACTGCATGACCACCTTCATGCACCATTGTAGTAACATCACTCATTTGTCCGGCAGCATTCATAAATATAAATGGTGCACCACTTTCTGCCAATGGACAATTGTATCCACCTGGCGCTTTGCCTTTTCTGCTTTCTAAATCAAAATGATTCATCTCTTTCATCTTGCGCAAACAATCTGCAAAAAATGGATTGAGTTGATCAAAACATTTCACTGTTTTCTCGTACAATTCTTCCCCAGTTGTAAATGGCTTTAAAGGGGCTATACCAGCGGGTTCTGCCTCGGTATCCCAAGGTTTTAATATGTCTAACGCTAATTTTTGTTTTTTTCGACTATAAATTTCATTCACTAATGGGAGCACGTATTGCTTAACTGCATCATGAAACTGGAAACAGTCTTCTTTGGTATAATCAAACCTACCCAGTTCTTTAAATTTATAATCGCGATAATTTTCAAACCCTGCATTAATGGCTATTTGATGACGTTTTGCAATTAATGAACTATACAAGTCGTGCATGGGTTGCTCATCCAGCTTTCTTCTTTCCTGAATTTTATAATAAAC
>JBMLPQ010000061.1:0-6646 GCA_049242025.1 Sediminibacterium sp.
GATTATACTCCTGATGAACATATTAAAGTTGTACTCAAAGAAATTCAAGATCGATTATTTACGGTTGGATCATCATTGGCTTGTGACCCAGATAAAGAACCCTTGATGAAAATTCCTGATTTAAAAGAGTCGGATATTGAATTTTTAGAAAAGGAGATGGACACCATGAATGAGCAGTTGCCTGCAATGAAATTTTTTGTATTGCCAGGCGGCCATTTGGCTATTTCTCAATCTCATGTTGCCCGTTGTGTATGTAGAAGAGCAGAGCGCTGTTGTGTAAATATGCAAGAACAAGACATTTTTGTGGAGCCCCTTGTAATTAAGTATTTGAACCGTCTTAGCGATTATTTATTTGTGCTATCTCGTTATTTAGGTTTTCAGATGGGCATTGCAGAAATTCCTTGGAAACCCAGGGTTAGCTAGATCCTTTATGCAAATAATCCGTCGCGCATATGCAAGACCCTACTGCTTAAAGCAGCTAGCTCTTCGTTATGGGTAACAATCAAAAAAGTGGTTCCAAATTCTGCATTAATCTTAGTGAAGAGCTCATGCAATGCTCTCGCATTGGTGCTGTCTAAATTTCCTGTTGGTTCGTCTGCAAATACAATCAACGGCTCATTAATTAATGCCCTTGCAACAGCCACTCGCTGCTGTTCTCCTCCTGAGAGTTCATTGGGTTTGTGGTGGATACGATCCGCCAACCCCAAGAGTTGTAATAATTCAATCGCTCTTTTTTTTATTTGTTCTCTAGAACCATTGGCAATCCAGCCAGGTATGCATACATTTTCTAGCGCATCAAATTCGGGCAATAAATGATGAAATTGAAAAATAAATCCAATATGCTTGTTCCTGAATTTTGCCAACTCAGCGCTAGATAAACTACTTAATGATTGCCCATCTATTTCAATCTGGCCGCTATCTGGCCGGTCTAAAGTGCCTAGAATATGCAATAATGTACTCTTGCCTGCACCAGAAGATCCTACAATACTGACCATTTCGCCTTTCTCAATTGCTATATCAACCCCTTTTAAAACAGTTAATGGGCCAAATTTTTTGGTAATTGTGGTTGCTTTTAGCATGAAATGAGATTATTTATTAAGCAAATTAACCATTTCTTCAGAGATGGGTAAAACTCACATTTGGATATATCGTTTATACGGTTACTTTTGCAAAAATAATCGAGACTATGTTTTGGACACTAGAATTAGCAAGTTATTTAGAAGAAGCTCCCTGGCCTGCTACCAAGGATGAGTTGATCGATTATTCTATCCGCAGTGGTGCGCCATTGGAAGTGGTAGAAAATCTTCAAGAATTAGAGGACGAGGGTGAAGTGTATGAGAGCATCGAAGACATTTGGCCTGATTATCCAAGTCAGGAAGACTTTATGTTTAACGAAGACGAATACTAAAATAAAAATGGCTAGCTGAATTTTCAGGTAGCCATTCTTTAGGTCTTCTATTTTATGAGTAACACTTTCGAATCAAATTCGTGAGTGACTTTTTATTTCTTAGCGGGAAAGGTCATCTTAAAGTAAAAGAGCACCAAAGCCAATGCTAATACAATTAAATTGGCTGCAAGAACAGGTCCGCTCTTCACGTTAACTGCGTAGACTAACCAAACAATACAGCTCGTAATTACGATTAAGATCATCCAAATACTTAAGTCTCCTACACTTTTAGACTTCCATGCCAACCACACTTGTGGCATAAAAGTAATAGCACTTAAGAAAGCTCCAAAGTAACCCAAAAGGTCTACTAAATTCATAATGCTGTTTTAATGATTGAGTTGAATTATTCTTGATTGGCTATACCCAGTTTTTCCATAACATCCATACTTACTCCAGTAGTTGAATAACCACCATCATGGAATAAATTTTGCATGGTCACCATTTTGGTTAAGTCAGAGAAAAGCGTAATACAATAATTAGCACAATCTTCTGCACTGGCATTGCCTAAAGGCGCAACTGCATTGGCAAAATCATAAAAATCTCCAAAACCTTTGATGCCAGTACCTGCAGTAGTTTTAGTAGGAGATTGAGATACGGTATTGATTCTTACTTTTTTCTCCAATCCATAATGGTATCCAAAACTTCTTGCGATCGATTCTAACATTGCTTTAATATCGGCCATATCTGTATAGAATGGGAATGTTCTTTGAGCAGCCATATAAGTAAGTGCAACAACAGAACCCCATTCGTTGATGGCATCTAATTTTTTTGCTACTGCCAACATTTTATGAAAAGACATAGCAGATACATCAATGCCTTTCATGAAATAATCATAATTAGATTCTGTATAAGGAATCTTCTTGCGAATATTGACGCTCATTCCAATCGAGTGTAGTACAAAATCAATTTTACCTCCTAAAATTTCTTGTGATTGGGTAAATAGATTCGTTAATTCTTCGGTGCTGGTTGCATCTGCTGGTATAATTTGAGATCCTGTTTTTTCAGCTAGTTTATTGATCTCTCCCATGCGCATAGCAATGGGGGCATTGGTTAATACAAATGTTGCGCCTTCTTCGTGTGCTTTTTCTGCTACTTTCCAAGCAATAGAATTTTCATCTAATGCGCCAGTGATAATGCCACGCTTTCCTTTCAATAAATTATAAGCCATAAATGGTTGATTTAGGTGCCGAATATACGAATCATTTCTTTCGCATTCTCCAAGGCTGCTGCTGTAGGTTTTTCTCCACTAAGCATTTGGGCAATGGCATTGATTCTTTCGTCGTTTGTTAACAATTTAATATTGGTCTTGATTTGTTCTCCTTTTTGTTCTTTGTATACAAAGTAATGAGCATTTGCTTTTCCCGCAATTTGAGGCTGATGGGTAATACAAATGATCTGTCTTTGCGCTGCCATTTCCTGCATAATAATACCCACTTGTTTAGCAGCTTCACCTGATATACCAGTATCAATTTCGTCAAAAATAAGGGTTGGCAAGTCTATTGATTCTGCTACTAAAGATTTAATACAAAGCATTAATCTACTTAATTCTCCTCCGCTGGCAACTTTACGAATAGGTTCGAATCGGTTGCTTCTGTTTGCATCAAATAGAAATTCAATTTGCTCTACACCGTATGCATTTAATGCAACTGTTTGCATATTCACTTTTATTTGTGCATTGGGCATACCCACTTGCTTCAATAGTGTATTTACGGATTGCTCAAATGGAGCAATCACTTTATTTCTGGCTGTCGTAATTTGTTTAGCAGTTTGTTTTAACTGGTGCATTAAATCGTTCGCCTGCACTTGCTTGGCTAATATGGCTTCATCTATAGTAATTACAGCAAACAATTTGCTAGACAACTCTGCCTGAATCGATAATAATTCTGCAGTGCTGGTTACACCATGTTTTTTCGTGAGCTTATATCCATCACTTAATCGCTGATTTACCCATTCAATTCTTTGGGCGTCAAAATGAATACCATTATTGATGCGCTCTAATTCGTCTGCAATATCTTGTAGTTCAATTTGACTTGCTTTAAGTCGATCAGATAATGCAGCAGCTTCGCTCACGATGCTTTGTACCGATTGTAAACTATTGTTGAGTTGTTTTATCCTTGCTACAATTGGATCATCTGTACTAGCCAATTCAAAAGCAACTTTTTCAATTACCGTTTTAATTTCTTCGGCATTTGAAAGCAATTTTACTTCTTCTTCTAATTGCTCTAATTCGTTTTCTTTTAAGTCTAATGCTTCTAATTCGTTACAGAGGTATTGATTATAATCAGCTTCTTTTTGCAAAGCTGCTTTTTGTGCTTGTAAATCGTTATAACTTGCTAAAACAGCAGACCATTCTTTAAAATATTGCTGGTGTGTTGCCAATAAATTTTCATTGTTCGCCAAGGCATCAATGACCATTCTTTGAAAATCGGCATCGCCTAATTCTAGTGTATCAAACTGTTGGTGTAAATCTACCAATAAACCAGCCAGCTCTTTTAATTGTTGAAGTGTGGCTGGGGTATCATTGATGAATGCCCTAGATTTTCCATTACTTCCTATTTCTCTTCTGATTACTACGCTATTGTCGGTTGCTGCAGATTCCTCAAAATCGTGATTGGTTAAAAATGATTGAACAGCTGCTTTTTTACCCGCAGTGAAATGCCCTTCAATAATGCATTTTCGTTCTTTGTTGACCAATACATTGGTATCGGCCCTTTCGCCCAAAATCAAGCTTAATGCACCCATTAAAATACTTTTACCTGCACCTGTTTCGCCGGTAATAATATTGAGCCTATCATCAAAATCAATACTCAATTCATCAATGATGGCATAATTCTGTATGGTTAGCTGACGCAACAACGGATTTGATTTTAATAGGGCAGCAAGTTAACAAAGCTTAGTCAATTTGGTACTAGACTTTTATCTAAAAATGATTACTTAATTTCCAGTGCATCGCGCAATACCCGATTTGGCTCGTTGATCTAAAGAATCTTTGTATTCGTGGTCTTCCATGTCAATACATTTTTTATAGTATTCTATGGCCAAAGCTTTTTCTCCCCTTTCTTCATAAATCTGCCCAATTTGCAATGCGGCTCTTGCTGCGTAGTACTCTCTTCTGTTTTGACCCAATCGGATGGCAATCAAATAGTTTTTAATGGCTTCCTCTTTTTTACCTAAATCGTCATATATCCTAGCTAGCCGATAGGCAAATTCTAGTTTTTCTTCCTCTTTATTAAAATCGTTAGACGATTTACCTGCAAATTGTTTTAGCGCATCCGAATGATATCCTCCATCATTGAATAATCTGGCTTTTAGTAAAATTGGATTTGGCCAATTTTTTGCCTTGGCGTCTTTTAAAGCTTTTTTATCTGCATCAGAAAAAGTAGAGCCCTTTGAAATGGCCAATTGTTTGTGCGCATTGGCTTCTTTGATATTACCCTGTAAATAATAGGCCCAACTCATTTTTTGGTATACATCTTTTAAATAAAATTTCCCTTTAAATTGACTGGTATATTCATTAAAATAATGAATGGCTTCGGTGGTTTCTAAGTGATATAAATGGGCGTAACCTAATTGAAAATCCCACACACTTAATTTTAAATATTCAGGCGATTTATTTAAATGAAGAATGATTGATTTGGTCCGTTCTGCATCTTTATTATTTAGTGCAAGATTGGCTGCCATGAAAGCGTGTAAATGATTATTAACTAAATCAAGTTTTTTATGAATAATATATTCAAGCGCATCTTCTTTTTTATTTTCAAAATAGAAGAGTAGGTAAGTATATACAAATGCAGATTCATTAAAAAATTGCTTAGCCGTGGCATCATTGCTGTTCGCATAGTTGCGCACTTTTCTCATTCCTTCCGTAAGGGATCCTTTCATACCAAACAAGCTAGTAATCCATTTATAACCCTTGGGAACAGTACCAATTACTGCTTCTAATGCACCAAACCATAAATCGTTCAGGCTAAATTGAGGAAACTTTTTTTTGTTTTCTTTCAGCAATAAGAAAGCCTTTCTACATTCCCATCCTGCATCCCAAAAATTTCCAAATTTAACTTGCACCATGGCCCTTTGCATTCGGATGACTGCCTGAGCATATAAGTAAAAAGGAGAGTTTGAATTACCTGCTTCTACCCGATCTAATCGTTCCTGAAATTGCGGAAAAAGCCGGGTATAATCGGAAGGGTCTTCATTTAAAAATAGGGTGTAAAAATCAATATAGTTTTCCAATAAAACCGGAATCAGGTTATCGGGTTGTTGTAATTGCAATTTCTGTATTTGCTGTTGCCCTGTTTTGGTTTTTAATTTGGTGATATCTTGATAAGCCTGAATACAGGCAGCATTGAAATCAAATTTGGTTTGAGCCCATCCGCTAAATGATATACTCAGTAAAATAACAACAACGAGTAAATTTTTCTTCACAGCCTAAAAATAAGAAAGGGCAGCCAAATGACTGCCCTCGAGTATGTTAAATGCTACTAATTTATTTTACATCAACGCTGTCATTCAAATCTGCGTCTACTAAAATACGTCCGCAGTTTTCGCAAACGATAATTTTCTTGTGTAAACGGATTTCGCTTTGACGTTGAGGTGGAATAGAGTTGAAGCAACCGCCACAAGCATCACGCTCAACAGCAACAACTGCTAAACCATTTCTGTAGCTGCTTCTGATTCTATCGTAACTGTAAATTAAACGCTCATCAATATGTGCTCTTGCGTCTGCACTGTAGCCATTTAATTCAGTTTCTTCTTTTACTGTATCAGCAATGATTTTTTCTAATTCGCCTTTCTTATGGTTTAAAACACCTTCTTTCACTGATACCATTTTCTTGGCATTCTCTAATTGCTTCACTTTTTCAGCCAATTCTTCATTTGCATCGCGGATATGCTTCTCGCAGAGTTTAACCTCTAACTGTTGCATTTCTACTTCTTTGTTAATGGCTTCGAATTCGCGATTGTTCTTTACGTTTTCGCTTTGCTTTTCGTATTTGGCAATTAAAGCTTCGCTTTCTTTGATGGCATTTTTCTTTCCTTCAATAAATTCGCCAATACCATTGATTTCTTCTTCAATACGGGTCTGACGTGCAGATAGACCTAGTATTTCATCTTCAAGGTCGCTCACTTCCATTGGAAGCTCACCTTTTAATACCTGAATTTCATCGAGTTTGCTGTCAATTTTTTGTAAACGAAGTAGGT
>JBMLPQ010000062.1:0-4280 GCA_049242025.1 Sediminibacterium sp.
CAAAGCAATATGGAGTGGCCCATGCAACGCGAAATGCATTATCGCGAAGCAATTGCTGCTGCACAACAACCTTTATTGCGATTTTATAATCCGAGTTATGCTGGTAAAAATGTTTTCAATCAGTATTATGCTGATTCAGTTTTACAAATGATGAATCCTGAAAAATTTTACGCGCCTACCATTTGGCAAATAAGCGACAGCAATAGTTTTCGCAATATGAGTGCAGTAGCTTATTATTTTGGGAAGCAAATAGTAGCCGAAACCAAAGTGCCTATTGGCCTGATTAATTTATCAATAGGTGGAGCACCCTTAGAAACATTTATAAGCATTGCAGCAATGAAGTCTTCAGCGCAGTTTGCAAGTAAAACCAAGGAACCTTGGTTAACCAATCCAGCTATTCCAACATGGGTAAAGGAAAGAGGGAATCAAAATCTACAAACAAGTACCAATCATCCTTTTAAGCCTGGTTTTGCTTATGCTGCGGGTATTGAGCCAATCTTTAAAATGCCCATCAAAGGAATCATCAATTATCAAGGTGAAAGTAATGCACAGGAAATCGAAAGGGTAAATGAATATGCCGCATTAACTGCATTGATGGTGAAAGATTATCGTACTCGTTTTAAGCAACCCACTTTGCCTTATTATTTTGTGCAATTGAGCTCAATTGATACCGTCAAATATAAAGGTCATTTATGGCCACAGTTTAGAAATGAACAAAGAAAAATACTGTCATTGATTCCGTATTCAGGAATGGCGGTAAGCAGTGATATTGGTGCAAAAAACGATGTGCATCCAACCAATAAAAAAGCCGTTGGAGAGCGATTGGCCAAATGGGCTTTGAATCAAACCTATCATCAAAATATTGTACCATCAGGTCCATTGCCTATAAGAGCACAATACATCAATGGAAAATTAATCATTGAGTTTAGATATGTAAGTGGGGGATTAAAAACGGCTGATGGTTTGGCTTTACGCGGTTTTTCATTAGATGGGTTGCATAGTGTAGAAGCAACTATTCAGCAAAATAGCGTCCATATTCTAACCCTAGCAAAGCCTGATTTTGTATATTATGGATGGAAGTCTTTTAGTGATGGGAATTTGATAAATAATCAGGAACTTCCAGCCTCTACATTTAAGTTACGCGTACAATAAAATGAACTAAAGTGAAATATTTTTATTTACTATTATTATGCTTTGCACCTTTTTGTATACATGCGCAAAGCCAGCCTATTAGCATCGTGCCAATTCCAGTGAGCTTAAAACAAAGCCAAGGTGAATTTATTATTAATGATCAAACAACTATAATCGTTTCCTCACCATCAAAAGAATTACAAACTGCTGCAACATTTTTACAAAATGCCATCAAAGAAATTGCTCAATTTAAATTGTTTATCAACAAGCCTGCGAAACAAGCAATAATATTGGCATTCGTAAAAGATTCAACCATTGGTAAAGAAGGGTATCATTTATTGGTTTCTACTAAAGCCATTCAAATTAAAGCCAATACTACTGCGGGGATTATTTATGGCATTCAATCATTGTTACAAACACTTCCTGCTATTCAAAACAACGCCAAGCTAGCCGTGCCTTGCATGGAAATAACTGATTATCCTCGATTCAAATGGAGAGGGATGCATTTAGACGTGAGTCGGCATTTTTTTGGACCCAATGTAATAAAGCAGTACATCAATTTATTAGCTGCATACAAGTTCAATACCTTTCATTGGCATTTGGTAGACGATCAAGGTTGGCGTATTGAAATCAAAAAATATCCTGCATTAACCAATATTGGTGCTTGGCGTGTAGATCATACCAATACAGTGTGGGGATCAAGGCCACAGGCTAAAGCAGGCGAATCTCCAACATACGGGGGTTATTATACGCAAAACCAAATTAAGGAGATTATAGCATATGCAGCTGAAAGGAATATTACGATAGTGCCTGAAATTGAAATGCCAGGTCATGTGGCTTCCGCAATTGCTTCATATCCTTTTTTAAGTTGTACACAACAAAAGCAATTGCCTTTAACGGGTGGGAACTATACCAATATGTCTTCCAATTTCTGTGCAGGAAATGATTCTGTATTTCATTTTTTAGAAAATGTACTCACAGAAGTCATTCAATTATTTCCATCCAAATACATTCATATTGGAGGAGACGAAGTAGATAAAACATCATGGAAAAAATGCGCCAAATGTCAACAAAGAATAACAACCGAAAAGCTTAAAAATGAAGAAGAGCTGCAAAGCTATTTTATTAAGCGAATGGAAAAATTTGTTAACAGTAAAAACAGGAAAATTATTGGCTGGGATGAAATACTCGAAGGTGGTTTAGCACCAGGAGCAACCGTAATGAGTTGGCGCGGAGAAGCCGGCGGCATTGCTGCAGCAAAAATGAAGCATGATGTGGTAATGACACCGGGTAATCCAGTTTATTTTGACCATTATCAAGGAGATCCCGCAACAGAGCCAATGGCTATTGGCGGGTTTAATACACTCAAGAAAGTATATGCCTATGAGCCATTGCCCAAAGAGTTAAATCAGCAAGAAGCAACTTATGTGTTGGGCGCTCAAGCGAATCTTTGGACAGAATATGTTACAACAGCTAAGCAGGTTGAATACATGGTACTGCCTCGTATGTTGGCTTTATCTGAAGTATTATGGAGCCCTTCTGCATCTAAAGATTGGGATGGTTTTAATGAACGACTTCAATTTCATTTTACTCGTTTTGATCAACAAGGATTGAATTATAGTAAGGGTAATTTTAAAGTAGCCATCAAGCCATATATCAAGGAGGGTAAGCTTTTTGCAACGCTTTCTACTGAAGCATATAAGGGCCAAGTATATTACACAATCAATGGTGATTTGCCTTCTTTACAAAGCAATTTATATGAACAACCAATTGAAATTAATTCCTCCATCATATTAAAAGCATCAACGATTGTAAATGGTGAAGTCAAGAGTATGCGCCCTGCCGAACAACAATTTGTTTTGCATAAAGCCATTGGAAGAAAAGTGAATTATACCAATCCCATCAGTAGTTATTATATGGCTGATGGCCCTAATTCATTAACAGATGGTATAAAGGGGACAACTACAATTAATCAATTTTGGCATGGATTATTTGCAAAGGATTTAATTGCCGTAGTTGATTTAGGAGAAGAGAAAAATATTCAATCCCTTTCTTTAGGATGCTTACAAAATTACAATGATTGGATCATGATGCCTCAGTGGGTAAAATTTGAAGTTTCATTGGATGGTATCAATTATGTTGAAGTAAAAACGGTGAGTAATCCAATTGGTTTGAATGATAAAACCCCTACAATCAAAAATTTTATAGCGGCTTTTTCTTCAACGAAAGCAAAGTTTGTTAAAGTAACCGCAAAAGTATTAGATCAATTACCCAAGGGTCATTCAGGTGAAGGAAAGCCAGCTTGGATTTTTGCTGATGAATTCATTGTAGAATAAATCGTTTATGCGTATCAAATTATTATTTCTATCGATTGCGCTTTTGGGCTTGTCTTTGCCGAGCATCGCTCAAAAGATATTGCCCGTTTATCCTGATTCTGTTTTCAATACCTATTATCACCAGCGATACAGCCTGTTTAAAGCAATGCCCAATGGTGCGGCTTCGTTGCCTTCTTCTAAGCGGGACATTATTTTTTTAGGAAATAGCATTAACGACGGAAGTGAATGGTACGAGCTATTCAATGATATCCGAATTAAAAATAGGGGCATCAGTGGAGATATTACTGCTGGCATATTGCATCGATTAAATGAAGTAACCAATCGAAAGCCAGCTAAAGTTTTCTTGATGATTGGTATCAACGATTTAGGTAGAACTATTTCGCCTGATTCGGTTGTAAAAAATATTTTACTGATCAATGATTACTTGCAACAAGAAAGCCCTAGCACACAAGTATTCATTCAAAGTATTTTACCCGTCAATCCAAGCTTTGGAAAATTTCCTGGTCAAACCAGTAAGCAAAATCAAATTGTTCAAGTAAATGCGCAATTAAAAGCTGCCTCAGCAAAACACCGATTTGAGTACATTGATTTGCATAAGGATTTTGTAGATGCGCAGGGGAACTTAGCTGCCCAATACACGAATGATGGATTGCATTTACTTGGTGCAGGTTATATGCATTGGAGGCATTTGATATATCCCAAAGTATTTGACTTAACCAACCAACCTGCTTTAATACCCATGCCGAAACAAGTAAAATGGAATAAAGGGTATTATACCATTGATCCTTCGAAATCTTTGGCGGAGCAGGTGAA
>JBMLPQ010000062.1:4380-5987 GCA_049242025.1 Sediminibacterium sp.
GTAAGCCCCAATCAAATCAAAATAAAAGCAACTACGCAACAGGGTGTATTCAATGCGATGCAAACGCTTCAACAGTTGGCACGAAACGGACAAACCATAGACGCCTGTGAAATTAAAGACGCACCTGCATTTGCTTGGAGAGGCTATATGATTGATGTGGGCAGAAATTATTTGTCGATGCATTTGCTCAAACAGCAAATTGATAGGATGGCTAAATACAAGTTGAATGTATTTCATTTTCACGCAACAGAAGATATTGCTTGGAGAATTGCAATCAAACAATACCCTCAATTGACCGCGCCAGAAAATATGTTGCGCAACAAGGGAATGTATTATACTGAAGCAGAAATAAAAGAATTAATTGCTTATTGTAAAACACGCAATATTTTATTTGTTCCTGAAATTGATATGCCAGGCCATAGTGCAGCATTTAAGCGTGCTATGAAAGTAGATATGCAATCCGATTCTGGAATGGTGTATATTAAAAATATACTCAAAGAATTTTGTACTACTTATGATGTTCCTTATATCCATATAGGAGCAGATGAAGTTAAAATCACCAATCCCAATTTTATACCTGAAGTAACTCGTCATATCCAAAGCTTTGGGAAAAAAGTAATTGGTTGGCAGCCCGGTGGAAATTTTTTAGACAGTACCATCCGTCAATTATGGATGGACGATTTAGGGAAAATAACCAATGACAAACAACTACAATACATCGATTCAAGGCATTTGTATTTGAATCATATGGATCCGTTAGAATCGGTTACAACCATTTTTAATAGACAGTTGGCCAATAGAGATAGTGGAGACCAAAATGCATTGGGTGCCATTATTTGTACCTGGCATGATCGAGCAGTTGCAAAACAGGAAGACGTTTTGAATATGAATCCTGTTTATCCAGCTATATTGGCATTTGCAGAACGAAGTTGGAATGGAGGAGGAAAGCCAGGTTGGGTGTCTAATATTAGTGATGGTAATGAAAAAGCATTTGCTGAATTTGAACAGCGTTTGTTGAATCACCAACAACAGTATTTTAATGGACTGCCTTTTCCATATCAACCGCAAGCAGCAATGGAGTGGAAGCTATATGGACCATTTAAAAATGATGCCGATACAAAAGAAATTTTTTTGAGCGAGAACACAGGCTCCAAATATTTTTACAAAACCGTAACGGGCGGAACCATTGTGTTGCGCCATTGGTGGGCTCCATTAATTAAGGGAGCTATTGATAGCATCAAGCCCAATCAAATATGGTATGCTACTACAAAAATTTGGAGTAATGAAGCGGCAACTCAACCCTTTTGGATAGGGTTCAATAATTTATCTCGATCTCCTGCAACCGATTCTCCGCCCGCATTTGCATGGAACGAGCATCATGCAACAGTTACCGTGAACGGAGGCATTGTTCCACCCCCAATATGGAAAAGAGCAGAGCAGAAAGGGAATGCAGAAATTCCATTGATAGACGAAGGATACGAATACCGAGAACCTACTATGATTCCTTTGAACAAAGGATGGAATGAGGTTCGAATCAAAATTCCTATTGGAAAACTCAGTGGGAAAGATTGGCAGAATCCTGCTAAATATATGTTCACGTTTGTTCC
>JBMLPQ010000063.1:0-6916 GCA_049242025.1 Sediminibacterium sp.
GATTTTCTTGGATGGATACGAGTGCAACAAACTTAACTAACCAATTAAACGGTATTAATACAGTACTAGGTATTAAATACAGCGCATTTTTTGCAGATAATACACAAACCAATGTTGTTTTTTCTATCTCTTATGTTTTAAAAGGAAGTGCTGCGGAAGCTGCAGGATTAAAAAGAGGAGACTTTATATATAAAGTGGATGGAAAACAAATTACTGTTTCCAACTACCAAAGTATTTTACAAAATCAAACCTTAAGTATTGAATTAGCTAATTATGCCAATGGAGTTTATACTGCTACTGGGAAACCATTTAGCATCACTAAAACTACTTTGCAAACCATTCCTATCTTAAAAGATACCGTAGTTGAATGGGCTGGGAAAAAAGTAGGTTACCTAAATTATATTCAATTCTTAAATAGTTTTGATGACAGTTTAAGAGCAGTATTTAATAGATTTAAAAGTTACAAAAATTCCGGTATTGATGAGTTGGTTTTGGATTTAAGATATAATGGGGGTGGCTACGTAGTATCTTCCGATTTATTAACTAGTTTGATTGTGAAAGATCTTCCCAGCAAAGTAGGAACAGTGATGAGTAAGAAAGTATATAATAACGCTTATACTGCTGTGTTAAGAAAAGAAGCAAATTCAGATCAATACTTTATAACAAATTTCAAATCAGAGTCAGCTAATCTTGGAAAATTGAATAGAGTATTTATTTTAACTTCACCAGGTACCGCTTCTGCAAGTGAATTGGTAATTAATAACCTAAAACCATTCATGGAGGTTATTTTAATTGGTGAACATACTTTTGGAAAAAATGTAGGTTCATTTACTATTACGGATAGTAAAAAGAGATGGTCTTTTGGCTTACAACCCATTACCTTCAAAACAGTCAATGCTAGAGATGAATCCAATTACGGAACAGTCAATGGCTTTTTACCTGACTACCTTGTAAAAGACAATGTAATACCATTTAAGCCTTTTGGAGATCCTTCTGAAACATATTTTGGAAAAGCATTGAGTATAATTAGTCCTGTGGCATACAAAGCAAATGCATTAGAATCGAGGCCTACTCCAAGAGCTACACAAGTTAATACTTTACCATTAGGTGATAGCCGAATCATGGACAGAAAAGAAATGTGGATAGAACATAAGAATTAAATTTCATTTAGTAACTTGAGTTGAAATTATTCAAACAATTCAAGTTGCTACTATGAAAAAAATGACCCTTTTCTTTACGCTTCTTTTAATGACCATAATTGGATTTGCACAAGGCATTGTTAAAGAAAAACAAGTTATAAAAAGTCAGATCTTAAATAAAGATGTGCACTTTTCTATTTATCTACCTGGAGACTATACCAAAAGCGAAAGAGCTTACCCAGTAACTTATTTATTACATGGTTATGGTGATGCAGATGATGGTTGGATTCAGTTTGGAGAGATCAATAGATTAGCTGATGAAGCAATTGCTACCGGCAAAATACCTCCAATGATTATTGTTACACCTGATGGATTTCAAAGTTTTTATATTAACTCAGGAGATGGTAAAACAAAGTATGAAGACTTTTTTATTAAAGAATTGATCCCACATATTGAAAAGAATTTCAAGGTTAAATCAGAGAAAAGATTTAGAGGAATTGCAGGATTAAGCATGGGTGGATTTGGTTCTTTGATTCTATCACTAAAGCATCCAGATCTATTTGCAGCTGCAGCCCCATTAAGCGCTGCAGTATGGTCAGACAATGACATTATTAATTTGGATAAAGGAATGTACAATACATTATTTGCAAAATCTATGGGAGAGAATTTGGTAGGCAAAGATAGATTGACTGATACCTATTTAGAGAATAGCCCATTTAACTATATTCAAAAGAAAACGAAAGAAGAACTCTCTAAAGTTAGATATTGGATAGATTGTGGAGATGATGATTTTTTAACTGCCGGCAACGCTTTATTACATATTGAATTAGTGAAGAAAAATGTACCTCATGAATTTAGAATGAGAGATGGTGCCCACAATTGGACCTATTGGAGAACAGGCATTATTGATGCTTTATCTTTTATTGGAGATAGTTTTCATCAAAAATAATATCCATGCAAAATAGCATTAAGATACTCGTTACAGGCGGAACATTTGATAAGGAATACAATGAATTAAATGGTTCTTTGTTTTTCAAAGAAACCCATTTACAAGAGATGTTGGAATTGGGTAGATCTAATTTAGATTTATCTGTTGAAACACTCATGATGAAAGACAGTTTAGAATTTACTGAAGTAGATAGGGCTGCTATTGCAAAAGCTTGTAACCATGCAACTGAAGATAAAATAGTTATCACTCATGGAACAGACACCATGACCATTACAGCTGAATACTTATTAGCAGCATGCCCTGGTAAAACCATTGTACTTACTGGCGCAATGGTGCCATATAAATTTGGCAGCTCAGATGGGTTATTTAATTTAGGTAGCGCACTAGCTTTTGTTCAAGTTTTAGGAATTGGTGTTTATATCGCTATGAATGGGCAATATTTTGAGGCAGGAAAGGTTGTTAAAAATACTACTGAAGGGAAATTTGAAAATAAATAACAAGTAGGGTTATGAAAAAAAATCTATTGTTTTTTGTTTTCTTATTATCTGTAACAATTAATCTTATGGCACAATCAGATACTAAAATTATTGCGCATCGCGGAGCTTGGAAAGAATTTAATTTACCTGAAAATTCAATTGCCGCTCTTCAGAAAGCCATTGCACTTAATTGTTATGGAAGTGAATTTGATGTTAGAAGAACCAAAGATGGAGTTTTAGTAGTTAACCACGATCCTACTTATTTCAATGATACCATTGAAAACCAGATGTATGCTGACTTAAATAAGAATAAATTAAGTAATGGAGAGGACTTGCCTACCTTGAAAAATTATTTCATAACAGGCACCAAAGACAAGCATAACACTTTAATGATTTGTGAAATTAAAGCGGCTATTACCCACCCAGATTTAGATAAGCTCACTACCAAAGAAACCGTTGAATTAGTGAATCAATTAGGTATTCAAGAAAGGGTGGTTTATATAAGTTTTAGATTCGAAATTTTACAATGGATTAAAGAAATGAATCCAAATGCCATTGTATTGTATTTAGAAGCTGATAAATCTTTGGATCAAATCGCTCATGCAAAATTCAATGGCATTAATTATCATTATTCTAATTTCAAAGATCATAGTACATTAGCCAATGAAGCTATTGCAAAAAAATTAAAAGTAGGAAGTTGGACCGTAAATGAATTAGCCGACTTTGAGCAGCTTAAAAATATGGGAGTGCACCTAATCACAACAAATTATCCTGAGACTTTCTTAAAAGCTCAGTAAACATTATTTTTTTCGAGTGTCTATTAAATATTGAATCTTCCATCCATCATTGCCTTTCACTAACTGAAAAGAATTAACTCCTTGATGGGAATATGTTGATTTATAGTAAAATTGATAAGGTGTCCAAACACTTGCCAAATGATCATCTATTAATAATTTATCCATAACAATTCTTTCATCTAAGGCCCCTGAGGGTTGCTTGCCAATACTATTGATAAAATCCTGTAGTGATTGGTTTTTAATTTCTATTACCCCATTCTTATTGGCAATGGTTTGAAGAATGCTGGTTGGACTAAAACAGGTTTTTAATAAATTAGTGTCACTGGTCTTCATTGCAGTAAACATATTTTGAATCACTTGAGCAACTGCAACACTATCTGATTGACTATTTTCTTGTGCATCTAATGATAAAGACAAAAAAAGAATTACAATAAAACAATATAGAGATTTCATACAATTTTTTTATTTGAATAAGTAAATGTAAATTGATAATCATTTACAAACCAAATTTTATATTATGAAAACAACAAAAATACTTTACTGGGTGACTACAAGTATTATTTGCTTATTTGCTTCCACTGCAATATTTATGAATTCTGAAATGGCTAAAGAAGGTGCTAACCATGTTGGCATTCCAAGATGGTTGGGAGTAGAAATTAGCATTGGTCAATTAATTGGACTTGTTTTATTAATTGTTCCAGCGGTACCAGCAAGGTTTAAAGAATGGGCTTATGTTGGATTTGGTATTATGTATTTAAGTGCTATCAATGCACATATAGCTGTTGGAGATCCTATAAGCAATACCATTATGGCTGTTGTTTTCTTTGGACTTTTATTGACTTCTTATTTTAGCTTTCACAAATTACAAGAAGCTAAAGGAAAATAAAAAAGAGTCTAAAAAGACTCTTTTTGGAAATAATATCATTAGTAAATGAGTCTCCCAATGGGGACTCATTTATTTTTTTAACTGTGTTGTATCAACCCTGCTTGGAGTATCTTTTCCTGAAACGATGGTCTTTGAACTGATGGCAATGGCTTTAATAATCTCATTCATATTGTCCATATCCAATGTTTCAAACTGATCACTTGGTTTATGATAATTTGGCTCACTGTCCATTTTAGAAGTAGATATAGTGTGCGCTGGAACGCCTAATCTTGCAAGGGTTGCATTGTCAGATCTGTAAAATAAGTTTTGATCCGTATAAGGGTCTGGATAAAATTGAAAATTAGATCCTTTTAAATTCTTTTGTAAAATCTCCCCCATACTAGATTTATCAAAACCAGTAATATAAGCGCTATTTCTACCCCACTTACTTTCCGTTCCAATCATTTCAATATTAAACATAGCTACTACTTGATCTGGATTTAATTGCTTAGAAAAGTAAGTTGCTCCAAATCCACCCATCTCCTCAGCAGTGAATGCGGCAAATAAAATCGTCCTTTCGTTATTATTTAATGCTTTAAAATATTTAGCCAACATAATCATGGCTGTAGTACCAGCAGCGTCATCATTAGCACCATTAAAAATGGAATCTCCATTAACTGCTCTTTTCCCGTTGATGCCTAAATGATCATAATGCCCAGAAAAAATTACATACTCATTAGGCTTTGATTTACCTGGCAAAATGGCTACCACATTGGCCAAAGACAATGAATCGCCTTGTGGACCAAAATCTTTAGGCCATCTTGCTGGTCTTGCAATCTTAAATGTTTGTAAATAATTACCATCCCCATTTAAACTTGGAATACCCATATTGGCAAACTCATTGGCTATAAATGTTGCAGCCTTATCAATACTTGGCGTAAAGGCTCTTCTACCTTCCATCTCATCAGAAGACAATGCTTTTTCAATTCTAGCCGTTTCTGAAGCATCAATTAATTTATTTATTTTTTGAGCTGACAACTGAAATACCAAGATCAACAACAAAAGGGATACAACTATTTTTTTCATATCAATCATTTGAGCAATAAAGATAAGCATTAAACCTTTTGAGTAAGAGTTTGTCTAACTTAGTATCTATGCAATCAGACCAAATCATTATTGAAAGATTTCAGGAAGGTGCTGAAAAAGAACAGCATTTTACTGAATTGGTGAAAAGGCATCAGCAAAAACTATATTATCAAATTAAAAGAATGGTAATAGAACACGCAGATGCAGATGATATTGCGCAAATTGTATGGATGAAGGTTTGGGAAAAATTGGACGGCTTTAAAATGGAAAGTGAATTTAGCACCTGGCTTTTCAGAATAGGCTATAATGAAACCATTAATTTTATTCAAAAAAAGAAAAAATTAGCCATTGTTCACCCCGCGGAATCCTCAGAAGAATCAATTCAAGAGGCTTCCACTTCAAATGGACCAAAAAGTAGTCAAATTCAAATCAAACTAGATCAGGCAATAATGCAATTGCCTGAAAAACAAAGGTTTGTATTTATGTTAAGGTATTTTGAAGAACTGCCTTATGAGAAGATTGCCCAAATTACTGAGACCAGCATTGGCGGGGCAAAAGCCAATTTTCACCAAGCATTAAAGAAAATGCAAGAAATCATACAGCCCGATTAAACTAAATTAAACACCATTTGTCCAATAAACGAATATGTCAGAACAGAACAACATATCATCCCTAGATCAAGAAAAAAAGGAAGTGCAAGCTTTATTGAATCAGCAAGCTGTTGCTGAATTCGAAATGCAAATCAACACTGTTCCTGAAAATTATTTTGAGCAATTTTCTGAAAACATAATTTTCATAATTCAAAAGAAGAAGAAGCCATCTTTACTTATACGTTTAAGTAAGTTATCTGTTGCCGCAGCAATACTGTTTTTAGTGGCGGGGTCTTATTTCATAGTGAGCACATATTATATAAACAATGCTAGTACTATTGCCATACATGAAATTCCTACGGTAGAAATAGATTCATATGTAAGTAATAATGAATGGATGGCTGATGCTGAAATGCAAATGGAAATTAATAAAATTGGATTAAACCTTGATGTAGATAATTCGTCAAAAGATAGTATTGATTAAAAAATAAACATATTTTATGAAAAAAATTATATTGATCACGGTAACCATAATCCTCAGTTTGAGTGCAATTGCTCAACATGAAAATCTTGGCAGGCCTGGCCGACCTCCTATGCATGATAGAGGTAGACCAACAACAATGCCTCCCTTAGATGAGAAAAGAAGAGCAAAAATTGAAATGTTTAAAGTGCAGTTTATCACCGAAAAACTAGATTTAACTAAATCTGAAGCCGAGCTATTTTGGCCAGTATACAATGAAGCAAAAAAAAATATTGATGAATTGGTAAAAACTAAGTCGGCTGATGAAATTCAATTTGAAGAAAATGTTTTAGCTATAAAGAAAAAATTAAAAACTGAATTAATGCCTATTCTTAAGTCTGATGAAAGAGTAAATCAGGCTTTAAAAATAGATAGAGAATTTTTAAAAGCTATAAGAGTTGAAATGATGCGTAGAAAAGGTTTTAGATCATAATGTTGTGGATTTTGTAATTGTTTTAATTGTATAAGGGCTTCTCACATGAGAGGCCCTTATT
>JBMLPQ010000064.1:0-13781 GCA_049242025.1 Sediminibacterium sp.
AAGAAGGCATCTTTGATCCTTCGCTCCATTAACCACAAGCTTCGACAGCAAATCATCAAACTTTTAGATGATCACGAAAAAATGACTGTTACAGAGCTTTATGTAAAACTTCGATTAGAACAATCCGTTGCTTCCCAGCACCTCGCCATATTACGACGAGCCGGTATTGTGAGTACTACCCGAGAAGGGAAATTCATTTATTACTCCGTTAATTACACTCGCTTAAACGATGTGGTTGGTTTTGTGAAAGCATTGGTAGATTAATTACCTTTGCCGCAAAATCATTACATGTTTATAAAACAATTATACACTGGATGTATCAGCGAAGCTGCGTACTATATTGAGAGTAACGGTATTGCAGCAGTAATTGATCCACTAAGGGATATCGAATCTTATTTAGCATTAGCCAATGAGCGAAATGCTCGTATCCAGTATATATTTGAAACTCATTTTCACGCAGATTTTGTGAGTGGGCATTTAGATTTAGCTGCTGTAACTGGAGCAACAATTATTTACGGTCCAAATACTGTAACCAAATACCCCGTTCATATTGCCAAGGATTTTGAAATTTTTCAACTTGGCAATATAAGTATTCAGGTATTGCATACGCCTGGACATACTTTAGAAAGTAGTTGCTATTTATTAAAAGATGAAGCAGGAAATAATAAAGCCATTTTCACTGGTGATACTTTGTTTGTGGGCGATGTGGGTAGACCAGATTTATCGCAGAAAAGTAACGAGATCACTATGAACGATTTGGCTGGCATGCTTTATGAAAGTTTACAACAAAAAATCATGCCATTAGAAGATGATGTTGTTGTGTATCCCGCGCATGGGGCAGGCAGCAGTTGCGGGAAAAGTTTAGGTGCTGAAACCTTTAGTACCATTGGTATCCAGAAGTCTAGCAACTACGCATTACAAGCTGAATCAAAAGAATCATTTGTAAAAGCAGTGACAGAGGGATTAAATACACCACCAGCCTATTTCCCCATCAATGCTAGTATCAACAAAGAAGGATACAGTAGTTTAGACAGTATTTTGGAGAAAGCCATGCTTCCCTTATCCATTAATGATTTTAAAGAAAAGTTAGTAGACAATATCATCATTTTAGATACAAGACATCAAGATCGCTTTATGCAGGGATTTGTTCCTGGCGCCATTAATATTGGATTGAACGGACGATTTGCAGAATGGGCAGGCAGTTTGCTTCCATTTACACAGCCAATTATTTTAGTTACAGAAGTTGGATATGAAAAAGAGTCTGTAATAAGATTGAGCCGAGTTGGACTAGACAACGTAATAGGATATTTATCAGGTGGTTTTGAAGCCTGGCAAAATGCTGGTGAAACAATAGATCTAATTATTGATGTTGAAGCAGATGAGTTAGCAATGGATCTTCCCTTTGATGAGAACCTAGTAATTGTGGATGTTAGAAGAGAAACCGAATATGCAAACGAACATGTAAAAGAAGCTATTAATATCCCTTTAGATCAATTAACCGACCCAGGAAGTATGGCTAATTTAGATGACCACCACAATATTTATATCCATTGTGCAAGCGGCTACAGAAGTGTAATTGCTGCATCCATGATTAAAAGACAAGGCATTCACAATATTCGGAATGTGGTAGGCGGTATTGAAGCTATCAAAGGGCTTCCAGACAAATTTGAATTTGAAAAAGAAGCTGCTGTTTTAAACTAAGCTTATTTTATTTCAAGTAAAGCATGTTTGGATGGATCAAAGCTCCATTTCCACCTGCGATGGCTCCAAAGATAATTGGCTGGTTTTAATTTAACCGCTTGTTCTACTTTGGCTGCGAACAATTTTGTTAGCTCACCATCTTTATAAGCAAGCGGTTCGGAAGTTATTAATTCAAAATTGATTGCATAATATCCTCTACGAACTTTATAAAAATGGCAGAATACCACATGGGTATCATTCAATTTTGCACCTTTTTCAGGGCCTAAAATAAAAGGAGTCAATCGGTTGAAAAATGGCACCCAATGGGCTTTCATGTCACTAGGTGGATTCTGATCGGCCGCAAGTCCTATTGCATACCGGTCTTTCACATAACTCCTGAATTGGTTTTTAAAATGATTGGTAGGTATAAGTATGGTGCCATTTTTAGCACGCATATCATAAATAATTTTATCCATTACTTTATTAGACAAAGGTTGATAAACCCCAACAAAAGGATACAAACTATGCCTTGGAATCCAGTGATTTAAAAACTCCCAATTAAAAAAATGACCAGCTAATAATTGTACATTTTTTCCTGAACTATATAATTCATTGAGTACTTCAATATTTCCAACTAATCGCTTATCTGCTTCTTTAGTACTAATTGAAATCATCTTTATGGTTTCAACGATAGTATCAATAAAGTTGTGGTAAAAATCTTTGGCAATTCTAATTCGTTCCTTCTCCGACTTTTCTGGGAAAGCAATCAATAGATTACTCAACACGATATTTTTTCTGTAGCCAAAAAAATAAAATACCAACACATATAAGCAATCAGAAATAAAATACATTACCCTCCAAGGCAAGAGGGACAATAAATAAAACAATGGATAAATAATATTGTACATGGCCTTGGGGCTTTAAAGAATAATATTCTGTAAAATAGGACTCTTTTCTTGGTGATCCGTATTATAATGAAGACCTCTGCTTTCTTTTCTAAACTGCGCACTTTTTACAATAAGGTACCCTACTGTAATTAAATTTCGCAATTCACATAGTTGAGGTGATACTTTGGTAGAACGATACAATTGCTCGGTTTCTTCAAATAATAAATCCAATCTTTTCATGGCCCTACTTAATCGCACATCCGTTCTTACAATACCCACATAATCACTCATGATTTGTTGCAACTCTTTTAGGCTTTGGGTAATTAAAATCATCTCTCTGGGCTCTGCTGTTCCTAAAGCGTTCCAATCAGGTAATTTTTCAACAAAATTTAAATCTGATATATTTTTACAAGTGTCTATAAAGCACCTGTGTGCAAACACCATCGCTTCTAATAAACTATTACTTGCCAATCGATTAGCTCCATGTAAACCAGTACTAGCACATTCTCCACAAGCATATAAATTTCGAATAGAAGTTCTACCCCATTCATCTGTTTTTATGCCGCCACAACTATAATGGGCAGCAGGAGCAACAGGTATCATCTGTTGCATCACATCAATCCCAATTGATAAACATTTTTGATAAATATTTGGAAAGTGATGAATGAATTTTTCCTTTCCCAAATGTCTACAATCAAGGTAAACATGCTCAGTACCCGTTCGCTTCATTTCATTGTCTATAGCACGTGCTACAATATCACGGGGTGCCAAATCTTTTCTAGGATCATAACGCTCCATGAAAGCTTCCCCTGCTTTATTGCGTAGTATAGCTCCATCTCCTCTAACGGCTTCTGTTATTAAGAAGGAAGGGGAAACACCGGGTTCATACAAGGCTGTTGGGTGAAATTGTATGAACTCCATATTTTCAATTTTACCCTTTGCTCTATATACCATTGCAATTCCATCACCTGTTGCTATCGTTGGATTAGTAGTAGTTCTGTAAGCTTGCCCGCAACCACCAGATGCCAACAGTACAATTTTCGCAACAATTTTTTCTATTTGATTGGCCTGCAAATTCAATACATAAACACCATAACAAGTAATATCAAGGGTAGACTTGGTAACTAAATATCCCAAATGATGTTGGGTCAATAAATCAACTACAAAACAATGGTTTAATAAATGGATATTAGGTAAAGCGGATAACTGAGACAATAGCGCTCTCTCCATTTCCATTCCAGTTACATCTTTATGATGCAAAATTCTATTTTCACTATGACCCCCTTCTTTTCCTAAACTATAAATACCCGACTCGTCTTTATCAAATGAAGCCCCATAATCAATGATTTCTCGGATTCTTTCAGGTCCTTCGGTCACTACAATTTCGACAATGGACTCATTACATAGGCCATCGCCTGCAATGAGAGTGTCTTCAATATGTTTACTAAAACTATCTCTGCTCTCATCCCAAACACCAGCAATACCACCTTGGGCATATTTAGTATTGGTTTCATCTGCCTGTGTTTTAGTAATTAGGGTGATTTTTTTATCAGGAAATTCCTTTGCAACTTTTAATGCATAGGTCAATCCCGCAATACCTGAACCAATTACTAAAAAGTCGGTTTGATGCATACAAAAATTTATAATGAACTATTCGGCTCTACCCAAGCGCCATGTTCTTTCAATAGATTTATTAATTCGGAAACAGCAATCTCACTATCAATATTTCTTTTCATGATATCCTTTCCTTTATACAAGGTTATTTTACCTACTCCGCTTCCAACATAACCAAAATCAGCATCTGCCATTTCACCAGGACCGTTCACAATACATCCCATGATAGCAATTTTAACGCCCTTTAAATGATTAGTAACATTTCTAATCTTAGCAGTGGTTTCTTGCAAATCAAATAATGTTCTACCACAGCTAGGACAGCTGATATATTCCGTTTTAGAAATTCTTGTTCGGGTTGCTTGCAATATGCTAAAAGCAGAAGAGTTGATGAACTGCTCAACAGAAGTATTGTTCAAATAATTCCTACCACTGGTATCCATTTCGCCTTTGCTTTGAGCCTGATAGCTAGCAGCAGTCATTCCCAAACAAATACCATCACCCATTCCATCTAATAGTAATGACCCACATTCAGTGGCGTAGTGAATTAAGTGCTCATCCGCCGTTTGCCAATTACTATCTGTAATGATTACTACAGGGTTCTGAACATGCAAATTCATTAGTTCCATCATCATTCGCCTGATAGACTGCATTGCATTGGCATTGGTACTGCTTAAGCAAAGTACAACTGTAGTATCATTTGCAAACTCTTCCAAAAAAGTATAGTCATTCACAGCGGTAGCGTCATTAAAGCAATCTACCATAACAAAATTAATGGCATCACTTTTACAATTTGCTTGCGCATAACCCGACCGATCAAATATGGGGAAATAGCTGTATTTATCTGTTGATTCCTCGTAAGTAGCAGGATATACAATTACTTTTAAAGTGCCAGGCAATGCAAAATCAAGTAACTGATTCCCTGTAAAAATATAGTCCGCAGCAGCATCCCCAATGGCCCATTTATCAGTTACTGCATCATACTTATACCCAATTGCTTCTAAGTGTGAAGGAGTAATTTGTGTAACCTTACTAAAGTCTGCAATCACTACAGGTACTTGGGTTCCACCAATATTGCTTACTGAAAATGTTTTTCTCCTACTGTAATTAAATGGATCGTAAGGCACTTTAGTAATCGAAGGAACTAGCCCTTGAGTAACCCCAGCAGGATTCTCAATACTGTATCGTTTAATCAAATCTTTACAAACAGGAATTTCTAATTCAGGGTCTTCGGTTAAACTTACTCGAACAGTATCTCCTATCCCATCTTCTAGTAAAGTACCAATACCAGCCGCACTCTTAACCCTGCCATCTTCTCCATCACCAGCTTCAGTTACACCTAAATGCAAAGGATAACATTCGCCAAACTCCGCTTCCATTTGTTGAACCAATAAGCGATAAGCCTGTACCATCACTTGAGGATTGCTGGCCTTCATACTTAATACAATATTGTGGTAGTCTTCTGAACGCGCTATACGCAAAAATTCCATGGCGCTCTCCACCATACCAATGGGTGTATCGCCATACCTACTCATGATTCGATCACTTAGCGATCCATGATTGGTGCCAATACGCATAGCTGTTCCGTACTCTTTACAAATTAGTACCAATGGAGTAAATCGTTCCCGAATACGTTCAATTTCTTCTAAGTATTCAGCATCGGTATAATCAATTTGTTCAAACTTTTTCTTATCAACGTAATTGCCTGGATTCACCCTTACTTTCTCTACTATTCTTGCAGCAATTTCAGCAGCATTTGGAGTAAAGTGAATATCAGCTACAATGGGAGTAGTATAGCCGCGTTTACGTAACTCGTCCTTAATATTTTGGAGGTTCTCAGCTTCCTTCTTAGAAGGGGCAGTAATTCTTACTAATTCAGCTCCTGCTTCAATACAACGAATGGTTTGTTCTACAGTAGCCATGGTATCCATGGTATCTGTTGTAGTCATGGTTTGAACCCTTATTGGGTTACCATTGCCTAATCGTAAATCGCCAATTTTAACTTCACGCGTTTTTAGTCTACTTAGTTGCGTTAAAGAATTACAGTATAGTTGCATAAAGTGCTTTATGGGGATTATCTTTTACCTTCAAAAAATCCTTGGTTGCTTAATATTTTTTTGAGCAAGGAAATCCTAGTATTAACCATAGGAATATTTGCAGGACCTTCAATATTCAATACAAAAAAATAAGGGTGTTTGTTCTCTTCAATCCAGCCCACTACCCAAGCCAATTGATTTCCATTTTCTTTATAAGTCAAGCCAGTTTGATAACTTAATTGATAATTAGCATTTGACTCTCTCAACATTACACGCTTAACAATCTCATGCGTTCTCTTTTGAAAAGGCAATTGATTAAAAAACAAGCGCTTCATAATTCCCAATTGTTCATCGGGCGTTAACTTGAGGGTATTATTTAACCAAAAACTATCAATTGATTTGCCAATGGTATGATTTCCATATTGCAAACTATCTAACCAGAATTGCATAGTGTCTTTTCCAATTCTTCTGGCTACTTCTTGGTAATAAGGAACGATAGAATTTTTAAAAGCAGTCTCCATGGTTACTGCAGAATCCAATGGAATGGTCATTTTTTCATCAGATACTACGCCAGTCTCCAATGCAATCAATGAGTGAACCACTTTAAATGTAGAAGCAGGTGAATAGGCAGAATCTTTGTACCTACTTAAATTATAAATAGTAAAATCACCAGTGCCATTATCAAATAAGGCAAATGTCCCTTTTACACCCGCCGAATCAAAGTATTTCTCTAAAGCTTTATCCTCTTTAACATTGTTAGGAGAACAAGCTGCAAAAAATAACCCAACACTTACTATTAATAATAAATTTTTCATACTCTTTTTTATTTAATCACCCCTAATTCCTTACCTACTTTAGTAAACGCAGCAATGGCTTTATCTAAATGCGCTTGTTCATGAGCGGCACTAAGCTGTACCCGAATTCTTGCTAACCCTTTTGCTACAACTGGATAAAAGAACCCGATTACATAAACTCCTTCATTCAACAATTTAGCTGCAAAGTTTTGTGCAATCACTGCATCGTATAACATGATAGGAACAATAGGATGGTCACCTGGTTTTATATCAAAACCAGCTTCGGTCATTTTTGTTCTAAAATAGTTCGTATTATATTCTAGTTGATCTCTTAAAGTGGTAGCAGAAGTAAGCATATCTAATACTGCAATTGAAGCACCTACAATACTTGGCGCAACCGTATTAGAGAAAAGATAAGGACGACTTCTTTGGCGCAACATTTCAATAATCTCTTTTCGGCCCGAAGTAAATCCTCCACTTGCGCCACCTAAAGCTTTACCCAAAGTGCCTGTGATAATATCAATTCTTCCCATTACTCCGCGGTATTCATGCGTACCTCTTCCAGTTTTTCCTAAAAAGCCAGAAGAATGACACTCATCAATCATTACAATGGCATCGTATTGATCGGCTAAATCACAAATTTTATCTAACTGAGCTATAGTACCATCCATGCTAAAAGAACCATCTGTTACAATAATTCTACTTCTACAATTGGCTGACTCTTTCAGCTTTGCTTCCAGGTCTGCCATATTATTATGCTCGTAACGAAAACGCTGGGCTTTGCACAAACGCACGCCATCAATAATGGAAGCATGGTTTAAGGCATCACTAATGATAGCGTCTTCCTCACCAAACAAGGGTTCAAAAACACCGCCATTGGCATCAAATGCAGCTGCATATAAAATAGTATCTTCTGTTCCCAGAAAATCAGCCAATTTCTGCTCTAATTCTTTATGAATGTCTTGTGTACCGCAAATGAATCGAACACTGCTCATTCCATACCCATGGGTATCAATGGCTTTATGTGCAGCTTTAATTACGTCTGGATGAGAAGAAAGACCTAAATAGTTATTGGCACAAAAGTTCAATACTTTTTTACCATTCACTATAATTTCAGGCCCTTGTTCGCTAGTAATAACTCTTTCCTTTTTGAATAAACCCGCAGATTCAATTTCAGCCAATTCAGTGGCAATTCTGGCAACAAATTTTTCGTTCATATTCCATTCATTAGAACGGCAAAGGTAGGGAAGTTCGGGCTTTTTTAGTCGGCAACAAACCGGTAGCCAACCCCTTTTATAGTAATAATTTGAAGATTAGGATCTTCTTTTAAATAACCTCTTAATTTGGTGATATAAACATCCAAATTTCTGCTGTTAAAGAATGAATCATTCCCCCAAATATGGTTCAATAATTCTCTTCGTTGAATGAGTTCATTGGCATTGAGGTAAAAATACTTCAACAACTCAGCTTCTCTGTATGATAATTTTCGAATTTCCTTTCCAAGAATTAACATTTGTTTGTGTGCATGGAACCTAAATTGACCAATAATAACTTCCTCTTCTAACCCCTTAAGTACAGTTGTTTTGGGAATACGCAAAACGTTATTAATTCGAACAATCAACTCTTCCATACTAAAGGGCTTGCGTATATAATCGTTCCCACCCAAGTTGAAACCCTTTACAACATCCTCTGTTTGGGTTTTAGCGGTTAAAAAAATAATGGGCATATCTTCTTGTAAACTCCTAATGGCAGAAGCCAACTCAAACCCGTTTATATTGGGAATCATGATATCTAATACACATATATCAGGTAAGAATGCTTGAAATTGATTGATGGCTTTAGCACCATCCGTTTCCATTAAAACCTCAAACCCTCTTTGTTGTAATGACTCTAATACTATTTTCCCTAAGAACAACTCATCTTCAACATATAGAATCTTGATTGCCATAATAAACTAAGATGGATTAATATTGATCGGTTTATTTTCAGTTGCAGATACCGGTAATAGTACAACAAACTCACTTCCTTTTCCAAGTTCGCTTTGTACAGCTATTGAACCATTGTGTTGTCGAATAATATGATTTACATAACTCAACCCCAATCCATATCCTTTAATATTGTGAACATCCCCTGTTGGCACACGGAAAAATTTATCAAAAATTTTGTGTTGAAATTGTTTGGCAATACCAATGCCATTATCATTAATGCGTAATTCCACAAAATTATCAGAAAGCATTGACAAGTATATTTTCACAACAGTATTATTACCACTGTATTTCAAAGCATTGTCTAATAAATTATATATAACACTTGATATATGCAATTTATCTGCATCAATAAAAACTTCTCTTGAAGCAGAATTGAATTCAATCACTGCATTCTTTTGATCAAATTGAATTTTAATACTATCAAGAATATCTTCTAATAACAGTTTAAGATTGAACCATTCTTTATTGAGGACTATTTTATCTGATTCAAACATTGACAACTTAAGTACTTTATCTACCAATAAACTCAACCGTTGAATTTCAGCAGATGAAATAGCTAAGTATTCTTTTGTTCTTTCAGGATTTTGTAAAGCATTAAAATTTCTCAAAGCCTCAATCGCAACGTTTACAGTAGCAATAGGTGTTTTGAGCTCATGCGTAATATTACTAATAAACTCATTTTTAAAAATAGCTAATTTCTGTTGTGCCAATAGATTTCTATATAAAAAAATAAAAGCTATTGATATAAATGCAATTAACAGTAATGAGAGAAAAGCTTGAGGCAAAATTTGAAGCAACAAAAATGGAGTAGGGTTATTAAATTTTGCTTGAAACCATTTGGGCTGAGTGAAACCAACTGTAGCAATACTTGTTTTATAAAAAATTGATGGAACGGTATCTTTAAGATGTAATGAATCAAATAAACCTGTTTTGGTAGTAAATGTTAAATCAATACCCGACTTCTTTAGATTGGCAGCATATGCAGAATCCAAGTCTTTAATAGAAAGCGAATCAGCTACAGCAATACTTCTAGAAAATAGACTTATAAATTTACGGTTAGATGAAAATTCAGCTGCTGACGCTGATAATTTAATTGACTGAGCATTTTTATTTTTATTAGATGACTTTTTCGTTAAGTTGATTGATTGATGAAGAATAAATGAGTCTGGCATCATGGGCTTAACCCTAATAGAGTCTCCATTTTTTTTATTCAACCACTGCCGAATATTTGTTAAGCTATCATTTGCACGAATTGTTACAGAAGGCTGATTGGGATGGACCCTAATACTAACGATTGAAGAAGGCTTTGGCAAAAGCGTATCTAACAAAAAACTGATTTTTTTAGTATCGGCAGGTTGATTTTGAGTAATAGTGATTTGCTTGACTAAAGTGTCTTTTAGCAGACCTTTCATCATTTTCAAAAAACCTGTATCGCGAAGCATACTTGGTTTTACACTATCCCGTTCTTTTAGAATTGCATTTGCAGCTTCTAAAGCAAATAAATTATTGCCTTTCCCAGCATTTAAAAAAAGCGTGTCAGCTTTAAATCGATTGACTTGCATGGTATAGACCAATTCCTTAAAAAGTAAATCTGCTTGCTTTAAAGTTCTTTCTTTTTCTTCTTGAAAAATAAGACCGATCCAATAACATTGAAATGCTACAATCACCCCAATGGCGCTGATCATTACCAATCTTGAAATAGTCAATTTATTCATAGCCTTTACAAATATAAACCTGAAAAGAACCACTACGTTCCATATTAACCTTAATTAACCTTAGTGAAAGACTGTTTAACACAGCATGAAATAGTTTTGGTTTCTAAAACAAGTAATATGAAAAAATGGATAACAGCTTCTATGCTGCTCAGTTGCTCAACGTTGTTGGCACAACAAAAAGAAGGCACTATTCTTTATGAAAAAAAAGTCAACCTCCACAAAACCATTCCAAACGAACAAATGAAAGCAATGATGCCTGAATTTAGAACAAGCAGGCACCAATTACTGTTTAGTGACAGTGTATCCATTTATCGAATGATACCTGAAACTGAAGCACCAGATCCATTTTCATCTGGAGGTGGTGGAGCAGTATTTATAAATGTTAGTGGAGGAGGCGATGGAGGAGATCTTTACAAAAATTTTGCTCAATCCAAGGGTATACAAAGCTCAGATTTTGGAGGAAAGACTTATCTAATACTTGATACTTTAAAATCAGAACCTTGGAAAATGACCGAGGAAACAAAAAATATTCTTGGGTTCAAATGTTACAAAGCAACTAGAAAAGTCAAGCAAGCACAAAGAGCCGTAATTAGAACATTTGGAGGACCGGCCAATACCAACAGCGATACTGCCAAACAACAATCCGCTCCAGAAATGAAAGAAATTGAAATCATCGCTTGGTTTACCAACGACATTATTACTCCCGCTGGACCAGAAAATTATGGCCAATTACCAGGTTTAATTCTAGAATTAGATATTGAAAACGGCACAACCACTTTTACTGCTACAGAAGTCAAGAAAACGGTTAATAAAAAAGAAATAAAAGAACCGCAAAAAGGGAAGCAAGTGAGCAGGCAAGAATTTCAAAAAATCATGTTTGATTTGATGAGTTCTCAAGCGCCGGGAGGATTTAGAATGAGTAGAAACTAATTTATAAAAAAAGGCCCTTAAAACAAGGGCCTTTTTTTTAACTGTAGCCAAACTTAAAAACTACGAATAACAATATTAGGACTATTACCACCAGAAGACCTGTTTAAGCGATAACTAAAACTTAACAAGAAGTATCGTTGCAATACATTGTATCTGGTATCCTGAATAAAGTTTTGATTTGCTGTTCTATTAATACCAATGTTTTGATTCAACACATCTAAAACAGTAAACTTCAATTCGCCCTTTTTATGCTTTAAAAAGCTTTTTGCAAGAGAAATATTCCAAAAAGGAACGCTGGTATTGAACCCATCAGCTCTTCCTGTATTAATGGTATAGTCAAGTGTATTATTCAATACAAATCCTTTGGGTAAAAAATTGGTGATATCAAGGCCGTAAACTTGTTGAAAGAAACGGTTATTCAATTGTGGTTGCAAAGAATATTTTGCTTGGTTGATATTGACCCTTGCAGTTAAATGAATTTCTAGCGTTGTATCCAGAGAAAATTGGTAACCAATATTGGGTGTTAAACTGATATTATCGATAACGTTTTTTTGATCATTAATAAAACTGATATTTCTAAAGCTGGACCCACTTAGTCCAATATCAACCCTAGACTTTAATTTTTTCAGCGGAAAACCTGCATTGAAATTTCCTACTAAGAAGGAATTTCCATCTGCATTTACTGGCATAGTTATTCTTGAACCATTTGGTAAAATCTTATCAGAATTCACAAATGCGTTATTGATTCTTGAATAAGAAAGAAATGAAAACACATTTCTTTGTGTATACATATTAAATGAAGAAAAATTAATTGCCAATGATTGGGTATAACTACGTCTTAAGTTAGGATTTCCAGTATAGGTATTGAGTGGGTCGCTAACATCTGCTACTGGCTGTAACTGTTGCGTAGAGGGTTGATTGGTAGATGTATTATAATTTATTCCCAAACTAACAGAAGGTTTTAATTTGAATTGTACAGAGAGCATGGGCAATACATCAGTAAATGTTTGCCTAATGGTATTTGAATTAGTTTTATTCACACTTTCCAATGATGCAACCTGCAAGCTTGCACCAGTGGTTAAACTCAATTTTTTAAAATTAGATCTAAAATTGAGCCCGCCTCCGCCATACGTATAAACACTTCTAAAATGGTTGCTTAAAAGATTATTTACTTGATCATACTTGCCGTTTGCATTATTAAAATCAAAAGTATTTCGTTTACTTTCTCCTGTACTAATATTATAAAAAGTATTGAATTCCAATAATGACTTTAAACCAATGCCCTCTGTATAGATAATATTACCACCAATATTATTGGTTATTGCATCCCGATTATTGATTTGCTTGGTAATTGAATCTGGCAAAAGAATACCCGCATTATAAAAGCGATTGATGGTGGTTAAATTACCATCTTGTTTACTATCATTATATGCCAAACTGGTATTTGAAGAAATGGTTCTACCACGCTTTTTAAACTTTTTTCTATATAACAGATTTCCATTAAAATTAACAGCATTCGATTGACTCATTAAATTGGTACTACCTTCATTGAGTTTTACTTGCTGATCATTAATCGATTGATAGGTACTAGCTGAGTTGGCAATATTATTTTGTATGGTAAGCTGTGGGGTAAATCTTATTGAAGACGAGGAATCAATTTTTTGATCTAGGATGGCACTGATCTTTTTTTGTTTATTATGGTTGATATTACTGCTATTAGCTGTATAATCAAAAGTATTGCCAGGCAATAAATTACGTCGATTAATTGTCCTATCCGTTTGAAGATTCACGTCACTTAAGATGCCGTTGATATTTAAATCTGTACGCTTGTTCCAATTGTTATTATAATTTAACCCTCCTGCAAATGTTTGAGCAATACCCTGTTGATTTGGTCCCATTCCAGTAATGGGTAAGCCACCACCAGCGTCATCGCTATTACTTGTACGAAGAGTAATACCTCCACCATTTCTCATGCCTCTGGCCAATTCACCTGTAAAATTCATCACATCCCCAATAGAAAACCCCTGCTTATTGGTATTATTACCCATACCAATAATTGACATTTGTTTGTCGCCACTAAAGCGATTAATATTGGTTTGACCCTCATATCTGTCTTTATTTCCACCGCCAACAGTGACCC
>JBMLPQ010000065.1:0-9359 GCA_049242025.1 Sediminibacterium sp.
ATCAATTTACTTTAACTGTAATCAACTTATTCCAACTTAATTTGTTAGCATCTTCGGACAACGTATATGGTGCAGATGCTGTTAAGCCAGAACTGCAAATTAAAACTCATTACGAAGGATTGGATATTGCTGGAAGCAACCGGATTCATTATTGTTGCTTCAAAGTAGATATTCCCATGCCTATTGAAAAAGATGAAATTTTAAAACAATTGATAAGTGAACAGGGAACTGATTGAGGGAAAAGACTTCTATTATGATGAAAAAGGGTATACGGTGTTTACTGCCGAGTATCACTTAAATAAGGGTCACTGTTGTGGATACGGTTGTAGGCATTGTCCCTATGATTATGATTGTGTTCCAGAGCCAAAGCGTTCTGCTTTATTAGAAGAAAAAGCAAATGCCAATTAGCTTTTACTCTGCTTACCATATGAAGAAGTCAGCTGAAAAATTAAAAAGTATTTTACCTAGTGGTGCTCAAGCTCCTTCATTTTTTGAACAAGTTTTTGAAGTGGCTAAATTAATTCCTAAAGGAAGGGTTACTACTTATGGAGCTATTGCTAATTTCTTGGGCACTAAAATGAGTGCTAGAATGGTGGGTTGGGCAATGAATGCTGCCCATTCAATGCCGACCATTCCTGCCCATCGGGTAGTGAATAGAAAAGGGCTGCTCTCCGGTAAAATGCATTTTACTACTCCTACCCAAATGGAAGAATTGCTTGCTAAAGAAAAAGTTAAAGTAGTCAATGATCAAGTGGTTGACTTCGAAAAAAAATTCTGGGACCCTGCTGTAGAATTATCTTGAACTATATTTGCGCCCCATGAGCACAAAACCTGTTTTACATACTGTATTATCCCCTCGTTTATTGGATATTTATGATATTAGTAATAGCATTGTTGTAGTGATTGACGTTTTTAGAGCAACGTCTACCATCGCTACTGCATTGTATAATGGCGCCACAAGGGTCATTCCTGTTGATAGTGTAGATAAATGTATTCAAATTGGTAAAAATACAGGCGGTATTACCGCAGGTGAAAGAGATGGGAAAATAATTCCAGGTTTGGAGCATGGTAATTCTCCTGCAGAATATCCCCGAGAATTTATAGAAGGAAAAACATTGGTATTGACTACTACCAATGGTACTAAGCTCTTGCATATGGCATTGCAAAACGGCGCATCCGAAGTTGTGACAGGTTCTTTCCCCAATCTATCTGCTTTGTGCGATCACTTAGTGTCTGCTCAAAAAAATGTAATCTTAGGTTGTTCTGCTTGGAAAGATAAATTCAATTTAGAAGATACTTTGTTTGCTGGAGCTGTAATTGAAAGGGTGAAATCGCATTTTACCATTCATTGCGATAGTAGTTTGATGGCAGAAAACATGTATCAATTGCATAAAAATGATTTGAAAGGATTTATTAGAAATACTACTCATTGGCATCGTTTGGCGCAATACGGGTTAGAGAAAGACCTTGAATATTGTGTTACCCCTGATCAGGCCAATATTTTACCTTTTTATAAAAATGGTGACCTGATTGTGAAGGTTTCTGGTGAATAACCAACAAATCGTTCACATTTTACCGTTTATTAATCTATTTTAAATAGGCTTTCCTTTACTTTTGCAAATTGGCCTTTTTTGGCCGATTCAAAGCAATGGCACTACCTTATTTAATTAAGCATATTTACAATTTTGGTACGGAAGAAGTGATTCGTAGGGGCAAGAAAATTCATGCATTAGGCAATGTTGAATTGATTGAGTACGACGACTTAATGGGCAATATCGTTTTCAGAGTAAAAGATGATGGTTATAGCACTTTTTATAAAGTGCATATCAATCAATTTAAAGACCCTAAAACGATTTCGTTAAGATGTACTTGCCCTTATAATTTAGCTGAAGTGTGTAGGCATAAAGCAGGTGCTTTATTTCATCTACAAGATATGCTCGATAAAAACCTGTTGGGCGACAAGGAAACCATTTACGATCAAAAGCATACCACAGTAAAAATAAAATTGTTGGATCTTAAATTGATCCGCATGCTCACTTCTACTGAGTCGTTTGAAAAAGCTGAGGAATATTTAAGAACCAATAAAGCAACTATTCTAGAAGCAAAAAATGAACGAGTAGTGGCCGAGTTAGATTGGGAGAATGAACACCACAAAGTTGTTCTGCAAAAAAACGAAGAAAGAAATTTTGATACTAGTTGTACTTGTAATAGTGAAACTGAACATCCCTTATGTGTGCATAAAGGGATTGTCTTTTTGCAATTGTTTAAAAATTATGGAGCCGGTTACTTTGATAGTATTCGAAACTGGGATAAAGAAAAAAATAAATTATTGGCCCTTTATGGATATTCTTTAGAAGATGATATCAAAGGGAAATTTGAATTTACTTATACAGATGGGAAACCATTTTTACGTGTTTTAGACAGTAGTATAAAAAGAGTGGCGCTTGTTCCTGGTGTAGATGCAAAGCCAAGACCTCTTGAAATACAGCCTACATTTGAACCTGAAGCAGAGCCAGGTCAGGAAGTGACAATGAAAATTGGATTGGTGATCACTTCGTTTCCAACGCAATATCCCAATGTGCAAATTGAAGCGGTACAAGGAGAAGCAAATGATGAGCTGACCAAATTTGTTAGTAAAACAGCAAAAATTGATTTGACAAAATTTGTCAACACTGCGGTTTTTTCTGAAGATGACAAAATGCTTTTGCAGCAATTGAGAAAACTCATGTCTACAGAAGTGAATCGCTACTTAAATAGAAACTCTCCTTTCAGTGGTATTTGGGAAAACATAATACAGCAGCATACCGATGAACTGCCCGAAGAAACCAAGCACCTGATTAATGAATACTTACATCCGAAGTTGAAAAAACTTTTTTCGGAGCTTGCACTTTCACCTTTTGTATTTTATTTACCATCTGGTAAAAAGTTCATCACCGAAAATTTACAAGCAGCACAGTTGTCTGATCATTTTATTCAGCCTGATTTTAGCATTAATTATCATAATCAACAGTACGAAGTAACTTGTAATGTTCAATTGCCCGCTAAGGCAATAGCAATTAATGAAAATGAGTGTGAGTCTTCAATGTTTTTTCAACAAGGAGCTAATTTTTATATTTGGAAAAAACCAGAAGATATTTTACTGGTTGAGCAATTCTTACCTACTGGCAAAAAAATAATTACTGAACAAGACTGGGCTCAACAATTAACTGATTTTATTTTACCCCTATCTAGAACGCATTCAGTACACTTTGCTAATGTAAAGAAGGAAGAAATTAAAGATGCAAAGCCCGAACTTAAATTGCTCCTTAAAGAGAAAGGGGAATACTTGTTATTCCAGCCAGTATTCAATTACAAGGGACATGATATTCTTCAAACGGATAAAGAAAAAATATTTTTTCCCGTTGCTGATAAACTTTTAGTCATTCATAGAAACAAAGATGCTGAGCAAGAATTATTAGCAAAAATAGAATCATTGCATTCAGGATTTGTGCGTCCGGTAGACTCTAATATTCTTGCTTTAAAAGGCAAAGATGTGTTGAAGAACAATTGGTTCTTCTTGTTTATAGATGCAGTAAAAGAAATGAATATTCCTGTTTTTGGATTTGAAGCGTTAAAGAATTTTAGATTTAATACTGCAAAACCTTCTACTAAAATATTTATCAGTAGTAATACCGATTGGTTTGATGCCAAAGTTGAAATCCAATTTGGTGAACAAAAAGTAACTATTGATGATGTTAAAAAAGCATTGGCTAATAAACAACAATTTGTTCAACTGACGGATGGGACCTTGGGTATATTACCTGAAGAGTGGGTGAAGAAATATTCATTGCTATTTAGGGTAGGTGAAGGAAAAGCGGGCAATATGAAGCTCAGCAAATATCACTTTAGTGTGATTGAAGAATTGTATCTGCAAAGAGATGAGGAAGAGCTATCTTTTCAATTAGAAGAAAAGTATGAACGTCTAAAAGATAATCACGAAATCAAGACAGTTCCTGCACCAGCACATTTACAAGCTATATTAAGACCTTATCAAGAGAGTGGTTTTCAATGGTTGAATTATTTACGTGAAGTGCAGTGGGGCGGTATTTTAGCAGATGATATGGGATTAGGTAAAACCATACAAGCGCTTTGTTTCTTGCATCATCTTAAAACTGAAAATGGTAGTTTAAAAGCATTGGTAGTATGTCCTACTACGTTGATGTTTAACTGGCAGAATGAAATTAAAAAATTCACTCCTGAAATTAGTTTTTATGTTCACCATGGTGGTGCCAGATTAAAAGATGGTATTAGTAACAAAGACTATGATGTAATAATTACTACTTATGGTACTTTAAGAAGTGATATCAAGCAGTTTCTTGACGTGTCATTTGACTATGTAATTTTAGATGAAAGTCAGGCAATTAAGAACCCAAGTAGTAAAGTAACCAAAGCAGCATCCTTACTAAAAGCGAAGAGTCGCTTGTGTTTAAGTGGAACTCCTCTACAGAATAACACATTTGATATATATGCGCAGATGAATTTTCTAAATCCAGGTATGTTGGGCAGTATGGAATTTTTTAAGCAAGAGTTTTCTATACCTATTGATAAGTTTGGAGAGAAGGAACAGAAAGATCATTTGCGAAAGTTATTATACCCATTCATCTTAAGAAGAACAAAAGAACAAGTAGCGAAAGATTTACCTGAAAAGCAAGAAATGGTTTTATTCTGCGAAATGGGACAAGAGCAGCGAAAAATTTATGAAGCATATCGAAATGACTACCGCGATAGAATCTTGGGTGTAGTTGAAAATCAAGGCATCCAAAAATCGCAATTAACCATTTTACAAGGCTTAATGAAGCTTCGTCAAATTTGCGATAGTCCTGCTATTGTTAAAGAAGAAGAACGTTATCCAAATGTTTCTGTAAAGTTGGAAGAATTGGGTCGAGAGATTACAGAAAATATCAGCAATCATAAAGCATTAGTCTTTTCTCAGTTTTTAGGTATGCTTGCGTTGATTAAAGAGAAAATGAAAGAGTTAGGGGTTGATTATGAATATTTTGATGGGAGCAGCACAGTAGCTGAGCGAGAACGTGCTATCCAACGCTTTCAGAACGATGATAATTGTAGGGTATTTTTGATATCACTGAAAGCTGGAGGCGTAGGTCTTAACCTTACTGCTGCAGATTATGTTTACATAGTTGATCCTTGGTGGAATCCAGCAGTAGAGCAACAAGCCATCGATAGAACGCATCGAATTGGTCAAACCAAAAATATTTTTGCATATCGAATGATCTGCACTGATACAGTGGAAGATAAGATCCTTAAACTGCAAGAAAGAAAGCGAAATCTCGCAAGAGAAGTAATAACCGATGACGAAGGCTTTATTAAGACCTTAACAAAAGAAGACGTGGAGTACCTATTCAGTTAAGACTTTCACCGATTTAATGAATGAAGTTTCCTGTTATCATGATAGCTTGCCATTAATATTAATCTTCAAGTGCTTTACTTGATTCATTTTTAGCTTTGGGCTTTCAAAAAATTAACTATGCGTTTACTTCTTCTGGTCGTGGGTATTTTCTCAAGTGTTGCTTTGATGTCACAAAGTACTGCCACTCTAAAGGGTAAGTTAATAGACAGCGTTGGCAAGCAATCACTTAAAGATGCTTCCATTACTGTATTAGAGGCAAAAGATTCAACTTTAGATGTTTTTGGTTTAGCCAACGCAGATGGAAGTTTTGTTGTTGAAAAAATTTCCTTTGGTGAAATGATTGTGATGATTAAATTCCAAGGATATGAAGCATATTCTAAAAAAATCAACTTTTCTAAAACAAATTCTACGGTAGATTTAGGTTCTATTTATTTGCGAATTGCTGCAAACGATTTGGGAGAAGTGGTAGTAACACAGTCGCCAATTACTATTAAAAAAGATACCATTCAATTTAATGCTTCAAGTTTTAAAACAAAGCCCAATGCAGTTATGGAAGATTTGTTAAAGAAACTTCCTGGGGTTCAAGTAGAAGCAGACGGTACAGTTAAGGCACAAGGCGAGAATGTACAAAGGATTTTAGTGGATGGAAAGCGTTTCTTTGGTGATGACCCTAAATTAGCTACTAAGAATTTGCCTCCTGACATGATTGATAAAATTCAAGTATTTGATGCCTTAAATGATCAGAGTGCATTTACTGGTTTTGATGATGGCAATAGAATTAAGACGATTAATATCACCACAAAAAAAGATAAGCGTAAAGGTTATTTTGGAAGAGCAATTGTGGGAGGAGGTTCAGATTCTGAGGAAGGTCGTTATGACAATAGTGTCAACTTGAGTTATTTTAATGGTGATCGCCAAATTACACTAACCGGTCAGGCCAATAATGTAAACAAACAAAATTTTGGTAGTCAAGATTTATTTGGTGGTGGCGGTGGAGGTGCTAGGGGAGGTGCAGGAGGTTTTGCTGGTGCCATTCGGGGTGCTGTTTCTGCTGCTTCACCTGCAAATAATAGCGGGGGGATCATCCGTACGATTGCTGGAGGGTTAAACTACAAAGATATTTGGGGTAAAAAAACAGATGTTTCTGGGAGTTATTTTTATAACAACCAACAAACTTTTAGGGAACAAAATAGTTTTACCCAGAACTTAATTCCTGGAAGTCCTGATTCTTCAATTTTTAATACACAAACAAATAATTCAGTAACTAAAAATCAAAATCATCGAATTAATTTAAATATAGAGCATCAATTTGATTCTTCTAATTCAATAATTATCAGACCAAATATTAGTTTTCAAGAAACAGAATCTTCAAATGAGGCAACTACTTTTTCTACAAGAGGCACTAGTAAGAATTTGAATAATTCTGTAGCAACAACCAATCGGACGAATAGTGGCTATAATGCAGGATTAGAAGCTACTTTTAGACACCGTTTTAAAAAGAAGGGAAGAACTTATTCAATTGCGTTTAACCCCTCTCAAAGCATCAATGATGGAAATACTTCAAACTATTCTATCAATAATTTCTTTAATAGACCTATTCCTGTTTCTGATACTATTAATCAAATAGGTGTTACGAATAGGGATAGCAAAACGATGAATGCCACCTTCTCTTATACCGAACCTATTGGAAAAAATCAAATTTTAGAATTCAACTATAATTACAACTCTAATATTAATAATTCAGGAACACAAACATTTGCTTTCAACAAAGCAAATGGCCAATATGATATTGTAGTTCCAAATTTAACCAACGTTTTTGAAAATACTTTTAATTCAAATAGAGTCACTTTAAATTACCGATTACAAAATGCTAAGTATAATTTCAGTATTGGTTCGGGTGTGCAAGCTGGTAATTTAGTTAGTACAAATTTGAGCAAAGACAGTTCAATCACTCAGAAATTCGTGAATTTTTTTCCAACCATGAATTTCCGGTATGACTTTACTAAAACAGCTAATCTTCGTATCTTCTATAATGGACGAACAGGTCAACCTACTGCACAGCAATTGCAACCTGTTGTAGATAATTCTAATCCATTAAATATCACTTCAGGAAATCCTAATTTGAAGCAACAATTCATTCATACTTTCAGAATTCTATATAACTCATTCAATATTTTCACACAGAAATTGTTTTTTGCAACAATCAATGCAAATTTTACTGCTAATGATATTCAAAACTCAACTACTTATTTACCCAATGGTGCGCAATTCACCATGCCTGTTAATTTAAGTGGTACTTACAATGTGAATGGGTTTATCAATTATGGTTTCCCTTTAAAGAAGCCTAAGAGTAATATTAATTTAGGTCTAAACTTGAGTAGAAGCCAAAGTCAAACGCTGGTAAATGAATTAAGTAACTATACCAGAAATACTACGGCCGGTTTCAACGCATCTTGGACAACAAATATTAAAGAAGGCTTCGACATGAATTTCTCATCTAATTCAAGTTTTAGTTTTGCGCGATACACTTTGCAGCCTCAACAAAATGGTGACTTTTTTACCCAAACATTTGTAGCTGAACCAACCATTTTTACCAAAAAAGGATGGGTTTTTTCTACAGATTTCAGGTACATAAAGAATACAGGAAGAGCGGAAGGATTTAATACCAATATCCCATTGTGGAGTGCAAGCATTGCTAAGCAATTGTTTAAAAAGAAAGAAGGTGAGCTTAAGTTCTATGTATTTGACTTGCTAAATCAGAATCAGAGCTTAACTAGAAACGTAACTGGCAATACCATTCAAGACGTTTCAACGGTAGTGTTAAAGCGTTATTTCATGATTAGTTTCACTTATAACTTAAGAAGTTTTGGTGCACCAGCTGGCAACCAACAAAGAGGACCAATGCAAATGTTTAGGGGCGCTCCAAGTCAGGGTATGCAAATGATGAGAAATTTTGGACAATAATTGTTAACTAAACTCAAATTTTGGTTTTAGTGTTCATTGTATTTCAAAGTAATGTAAATTTGCATTTCATTTGAAACAATGGTAGCAAGCATTACATCTAATTCATACGCTAACAACTGTTCGTATTTTACGGAACAGTTGTTGATACCATTCATCGTATTACCGAGGCCACGACGTGGTTTCTGATAGGACGAGCAACTGGCAATTGCCCCTATCAGTGAAAATTTCTCCGAAAAATGATTTAGGGCTTAACGCTATCTTTTTACTCTCTTTAATTATATAAATACATTGGAACAGTCAATTATTGTTCGTGTAGCAACTGCTAATGATATTCATTATGCTACTACTATTACCGATGAAATGGAATCTTCTGCAAAAGCACGAGGTACAGGTATTGCCAAAAGAAGTCCAGATTATGTTGCCAATAAAATGCGCGAAGGAAAGTCGGTTATTGCTTTAGAGCCCAATGGAAATTGGGTAGGGTTTTGTTATATTGAAGTATGGGGGCACGAACAGTTTGTTGCCAATAGTGGATTAATTGTTTCGCCAGCTTATCGTAAAAGTGGTGTAGCAAAACAAATTAAGCAGACCATTTTCAATTTGTCTCGCAATAAATATCCTTCAGCTAAAATATTTGGATTGACCACTGGCTTGGCAGTCATGAAGATCAACAGTGAATTGGGTTATGAACCTGTTACCTATAGTGAGCTTACTAATGATGAAGAATTTTGGGCAGGATGCAAGAGCTGTGTCAATTATGATATTTTAATGAGTAAAGAACGAAAAAATTGCATGTGTACAGCAATGCTTTACGACCCAGCAGATCATTATGAACCAGCTGAAACCATTGCCGACTTTAAACAGAACTCAAAATTATATGAACGTTTCATGAAAGTGAAGCAGAGTAAATTATTGAAATGGTTCAGGAAAAAAACTTCTAAAAATTATTTCGTTCAATTCTAAATGCAGTAATCATGCAATCAAAAAA
>JBMLPQ010000066.1:0-3243 GCA_049242025.1 Sediminibacterium sp.
CTCTCTCTCCAAGGTTTTAATGCTACGCCAAATACAGTAGCAATATCCTGAACATCCATCACTGAATAAGCTGGCCTTTTGGCTGGTGTAGGAAAATCGGAAGAAGGGATGGGCAACACATTGGTTGAAAGCCCTGCTTCTTCTTTAATTGCTTGAGCAAATTGGAACCAAGTGATTGCACCTGTATTACTGTAATGAAAAATACCAGCAACATGATTGCCTTCTATATGACGCTCAACAATTTTCATGATTGCTGCTGCTAAGTCAGCCGCATAAGTTGGACAACCTTCTTGATCATTCACTACTTTGATTTCTGGTCTTTCCTTCATCAACCGCAACATGGTTTTTACAAAATTATTCCCATGTTCACTGTACACCCATGATGTACGAATAATTATAGCGGAAGAATTATTAGTTAAAGCCAATTGTTCCCCAATTGCTTTAGTGGCCCCATAATAGTTAACGGGATCAGTAGGCGTGTCTACTTTATAAGGTTCAACGCCATTGCCATTAAAAACATAATCAGTAGAAATCGAAATAAGCTTACAATTAAATTCTTGGCAACAAGCAGCAATTTCTCCAACAACTGTTGCATTGATTGCCATTGCGGTATCTTGATCTGATTCAGCCTTATCTACGGCCGTGTAAGCAGCACAATTAATAAAATACTGTGGCTTTGTTGTTTCAAAAAAAGGATGAACACTCGCAATATTGGATAAATCCAATTGAGTTCGATCCGTAAAAATAAATTGGAAACGTTCTTCAAAAGCAGAAGCCAATTGTTGTAGTTCCCATCCTAATTGTCCATTCTTTCCAGTAACTACAATAATTGGCTTCATATCAATATTTCTTAAATTATTTTCCTGTATAAAATTCTTTAGGTTGTTTAGACCATTCTTCTTTGGGCAAAGATTTAAAATATTCGTAGGTCTTTGCCAAACCTTCTGCCCGCTCTACTTTGGGCTCCCATCCTAAAATAGATTTAGCCTTAGAAATATCTGGCTTTCTTTGTTTTGGATCATCTACAGGCAATTCCTTATAAATGATTTTAACAGATGAACCTGTAAGTTTTAGTACTTCTTCTGCAAAATCCTTCAAAGTAATTTCATGTGGGTTACCAATATTCACTGGCATAGTATAATCGCTCATTAACAAACGATAAATCCCTTCAATTAAATCATCTACATAGCAGAATGAACGGGTTTGACTACCATCACCAAAAACAGTCAGATCTTCTCCACGCAAAGCTTGACCAATAAATGCAGGTAGTGCACGACCATCGTTTAGTCGCATTCTAGGACCATAGGTATTGAAAATACGAACGATACGTGTTTCAACACCATGAAATGTATAATACGCTCTAGTGATAGATTCCATGAAACGCTTGGCTTCATCGTACACCCCTCTTGGTCCTACCGGATTTACATTACCCCAATACTCTTCTGTTTGAGGGTGTACCATTGGATCTCCATAAACTTCACTGGTAGAAGCTACCAACATTCTGGCACCTTTTGCTTTTGCTAGTCCTAAACAGTTATGTGTACCTAATGCACCTACTTTTAAGGTTTGAATAGGAATTTTTAAATAATCAATCGGACTTGCAGGTGATGCAAAATGCAAAATATAATCAATGGGTCCTGGAACATGAATGAACTTTGACACATCGTGGTGATAAAATTCAAAATCTTCCAACTTAAAGAGGTGGTCAATATTGCGGAGGTCACCAGTGATTAGGTTATCCATTCCCACTACTTTGAATCCTTCTTTAATAAACCGATCACATAAATGTGAACCTAAAAATCCGGCTGCGCCGGTAATTAAAACGCGTTTTTGAGACATAATAGTTGGTTTAGTGGCGTCCAATGCTTTCGTAATGATAGCCCATGTCAGTAATATATTTTACTTCAAATAAGTTTCTTCCATCAAATATGACTTTGCCTTTTAACAAGCTATCAATCACTTCAAAATCAGGCGTTCTGAACTCACTCCACTCTGTTGCAATAACCAAGGCATCTGCATTTTTTAGCGCCCCGTATTGGCTGTCGGCATATTTAATTTTATCTCCAATGGTATTTTTCACATTTGGCATAGCTTCAGGATCATAAGCAGTAACTGTTGCGCCTGCAGCTGTTAATGCATCAATCAAATACAAAGCTGGCGCTTCTCTAATATCATCTGTATTAGGTTTAAAGGCCAATCCCCATAAAGCAAAATGCTTGCCGTTTAAATCGCCCTTAAAGTATTTTTCAATTTTAGGAATCAAGTGCAATTTCTGCGCTTCGTTTACTTCTTCAACCGCTTTCAAAATTTTGAAATCATAGTTCACTTCTTCAGAAGACATAATCAATGCTTGCACATCTTTAGGGAAGCAACTACCACCATATCCAATACCTGGAAATAAAAACCTTTTACCAATGCGCTCATCCGATCCAATTCCTCTCCTAACCATATCAACATCAGCACCCACTTTTTCACAAAGCTGTGCTATTTCGTTCATGAAAGAAATTTTGGTAGCTAAGAAAGAGTTGGCCGCATACTTGGTTAACTCTGCAGATTTTTCATCCATGAAAATGACTGGGTTACCCTGACGAACAAATGGACCATATAAATCAGACATTAATTTTTTTGCTCGCTCAGATTGAGTACCAACTACTACACGATCTGGTTTCATAAAATCATCTACCGCTACCCCTTCTCTTAAGAACTCTGGGTTACTCACTACATCAAATTCACCTTTGTAATTTTCTGCAACTGCTGCATGCACCTTAGCTGCTGTTCCCACAGGCACCGTACTTTTATCAACCAAAACTTTGTAGTCTGTCATGATTTTACCAAGGTCTTTTGCAACCCCTAAAACATAACGTAAATCTGCAGCGCCGCCTTCTCCGGGAGGAGTCGGTAAGGCTAAAAATACAATTTCAGCATCTTTAACACCTTCAGCCAAATTAGTGGTAAATGTTAAACGGCCTTCTCTTAAATTTCGTAAAAATATTTTTTCTAAGCCTGGCTCGTAAATGGTGATTTCTCCATTAGACAGCTTTTCTACTTTTTTCTGATCAATATCGATACAAGTAACTTTATTTCCGGTTTCTGAGAAACAGGTACCAGTTACTAGTCCAACATAACCTGTTCCAACTACTGCAATTTTCATAAAATGATTATTTATTAATAAAGTTTAAAACATGAGTACATATGTAATTTAACTGTTCTTCATTCATTTCAGTATGAATTGGAAGAGAAATT
>JBMLPQ010000067.1:0-2184 GCA_049242025.1 Sediminibacterium sp.
TTCCAATGATGAATATTGTGAATGGTGGTGCACACGCAGACAATAAAATTGATTTTCAGGAATTCATGATCATGCCGGTTGGAGCTCCTACTTTTAGTGAAGGATTACGTTGGGGAGTAGAAATTTTCCATACCCTTAAAACAGTATTGAAAAAGAAAGGATATAGCACTAATGTGGGCGATGAAGGTGGATTTGCACCAAATATCCAAAGCAATGAAGAAGCTATTGAAACCGTATTGGAATCTATTCATGCTGCAGGATATAAAACAGGATCTCAAATTGTAATTGCAATGGATGCAGCAAATAGCGAACTATGGGATGCGAAGAAGAAAAAATATGTATTCCATAAGAGCAGTGGCAAAGTGATGAGCAGCGATGAGTTAGTGAAATTCTGGGAAAAATGGGTGAAGCAATATCCAATTGTATCTATAGAAGATGGCATGGCAGAAGACGATTGGAATGGATGGAAAGCGCTAACACAGGCGGTAGGAAGCAAATGTCAGTTGGTGGGCGACGATTTGTTTGTAACCAATGTGGATCGAATTCAACAAGGTGTAGACAAGCATATTGCTAATGGATTATTGGTTAAGGTAAACCAGATTGGAACCATCACAGAAACCATCAACGCCGTTACATTGGCTCAACACAATGGGTATAATACCATCATGAGCCATAGAAGTGGAGAAACAGAAGATACTACCATTGCAGACTTAGCAGTAGCGTTAAATTGTGGTCAAATTAAAACAGGTTCTGCTTCTAGAACAGACCGTATGGCTAAATACAACCAATTAATTCGTATTGAAGAAATGTTGGGAGAAACAGCCATCTATCCTAAAGGAAAAATCAAATTCGGAAAATAATCATTTGCACCACTGTGCACAAATCTACAATTGGCAGATAAAGGTTTTATACTACTTTTATCTGCCATTTTTTTATGAAGAAAGCTATACCATACCTCACCAATAAGTACTTAATAGCAGCAATACTATTTATTGTTTGGATGTTGTTTTACGACCAGCGAGATTATTTTCAACAAAAAGAACGCAGGGATGAACTAAAAAAGTTAGAAGTAAAAAAAGCTTATTACGAGCAGGAAATAGAAAAGACTAAGAAAGAATTATACGATTTACAGAATAGTCCTGCAGCCATTGAAAAATATGCCCGCGAACGTTATTTAATGAAGAAAGATGGGGAAGATATCTTTATTATTGAAGACTCAACTAAGCAATAAAGCAGTAGAATATTAAATCATTTTATTTTTTCTTGCAATATTTTACAAAAGGTTCCGTTTTAATAAGGACCGTATCCTCTTGTTCACTCGCAGCCAACTGCTTATGAAAAACTTTAAAGAAGAGGAATTGATTATGTATTTATACAATGATAGTACGCCAGCGCTTACTAAAGCAATTGAAAAAGCTATACAGGAAGACGCAGAATTAAAAAAGAAAGTAGAGACATTGCAACGGTCTAAGAATCAGTTAGACAAGGTGAAGCTAAAGTCGCCTTCTAAAAAATCTATAAAAGCCATTATGGATTACGCAAAGAAAAGCGCAGAATAAATATTTTAGCTTATAGCCTGATCGTAAATTTGTGCATGACTAAGAAACAACGCTACCAAGAAGTCATTGACTATTTTCAAGAAACTACCCCTGTTGCAGAAACAGAGTTATTATACGATAACCCATTTCAGTTATTGGTAGCAGTTATTTTGTCGGCACAGTGTACCGATAAACGCGTAAACCTTACAACGCCAAGCATATTCAAAGTATATCCTACGCCACAAAAAATGGCCAAAGCCAGTTTTGATGATTTGTTTCCGCTCATCAGAAGTATCTCCTATCCCAACAATAAAACCAAACATTTAATTGGCATGGCCAATATGTTGTTGGAACAATTTGGGGGAGAAGTTCCTATGACGGTAGAAGCATTAGTAAAGCTTCCAGGAGTGGGAAGAAAAACAGCCAACGTCATTACCAGTGTGATTGATGAACAACCCAATATGGCCGTGGATACCCATGTATTCCGAGTTAGTCATCGCTTGGGTTTGGTTAGCACAAAAGCAACTACCCCATTGGCCGTTGAAAAAGAACTAATCAAATATATTCCAGAAGAATTGGTACACAGAGCCCACCATTGGCTCATCTTACATGGAAGGTATACTTGTATTGCACGAAATCCTAAATG
>JBMLPQ010000068.1:0-16710 GCA_049242025.1 Sediminibacterium sp.
CCCCCATACTTAAATAGCTGGTAATATTTTTACCTTCTTCAATACCAGGTTTTTTCTTTCCTAATTCTTTAACCACATTTACATCATTCTCGCAAGCGAGCATAAAAAAGCAGCCTATAAAGAAGGCTGCAAATTTATTTTTATTATCAGAAATTAGATTAATCATATTTACGTTTAATGAACCACATATCACTTAAACTGAATCCAAGGGTAATTTGGGTATAGTTCTCAGTAATATTGTTTACAGCAGAACCTCTTTTACCAAATTGCATGGCAGCTTGAACTACGGTAAATTGAGTTTCATAGTTTCTCCATTTTCTAATGGGGAAACCTGCACCAAGAGTGAATGAACTATGATTAAATCCATTTCCATCGGCGTTAATATAGTCTTTACCAAACTGAAACCCAAAGCGATAGTTCACATTGCTTAAATAGCTTGTTGATCCACCATCCGGATTAGGACTAATCTGTGCGCCTAATTTTAACGCCCAACTATTATTCAAAGCGTCTGGCTGTCCATAAGATCTAAACTTAGTCCATTGAGTGGTGGTATATTCTACTCCAGCAGACCATAATTGGAAATTGCCTCTTGTATTGGTTAGGGTTTTCATAATCATGAATCCCGCATCGTAAGTAGCAGGCATGATAATGGTACCTTTTAAATTATCTTGTTTAGCAATACTATCTACTTCCATTAAAGCACCTGATGCATTTAATACATAGGTTTGATTACTTAATCTTTTTACTGCATTCATGTTTTGCTGTAAAGAAGCAGTAGCACCCACTCTCATCAACAAATTTTTAGAAGATTTATCTGCAGCATTTTCTTTTTTAGATAAAGTGAATTCATATTGAATTCCCGCTTGGAGAAACATACTCCCAAAATTGATTTGAGAAGCACTTCTAGATTGAAAATAAAGTAAGGTGTCGTTATAAAAAGTTTTTGAAGTGCTAATTTCTTGTCTTCCAAAAGTGTATCCAGTGTTAGCGCCAATGCTTAAATTTTTCCATTTCTTACCTACCCCAATAAAAGCCTGATTGGTACCACCAGTTCCCTCATAAATTGTTCCAACACTGTCGCCAGCTAAGCGAGCCCTGCTTTCTACACCGTAATTAAGTCTAGTGATTGGCCTTAATCCAAAAGCCAAACCCAATCCTTTTAATTTATTTAACGGAACACTTACCGCTAAATAACTAGGGATAACGTAGATGGAACTGAAAGCACCATTGGGGTTATTACTTTTTAATTTTCTTGAATCAATTGACAAACCTAAATCGTAAGTAACCATATAATTGGCACCGTACGTTGCGGGGTTATTAAAATTGATAGCTTGACCTACATTATAATTAGCACCATCTGCATAAGAAGCTGAAAGGCCTCCCATTGAACGACTAATTACATGTTGGGAACCTACTAAATTGCCCAATCCATAGCGGGAAAAGGGTGAATTTACCTGAGCAGATGAACTGATTGCGAAAAAAGAGATGAAACTAACCACAAAAGCCAGCCTACCTGTTGTTGAACTCACTGATTGCATATAAGCCTTTAAAAATTAGGTTTGGGTCGGCAAATATCCTGTTTTTTAGGTGCGGTACAAAAAAAGGCATATCCCCCCCGGTTAATAGCACGTTAAAGTTGCTGTATTTTAGGGCATATTCATCAATTATTCCATCTATTTCTTTGGTCATTCCCCAAATAACCCCACTCAAAAGATTGGTTTTGGTATCATAACCTACTAGTGGAAAGGGCGATTCTGCCTTAATATAGGGCAATAGAGCGGTTTGTTCGTGCATTGCCCTGAACCGCATATTCATTCCTGGAGAAATACTTCCTCCCAAAAATTCATGGTGATTGTTGATAAAATTATAGGTAATACAGGTTCCCAGACCAATAACTAAGTTGTGTTTTTTGGGAAAAAGGTCAACTGCGGCAGCTACCAATGCCAAGCGATCGGCTCCAATTGTTTCAGGTTTACCCACAGGAGTGGTCAAAGGGAGTTGGCTGGTATGATTCAGGCGGTGAAATTTTGTTTTCTCTGCCATGAATGTTTCTATTGCTGGATCATGGTTAATAACCGAAGAAAGAATAATTTTTTCAGGATTCCATTGATTCATTAATGCTGAAATGGTTGCAACAGTAGCATCGGGCAAATTAATTTCTTCTTGAAAATCTCTTCCATTAAATACCGCCACTTTTAAACGCGTATTGCCAAAGTCTAAGCAAAGTGAAATGCCCATAATAATTAGTTAAGGTTGTACCCTTTTAGTTTTTTAAAGGAGCCGTTAATAATAATTTTTTCTTTTAATTGCTCCATGCCTGTTATAACTGGAATCACTTTTTCTAAATGTCTCCTTAAATACTCTAGCCTTTGCTCTTCTTTCAATAAACACAAAATTTCGTATTCCTCTTTAAGCGATAATCCAGCATGGTGTGCCATATCATAGCTCATGATATCAGTCACTTTTTTATTAAAATTTTTGGTAACATTCAATAAACGATGCAATACATAAATTGAGTCTAATATTTTAAAAGAAACAAATGGTTTGGTACTTGTATCATTATTAGGATATGTTACGATTGCCCCGCTAAACAATTTATCTGGGATTGATTCTATCAGCTCTAGTACTTGAAACACCCTAATGCCGCGGGTTTTAATATCCATTCTGCCATCTTCGTACACTTGTACAATCTCTGTGATTTCTACCATCGTTCCCGTTTCAGCCAATCCTTCTTCTAATACTGTAGGTATACCAAATGGTTTAGCTTCTGCAAAACATTCGGTAATTAATTCCTTATAACGAGGCTCAAATATGTGAAGATTCAGCTCCTCGCCAGGATAAACTACTAGCGCAAGTGGAAAAATGGGAACAAAATTGATCATATAATCCACAATTTAAGTAAAATGGAAAGAGCTTGTAAAAACATCTAATAAACAGTAATATTGCTTATGAAAATTTCGGGTTTTACCATCATTAAAAATGCAGTCTTAAATGATTACCCGATTGTAGAAGCGGTAAAATCAATTTTACCTGTGGTAGACGAAATGATCATTTTAGTTGGGGATTGTGAAGATGATACTATTGGATTAATTGAAACAATCAATGATCCAAAAATCAAGATTCATCACTCCGTTTGGGATCCAAATTTGCGCACTGGCGGTTCCGTTTTAGCAGTAGAAACCAATAAAGCAATGCAACTCATTAGCAAAGATGCTGATTGGGCATTTTATATTCAAGGAGATGAAGTAGTGCATGAGCAATACCATGAAGCCATCTTAAAGGGCTGCAGAGACTATAAAGATCAAACAGCAGTAGATGGCTTATTATTTAAATATTTGCATTTTTATGGAACTTATGATTATGTGGGGGATAGCAGAACCTGGTATCGCAATGAAGTTCGCGTAATAAGAAATGATCTCAGCATCTCTGCTTATAAAGATGCCCAAGGGTTCAGAAAGCAGGGTCAAAAGTTAAACGTAAAAGCTATAAATGCATATATATATCATTATGGTTGGGTAAAGTCTCCAGCGCAAATGATGAAAAAAAACAAAAATTTTACTAAGCTTTGGCATAGCGATGAAGCCCTCAAAGACTATTTGGCACAACCAGATTTCTTTGATTATAGTCAATTTGATTCTCTTGAAAAATTTGATGGAACCCATCCAAACGTAATGTCAGAAAGAATTGCACGAGCCAATTGGTCAGTCAATTTTGATCCCTCAAAGAAAAAATTTAGCCTAAAAGATAAGGCCTTGTACTATTTTGAAAAGGCAACAGGCATTCGACCGTTCGATTTTAAGAATTATCGACTACTTCGGTAATTGTTTAAAAGTTTGCCAACAAACTAGAATAGGCCAAACATGCAGTAATGCTCCATATTGATAATTCAACGTGGTTTCTACGATGCATGAAAATGCAATAGCAAATGTCCAAATAATGAGGTAAGGATTTTTATGTTGATATCCATACCAGGCTGGATAGAATAGCCAAATAGAAAATAATAACATTCCCCACCAACCACTGCCCATCCACCAAAACAACCATTGATTAAAGGGCCAACCGTATTCGGTTTTTTGGCCATTTAACACCTGAGAAAATTTTTGTTGAAGCGTTGAGGGAATAGCAGACCAACCAATTGCAGTTGCATGGTCTTCGGATATCGCTTTCAAAGCAACAGCATTTATTGCCCGCCTTACCCCATCGGAATAAGTGGAATCATATCCATTTGTATTGTAGTTATTCCAATCGTAAATGGTGTACCTGATTTTTTGTTGAATAGTAGGGGTTACTGTGAGTATGGTTATGATTGCAATAACCGCAATAGAAATAGTACGATTCCGAAGTGGATTCCTTGCAGGTTTTGACTGCAAATAATATATACCATAACCTGCAATGATAATGCTTGCAATGACCCAGCCCGTTCTTACTGAAAGGAAAATTATAGCACCTAATAAAATAGCAAAAGATATTTTTTTATACCGAGCATTACTAATGGGCAATAGGGTAAATAGCAAAGCGCTGCACAAAAAAATACTGAAACGTACATGATCTGTGTCCATGAATACGGGTAAAGTTTTACCCTGACCATAAATTTTAATAGCTTCCCCAGCATGAAGAACAAACCAACCCAATGGGTATAATAAGGCAATGATTGCAGCATGAATCCAAGGTTGTGAAATGGTTTTAGAAATTGAAAATTCACCTGCAGCAATGGCAGTAATGCCTGCAATTGGATAAACTAATAGGGTAAGCAAAAAAGATAAATTGGCATCTGTAAAACCAGCTTGATAGATTCCTAGAGTTGCTAAAAATAAGGGGCATAAACACCAAATAAAGAAGGGTGTTAAAATTGTAGCATTATTTTTCTTGAAATAATAGATGGCATAAATAGCCATTAAGCCCAAACTAATTGATAAAATAGCCCTACTCCATAATAAACCCGACAACAGAATGATGGTTATTGCTAATAAAATATTTGTTCCTCTTTTTGGCATACAGTTAGCATAAATTTACATTTACAGTAGATATATGTGGAAACAATTATTAGAAGGGATACAAAAAGGCAATCACCAATCTATTGCAAGGGCAATATCATTGGTTGAGAATGAAGTGGAAGGTTATGAAGACTTTTTGCAAAGTTTACCGATTGGTAAAACCCCCGTTATTGGTATCACAGGACCTCCAGGTGCAGGAAAAAGCACTTTAACTGATGCCTTGATTGGGCATTGGACTGCTCAAGGAAAAAAAGTAGCTATTTTATGTATTGATCCATCTTCTCCATTCAATTTGGGGGCGCTGTTAGGGGATAGAATTAGAATGAGAGAGTGGTATAATAATCCCAATGTTTATATACGATCCTTGGCTACACGCGGCTCACTTGGCGGGCTACATCCTTCAATTATTGAGATAACTGCCATATTGCAATCAGCAGCATTTGACCGCATTATTGTAGAAACAGTTGGGGTAGGACAATCTGAAATTGAGATTGCTGGTTTAGCAGACATAACTGTTGTTGTATTAGTGCCCGAAGCTGGAGATGAAGTACAAGCAATGAAGGCGGGGTTAATGGAAATTGCAGATATATTTGTTGTGAATAAAAGCGATCGGCCAGATTCAGATCTTTTTGTAAGAAACTTAAAGTTAATGATAACGCCAGTAGCTAGTGAACATAAAAGTGTAACCATTTTTAAAACGGTAGCTTCTAAAAAGCAAGGAATTGAAGCATTGGCTACAAAAATTGATGCTACAGAATCAACAGAAGATAATCGTAGGCAATGGTTAATGACAGAAAGAGTATATCAGCTAATTCAAAAGCATAGAATGAGGCAATTCAATAAAGCTGAGATAAAAAAGGAGTTGTCTGTTGCCTTAATAAATCCAGACTTTAATTTGTTTAGTTTTACGCAACGGTATTTATATGACTAACCTGCCCTCTTTCCCATTGATTTCTGTAGTGGTAGCTACTTACAATGGTGAACAGTTTCTATGCAAGCAGATTGATAGCATATTAGCGCAAACTTACCCTAATTTAGAAATTGTAATCATTGATGATTGTTCAACCGACAATACTGTCAATTTGCTAAAGCAATATTCTTCTGTGCATTCAAATATTTTTTTATACACGAACGACTCAAATTTGGGGTATATCAAAAATTTTGAGAGGGGGATTTCATTAACCAATGGTGATTTGATTGCACCATGTGATCAGGATGATATATGGTTGCCCAATAAACTACAAATATTATTTGATCAGATTGGAGATAATTTACTGGTTTATAGTGATTCAACTTTAATTGATGCTATGGATAATAGCCTAAACATCAATATGTCTCATATTAAAAATCAAATTTCGTACACAAGTTGTTTAATGTATACGATAGGCGCTTGGGCACCAGGCCATTCTATGCTATTTAAAAAAAGCTTGATAGATAAATGTCTTCCATTCCCTTCTTTGGTTACACATGATTTTTGGTTAGGGTTTGTTGCAACTTGTTACAGCAATATTAAGTATGTAAAAGAGCCGCTCGTACTCTATAGACAACATAATCATAACGCAATTAGTGCCTTTACTCGGAACGCGCCAAAAATAAAACTCACGCGTGCGGAGAATTTAAAAAAAATCCGCGAAAGAATGAAGTTGCTCTATGAAAAGTGCCCCGAAGAGAATATAAAAGAAAAAGAAGTCTTTAAAATAATTCTAGAAAGTTATCAAAGTTTTTCCTTGAGGAATAATTGGGTAAGAATGACCACTTTTTTAAAATATAGAGATCTTATTTTAGCGTACAAGAAAAAATCTGAGCTAATGAAAATTCTTTTTTGTTTAAAATTATTTTTTAAGATTGACTAGTATTTTTTTGAAATCATCATTATGCTTATTAAAAACTTAAAATAATTTTTCAGTTTTATTTTAAACGGGATGGATAATTTTTCTAAAAGACCTTCAAACCTTTCTCCTCTTTGTAAAAAATATTTAGAAAATGTACTTGAGGTTATTCCCCACTTATTGATAAATGTATAATAGCCATTATTCTTCTTGACCCTTTTAACTGAGATAGACCCAAAATGATAAACCCTACTTTTTTCAATTCCTTTGAAAAGTCTAACACCAATATTCCAAAGTTTCATTGAAAAGTCAGGATCTGAATACATTCCAGGGCTAAATTCAATACTATAACCACCAACAAGATCCCAAATATCCTTATGCACTATGTTAGGAGGCCAAGTTGCCCCTTGCCAATCTTGCATAGGTAATTGGTTGAATTCTTTTAGTAGTAATGCTTCATTAAAATTTTGGGGGGATGTTCCATAATTTTTTTCAATAGAGCAGTTGCTTTGTTTTATAACTTCAATTGCAGTGGCGGATAAGAAAAAATATTTATGACCAATTTTATTAACTTCTTCAAATAAAGGCAAATCCCAATTTGGACAAGCATACATATCGTCATTCATGTATAATAGATATTCGGTTGATGCTAAAGTTCTACAGCTATTGAGTGCATAACAAACACCAATATTTTCTTTGCTAAAGGAGTAACTAAGATCTTCTTGAGCCCTAACCCATTCTATTGTACCGTCGGATCCTTCATTAACATGAACAATTATTTCATGCTTTAATGCCGAATTTTTTTTAATGCTATCAATACAAAGCTTAAGGAATTGTAAATTATTCCAACTCGGAATCATAATTGAGAAGGTGAATACTTCATTACGATTAACGCTATTCGACTGTTTTTTTTCAATAATCATTTTCTAAACGTAATTTATTTATCAAACTACTCATTTCTAAAGACCTCGTAGTGTGCATATTTCTTTTTTGCTCTTGAGGTTGTTTTTTCTAGAATCCCCAGCCAGTATAAAAAATATATGATTGGTGTTATTGGAAACCGCAAGAGGTCATAATAAATTCTTTCTCTTAAGTAGGTAATTTTTACTAGTTTCTCCAAAAAGAAATCAGCATGCTTTTTGGCTAAGTAGCGATGCATTAGAACATTTCTTTCGGCGTTGTTAAATTGCGAAATCATCGAATTATTGTCTATTCGATAAAAAAATAACTTCTCTTTAATGAAATGAAAGGTGAAATTATTTTTTGAAGCATTGATCCAAAACTCCCAATCTTCAAAACCAAAATAAGGCATCGCTTCGTCATAGCCCCCATTTTTTATCCATACTTCTTTTCTGAAAATTGCACAAGCGTCTGCACAGTTTCCTGTAACAAGTCCTAAATCATCAAATGGGCGAACTTTAAATTGACGTTTCTTATTTGAAGTGTCTCCAAAAAATTCTGGAACAGCATATACAATATCTGCTTGATTCTTTTCTAAAATAGGAACAGCCTTATTGATGTAATTGGGCTTTATTTTATTATCTGCATCTAACGGTAGAATGAACTTCCCAACTGCAATATTTATCCCAGTATTACGCGCTTTGCCCGGCCCTCCATTTTCTTGATGAATGATCGTATAATTTAATTGTTTTAAGCTGTCTAATTTTTGAATTGTTGCATGATCTGAAGACCCATCATCTACTATAATGATTTCAACTGGGTAGTTTATGTTATCAATATTGATACTATCTAAAGCTTCTTGAAGATATTCCCCATGGTTATAACAGGGTATAACAATACTAACTATTGCTGGTTGATGAGTCATTTTTGGTGAATATGGCTATTATTATGCCAACAAAATAAGCCATAATGTTTAATTTCATCAAATATTGAAATATCTATAGCCTATATTGTAGATTACTTCATTTTACTTATAAATATTCATAGGATCTATATGGCATCTCGCTTTAAAAAAATGGTGAAAGCGTTTGGTTTAATTGATGCAATTAAACTTTACATAAAGGTTAAAATAAAACCATCTGGTGTTTTAAATACCTCAAAATATAAAGGCCCATTTTATCTAAGACCCCATACAACTGATTATTTTACTTTTGATCAGGTTTTTTTGCGAAATCAATATGATATTCATTTCCCCTTCGAAATAAAAAACATCATTGATGCAGGTGCAAATATTGGGTTGGCTTCCGTTTATTTTTCACAACGGTTTGTGAATAGTTCAATAGTAGCAATTGAGCCTAGTAAAGAAAACTTTGAAATTTTATCTAAAAATATTTCTTCTTATCCTAACGTGAAGCCTTTACTTAAAGGCTTGTGGAATAAAGATGTTCATTTGACTATTGTTGATTCAGGAGCCATAAAAAATTCTTTTATGGTGCAAGAAACAGTTCCTGATCATCCAAATTCAATTTCTGCTATTTCAATTGCTACCATTATGCAAGAGCAAGAATGGGAACATATTGACCTGTTGAAAATTGATATTGAAGGTTCTGAAAAAGAAGTTTTTGAAAGCAATTATGAAAGTTGGTTGCCTTCAACAAAATCAATTGTAATAGAGTTGCATGATCAAATGAAAAAAGGATGTTCTAAATCGGTATTTGCAGCTATCAGTAAATACAATTTTTCCTTCTCCTTTTCAGATGAAAACTTGGTGTTTATGAATGAAGATTTGTGTTAATCGAAAGCGGACTAGCTCTTTCGGCCTTCTTCCGCCGCAATAATTGTTTGTTCTTTCTTCCACCAACGGAAACCAATAAAACCCATGATGGCAATAGGTGCAAATGCTAGGTAAATAATGGCAGAGTTTAAGGCTTTAGCGGGCCCTTCACCTAATTGAGAAGCGGTTTTAGTACAAATAGAGCATTGGGCTTGAATGGATTCAGTTGCCAAAAGAAAAACCAAGATTAACAATATAAATAGCCCTTTCTTCTTCATATTCGGTGTATTAAAGCACAAAGATATAACCGTTTTCTGAGGATAATGTTTAACTTAAGCGTTAAAATTAAACCCGTGGAGCCAAGAAGGAATTTCATCAAAAAAGCAGGGGCAATGGCCGGCGTATTTGCTGGGTATGGATTTTTTAACCAGTTACAGGCTGCTCGGTTTAAAGCGGCGGCTGCAATCACATCAGATAACCCTATTATTGCTGCTTCAGACGAAGATTATTGGCAGGTAATACAACAAGCTTATACAGTACCCTCCAATTTTATCAACCTGAATAATGGCGGGGTGAGTCCTTCGCCAAGCGTGGTGCAACAAGCAGTGGAGCGCTACAATCAATTGTCTAATCAGGGTCCTTCTTATTTTATGTGGCGCATTTTAGACCAAGGCAGAGAACCACTTAGGCAAAAACTGGCATTGTTGGCAGGGTGTTCGCCCGAAGAAATAGCGGTGAACAGAAATGCCACTGAAGCATTAAATACGGTCATTTTTGGACTCAATTTGCAAAAAGGCGATGAAGTAATTGGAACCAAGCAAGACTATCCCAATATGATACAAGCTTGGCGGCAGCGGGCTTTAAGAGATGGAATCGTGTACAAGCAAATCAGTTTTGATTTTCCAATAGAAGACGATGAAACTATTGTAAAAGCATTTGAACAAGCCATCACCCCCAAAACCAAGATTTTACATATCACCCATATTATTAACTGGGTAGGACAAATTTTACCCGTTAAAAAGATTTGTCAGATGGCACATCGCAAGGGCTTAGAAGTGATTGTAGATGGAGCACACTCTTTTGGTTTGCTCGACTTTGCTATACCCGACTTAGAATGCGATTATTTTGGAACCAGCTTACATAAATTTTTAAGTGCCCCAATTGGCTCGGGTATGTTATGGATCAAGAAAGAACATATCTCTAAAATATGGCCGCTCGTTTGCAATGATAAACCCCAAAGCCCAGACATTAGAAAGTTTGAAACCCTTGGTACCAGAAGCTTTCCAATAGAACAAGGTATTGGTGAAGCCATTGCATTTCATACCGCCATTGGAAGCAAAAGAAAAGAAGAGCGCATTCGATATTTAAAAAATTATTGGGCAAGTCGAGTACAAAATATACCAGGTGTTCAGTTACACACTTCATTAAAACCAGGGTATTCTTGTGCTATTTGTGGAGTAAGTATAAAAGGCCTAACACCAGCTCAATTAGACCAGCAGTTGTACAATACCTATAAAATACATACCGTGGGCATTGTATGGGAGAATATCAGTTGTGTAAGAATTACGCCGCATGTGTACACACGAATAGCAGACTTAGACGTATTAGTAGCTGCAATTGAGAAAATTGCGTCAGGCGTAAAAGGATAATACAATAAGTGGATCAGCAACTCCGCATAGCGGTACTGACCCACTTGTTATTGAATTAAGAAGCTTTTGTTGCTGCTTTTTTTGCTGCTGCCTTTTTTGCTGCAACAGGATTAGCTGGTCTAGACTTACCGAAAGACCCTTGGAAACGTTTTCCTTTAGCTGTTTTTTTGTCACCTCTACCCATGATAAATAATTGAATAAGTTGTTTAATAAAGTGTAAAAATAGAAAAACCCCGCGAAAGCGGGGTTCAATTCTTTTGGAAGGCAAAAATTATAACTTACCGCTTAATTCTTTACCAGCTTTAAACTTAGCAACTTTCTTAGCTTTAATCTTAATAGTCTCACCAGTTTGAGGGTTACGACCAGTACGAGCAGCACGCTTAGATACAGAGAAAGTACCGAAACCTACTAATGTTACTTTATCACCTTTCTTTAATGTTTTAGTTACAGCATCAATAAAAGAATCCAAAGTAGCGTTTGCTTGTGTTTTGGTGATACCCGCATCATCAGCTAAGTGTGCGATCAATTCAGCTTTGTTCATAGAATGTATTTTTTAAAGTGTTTTTTGATAACAGAACAAATTTATTGGCTTTTAGCTACCAACAAAATTTTTATTCTTTTTACTTAATTAGTTTCTTTGGCTTAAAACCCTTATAAATAAAGGGTTAACGAGGAATTTAAACGAAAATAAAAAGTGTAAAATTTACATAGCGAATTGCTGAAAGCCTTGATAGCAAAGCGTTTCAGGGTTTTTATTCTGCAATTCAATGCCATTAAGGGTTTCAGGGGAATATAAGGAAGATTTTTAAATACCAAATTTGTTTTCTAAAACTATCCACACTCAATTCACAACTTGCATAATTGACCTAAAAGCCATCATTTGACTGCCCCATTTCAGAATAGATTCGTTGCGCAGAGCGGGTGCGTGCAATTCGATGTAGCGGTTATAATCCGCCTTGGCTTCGGCATGGTATTGCACAGCATAGGTAAGGCCATCTTCTTCGTCGGTTTCTAATAAACGTACAAATTGAAAATGGGTAAAGCACCCAGTAGCCATCACAGCAGGAATATGTTCGTTTTTCATCCAATGAAACCAATCGGTATGAATGCCATGCGCTACTTTGGTAGTTACATTATATATATACATGATTAAATTATTTCAGCATAAATAGGACAGTGGTCACTATGTTTAATATCTGGGTAAATAGCTGCGCTTTTGATTTGTTTCTCCAGCGCTTTGGTTACACAGATATAATCGATTCTCCAGCCTTTGTTGTTTAAACGGACTGATGGGAAACGTTGACTCCACCAACTGTAAGCTCCGGTTTTTTCCGGATGTAAATGTCTGAAACTGTCAATCCAGCCACTGGCTAAAAATTGCGTCATCCATTCTCTTTCTTCGGGCAAAAAACCAGAAGATTTTTTATTGCCTTTAGGATCGTGAATATCAATGGCTTCATGCGCAATATTATAATCGCCTACCACAATTAAATTGGGCCTAGTCTTTTTTAATTCTTCTAGATAAGTATTGAACTCATTTAGCCATATATATTTATAGGCTTGTCTTTCGTCACCACTGGTACCCGAAGGGTAATAAGCATTCACAATAGTAATGTCACCAAAATCTGCCCGAATAACACGGCCTTCAAAATCACTTTGTTCATTTCCAGTGCCGTAAAATACCGCAGTAGGTGTTTGCTTGGTTAATATTACTACTCCACTGTAGCCCTTTTTTTGGGCAGTAAACCAGTAACTGCTATAGCCCGCTTTTTCAAAAACAGTATGGTCTACATCTTCCTTGGTGGCTTTGCTTTCTTGTAAACAAATAATATCTGCGGGATCAGACAGCAACCAATCAGCAAAACCTTTTTTGATGGCAGCCCTGATGCCATTTACGTTGTATGAAATAATGCGCATAGAAATTATTGAAAGAAACGATTATAACTGAGTAAAATTAATTCGTTAATCAACTCAATTGATATATTGGGGTTAAAGATAACCATCCTTTCGGGTTGTTGCACTCCACTTAGCAGAACAATTCTTTCGTTGTTTAAATAAATAGCTCTAAAATATTCTCCTACTTCAATGGTAAATGGTTGGTTGCGAATTTTACCTTTTACATAATAAAGTGAAGCAAAATTAATTGCATTATCAAAGTCGTTAATTCTGCTTAATGAATTACTATCCATGCCATTGCTTGATAAATAGGGATATATTTTTTTAGTGCTATCCATTTTATCTGTTTCAATACTAAAATGGGCAATCGTATCTTTATCTTGAAGTATGAAATGATGGTTGCCATCAAGTGGTTCAACAATTGGCATATTTGTAATTCTAAAATTAGTATTTGCAGAAACGCGTGCTGGAATGATTAATGAATAATTCTTATTTAAAACGATATTTCTGGCTTCTTGTAATAGAAAAACAAAAATGGCTTGCGGGTTTTCTTTTTCCTTTGCCATTAATCTACTATAAAGCGAAGAGTCTAATTTAGTTTTATTTTTACCACGTAAAGTAATTTCTTGGTAACGTTGTTCATCCCATCGGATTAATTCAGTTTTGCCATTGAGCAGGTACTTGCTAAACAGTCCTTTGCTTTCAATTGTAATTTTAGGTTGGTTGGTAATTGCTCCAATAATAAAATTATCGCCCATAAAAGGGGGAGCAGCTTTTAATTCAATTTGTTCGCTTTGATTGGTACTATCTAAAATGATTTCAACAGACTTTTTCATCAGCTCGCTAAAGCCTTTTGCACTTAAATGCAAGTTGTTAAAAGGTATACCAAAACCTATTGAGTTGCTTTTTTTGATAAAAACTTCTAGACTTCTATTGAGCAGTTCAGAACTACTATTTGTTTGTATGCTTAGTTCTATAATAAGAATAGATTGAATACTATTTAGACTAGAGTCTTTCAATAGATTAGGATAAAACTGTTTGAGGTATAAGTTTGCTGGGTATTCAGCCAGCTTCATATTGATTATTGGGTAAGTAGTACTAGTGTTAGAGATAGAACTAAAATCTTTGATGTTTTTTAAAATTGAAAAAGAAATCATTTTCCCTTCAAGTGAATATCCCTTTTTAGAAAGGAGCTGTTGTTGTAGGTCTTGTGTAAACTGAGAAGTAATCGAAGGATTGTTCCAATAATACATTAAAGGGCCATGCAAAGAAATACAGTGGAAATTTCCGGGCTTAATAGTTGTTTGTGCATGGGTAAACACCGTGCTCAAAAAAACTATACAAAATGTAAAAAATGTTTTTTGCATACAACTAATGGTACAAATATCGGGCTATACTTGTTAGAAAGTATTAATTTGAATTTGGTAATAAATGTAAATCAAAATGAAGACACGGTTAGAAAGAATCATTCCACCAGAGGAAGCAGTTTATTTAGATGGTCCCAAGCCAAGAATTAATGAATTGAAATTTGCTTGGGATGTATTTTTAGAATTCATTAAATCGTTTCGATTTTTACATTTTCTAGGACCCTGTGTTACTGTATTTGGCAGTGCAAGATTTAAAGAAGACCATCCATATTATAAAGCGGCACAAGATATAGGAAAGCATATTGCTGAAATGGGATTTACTACTATAACCGGAGGAGGGCCAGGCATCATGGAAGCAGCCAACAGGGGTGCTTTCGAAAATGGTGGACAGTCGGTAGGCATTAATATTAAACTTCCTTTTGAGCAACATGAAAACCCTTATGTACACAAATCGATTACGCTTAAATATTTCTTTGTACGAAAAGTAATGTTGGTGAAATACTCTTATGCATTTGTGTGTATGCCAGGTGGATTTGGCACCATGGATGAGTTCTATGAAGCATTAACATTGATTCAGACTAAAACCATCAATGATTTTCCAATGGTATTGTTTGGGAAAGAATACTATCAACCCCTGATGGATTATTGTGCATTCATGGCTGAGCAGGGCACGATTTCTAGGGAAGACTTAAAGCTGGTATTATTAACGGACGATGTGCACGAAGCGAGCCAACATATTAGTACCTATGTTCGAAAAAACTATACAGTAAAACCTAGGAAGCGTTTGTGGTGGTTTTTTGAGAAGCGGTAGATTACTGAATCATGCCCACTTTTTTTAAAAAGTTTATGACACCAACGGTAGTTTTCTGATTGGTTTTTTTAAAGACTCGTTCAATTTTTTTATTAATAGAAGAAGCAGATATGCCCATATCTGAGGCCACTTGTTTTCTTGATAAATCATAAGCAAGCAATTGTGTAGCTTGAATTTCTTTGTCTGTTAATTTTTCTGCCCAAGGAATTTTCTGCTGCTTGATGGTATCTATCTCTTCAGTGCTGAAAAGAAATTCAGGGGGGTAGTATTCTTGACCGCTTAATATTTTTTGAATAATTTCAGCAAGCTCGCTGGGTTTAATATTTTTAAATGCAAAACCGTTTACTCCTAAACTAATCATTCCTTTAACTGCATCGTAGTCGGTAAGAACAGAAAAAACCAGAATTTTAATTGCTGGAAATGTTTTTTTTAAATATTGTGCTACTTTGTATCCAGGCATTTCTGGCATCCTGATGTCTAATACTAATAAGTCGGGTGAATTTCCATTTTCAATAAGATCAATACAAGTTTTACCAGAATGCACTATATCAGTAACATTGATTCTTTCCTCTCTTAATGACTTTCCCAATAGTTGTATGACTTCAATAGCGTCATCACATAGCATTACTTTATGCATGTCGGTATTTAAAAAATTAAAAAAATCTAACAGTTATGAACTAAACAATTGGGGCAATGAAGTTATTGAAAATCAGAATTTTAAAGCAGTTCAATATGTTAAATATATCCTATACGGTTAGGAAATATCTTCACTAACGGTTGTTTCTATGTTAATGTTACTTTATGAGCTTACGGCGGGGGGTAAAAATACCCCCTGGTGATTTTTTTTGTTTGGAAATTAAACTTTCTGTTTACTACATTATTAGAGATTAAGTTATTACCTGTTTTATTTAATAGTTTACAAGCTTATCCAGACTTTAAATTATGATTATGAGAATTATACCTTGTTTATTGCTTCTCTTCTTTTTTAGTTGTCGTTCAATCCAATACAAAAAAGACTACGTCGATAAAAGAGGTGAACGAGTTTTTACTGATTACAATAATAATCGTACAATCATTTTTTCAGGAGAAGCTACTAAATTAAATACCATACTAAGGAATGATCAATTTCTTGATACTGTTTCCTTTCGGGAATTGAAAAAAAGAATCAATTTATACGAACGATTTATTGCTTTACATCCTGACTCCACTATTGTTAAACAAATTGATTTTCCCCAGAAATCAACTCAGATTGACTCGTTTTATCTAAACAAGAATAAAATAAAGTATATTAAGAGGCGCAAGATAAATTCGTCTGGTATTTTCTTTATTCGATAAATCGTAATTGTAAATGAGCAAATATATTCTTCTTTTGAGTTTTCTTCTAAGTAATGTGTCTGCTAAGGCACAAGAATTTAAATCAGTTAAAATATCTGGTAAAGCTATTAATTTTAATAATTCTGTTGAAGTGGAAGATATGACTGAGTTTAAGG
>JBMLPQ010000069.1:0-28844 GCA_049242025.1 Sediminibacterium sp.
AAGTGGCATTTGCGGACCGGACGGGACTCGAACCCGCGACCTCCGCCGTGACAGGGCGGCATTCTAACCAACTGAACTACCGATCCGTTCCTCGTTCGACAGGTTATGTCGTTTTTGGGATTGCAAAGATAAGGGGAAAACACTTTTTCAAACAAATCTTTTCAAAAAAAAAAGCAATGCCTATTTTTACGGTCAAATCATATAATATGCCTCAATACCCCAATAGACAATTTCTTGATTTTGAAACCCCCATCAAAGAGTTATATGAACAAATTGATGCGACTAAAAAATTAGCAGAGAAAAATCCTAAAATAGATTACACCAATACTTTATTACAATTAGAAGAGTCTATACTTGAAAAAAGGAAAGACATTACCCTCAACCTAACGCCATGGCAGAGGGTTCAGCTTAGCCGTCACCCAGACAGGCCTTATACATTAAAATACATCGATAAGATGTTTACCAACTTTGTTGAATTACATGGAGACCGAAATGTAAAAGACGACAAAGCTATGGTGGGTGGTTTTGCTCAGTTAGATGGTGAAACGGTAATGGTAATTGGCCAACAAAAAGGGGTTAACACCAAAATGCGTCAAATGAGAAATTTTGGCATGGCCAATCCCGAAGGTTATCGCAAAGCCCTGCGATTAATGAAATTGGCTGAAAAATTCAATAAGCCGGTTGTAGCATTAATTGATACACCTGGAGCATTTCCTGGCCTAGAAGCCGAAGAAAGAGGGCAAGGGGAAGCAATTGCCCGAAATATTTATGAAATGATTCGTTTGAAAGTTCCTGTCATTGTTGTCATTATTGGTGAAGGAGCTAGTGGAGGTGCTTTAGGAATTGGCGTGGGAGATAAAACGCTGATGATGGAAAACACTTGGTATACGGTTATTTCTCCTGAAAGCTGTAGTTCTATTTTATGGAGAAGCTGGGATAAAAAAGAAATTGCTGCAGAACAATTAAGATTAACAGCTAACGACATGAAAGGATTCGGTTTGGTTGATGAGATTGTTAATGAGCCACTTGGTGGCGCTCATTGGGATTACCAAGAGGCTGCAGATATTCTAAAAGGTTGTATTCAAAAAGCCATTGCAGAATTTAAAGCAAAAGACCCTACTGAAAGAGTAAATGAGAGAATAAATAAATACTGTAAAATGGGATTCTGGGAAGAATCTACTATCGAAAATTAATATGGACATTCAAGAGCAACTTAAAGGTACTGGAGTGGCAGTAATAACACCATTTACTGCAAATAATCAAATAGACTTTGAAGCATTAGGTAAAGTATTAGACAGCATGCTCACGAATAAAGTGGAGTATGTGGTCATGCTAGGAACTACAGGTGAGACCCCCGTATTAAGCAATGAAGAAAAAATTGCTATCCTAGAATTTACCTATGAAAAAATAAATGGCAAAATACCTGTGGTAGTAGGTATTGGAGGTAATGACACTGCAGATTTAATTCAAGATTTAAGTAATTTTCCTTTAGCAAAAGCAGCAGCAATTTTGAGCGCTTCTCCATACTATAACAAACCTTCACAAGAGGGTATTTTTCAGCATTACAAAATGGTAGCTGCAGCTTCTCCTCTTCCCATTATATTATATAATGTTCCAGGCAGAACAGGACGCAATATGAGTGCATCAACTACACTAAGAATTGCTAATGAAATTCCTAATATCATTGGGATTAAAGAAGCAAGTGGAGACATGCAACAGTGTATGCAAATTTTAAAAGACCGACCAGCTAATTTTTTAGTGTTGAGCGGAGATGACGCACTAGCTTTACCTCAAATGGCTTGTGGAATGGAAGGTGTTATCAGCGTTGCAGCGAATGCTTTTCCACTCGAATTTGGCAACATGGTTAGAGCATGTTTAAATAATGATTATGCCCTTGCAAGAAAAATCAATAATAATCTAATGCTTGCGTACGATTTAATGTTTGTAGAGAATAATCCTGCTGGTGTTAAAGCGTTTATGGCACTACAAGGATTAATTGGTAACCACCTACGCATGCCAAACGTTCCGCTAAGCGACGGCGTTTTTAATCAAATTAAAGACTGGATTTCAAAAAAGGATTAATGCAAGGAACCACTTGAGTAGTTTTGCAGAAGTTAATTAGAAAAACTTCTGCACGTACTCATTATCCTTTAATTCAGCCAAGTTTTCTACACTGAGTGGCTTACTGACGAACTGTGCAACTACTGGAAATTTTTTAGCTCTAGAGAAATCTTCTGGATCAATTGTTGATGACAATATAATCACTTTTGTATCAGGCAATTTATCAGCAAATAATGGAATATAAGCTTCTAAGAATTCCCAACCATTCATTACAGGCATATTAATGTCTAGTAATATTAAAGATGGTGCATCTTCTATAGGATTAGTGCTGGTTGCGAATAAGTCTTTAAAATAATCTAGTGCATCACTGCCGTCAACTGCTGTTACTACATCATTGGTAAAACCAGTCCTTCTCAGAAGTAGTTTTGATATAGTAAGGGAAATACTATCGTCATCTACACAAAGGATTTTATTGATCATCTTGCTAATATTCTGGTGTTACTAATGTTATTACAAATGTATACCTTGAAGTTACTTCAAAAAAATTAACAAACACTACTTTCGTTTTGCTTTTTCCCATAAAACAGATTGCTTGGTAGAAAAATATCTGATAAACCCTGCAATTACAGCATAGTTCATCAAACAAAAATAATAGGGAATGAAGAAAATTTTAACCTTTAGTTGTCGCTGTTCCATGATCCAGCCCATCAAAGCCGCAGCATAAAAAAATAATTGCCCCAAAAGCATCAGTCCATATATATTATTCAGTCCATTTTCACTAACCAACCATATATTGACAATCAATGCGATAATCATCATATAAGGGGTTACCACCCATCTCAGAATGCGATGACTAATGAATTCAAAACTCAATATGGGCTGTTTGAATGGCAACAATAAAGACTTTAAGCGAATAGTAGATTGTACTCCTCCTGCTGCAATTCTAATCTTTCTTTTTAGCTCTTCTCCAGTATTAGCCGAAGCTAATTCAGAAGCATAGGCTTCTGGCTCATAAATGATTTTATATCCCTTCAATGCGATATGCATAGATATCATAAAATCGTCAAGAATAGTATCCGGAGCAACTGGCTCATATAATGCGGTTCTAATGCTAAATAATTCTCCGGCTGCACCAACCACCGAATACAATTCAGAATCCCATTTCTTTAATTTTGATTCGTATTTCCAATAAAATCCTTCCCCAGCTGTAGCATCAGAAGTCTCTGTAATTTGAACCCTTTTTTCACCTGCAATAGCGCCTACTTTTTCATCTTGATAATGTCTGCACATCAACAAAATAGCATCAGCATTGAGCATTGTATTGGCATCTGTAAAAACGACTATTTCAGTTTGCACTTTAGACATTGCACGGTGAACGGCTGCAATCTTTCCACTTCTGCCTGGCTCATGCATCCCTAAAATAACAGGATAATTTGCTACAATCTTTGGAGTATCATCTGTTGAGCCATCTGTAATAAAAATAAAATTGATTTTATCTTTTGGATAATTTAATGCAAGTGTATTGATGATTTTTTCTTCAATACAATATGCTTCATTATAAGCAGCTACCACAACTGTCACTGTTGGTGTGTACCCAATTGGAATAGGGGGGTTTTTACCAAAGAATATTGCCTTGATTTTTAAGATAATATACAAGACCAATCCATATCCTAGATAAGTGTACAAAATAACTGCAATACAAATCCAAAAAAATAATTCCATAAAAATGTTTAAGGTTTAAAACCTAGGTACTTACTATTAATTCCGTTGGTAATATTCCACCATATTGCCCTGAAAAGCTGCTTGATGAAATTAAAGTTTTTCTCTTTCAAATAACTCACAATATTCCTCGGGGCTACAATTAAAATAAAATAAAAATAGAAACAAATTGCTTTTGAAAATGGGGCATTACGGCGAATAAATAAAATTCTGTTTCTATTCATGTAATATTCTTTTAAGGAACTTTTTTTACCTACCGAAACAGATTCTTTATGATAGATAGTCGCTTTCATATTAACCCAAATTTCAAATCCATTTCTCCGTATCCGATCGGCCCAATCTAATTCTTCATAATATAAGAAAAAGCTTTCTGACATTGGTCCTGCTTTTTCAAGCGCTTGTCTTGTAACCATCATTGCTGCCCCATGTGCAAAACCTGTTTTGCCAACCAATTGATCATATTGACCATGATCAGTTTCAAATTGTCCAATACATTCGTTCCTAGCGGTGAAATAATTCATTGGGGTGTACCCTGCATATTGTAACATCGTTGGTTGATCGTAATAAAGCAGCTTGGGTGATATTGCTCCAATAATTGGATTGGCTTCAATGGTGTTTACGAGTGTATTTATCAAGCCTGGTGTAAACTCAGTATCATTATTTACAAAAAAAAGATAGTCACCTGTTGCAGCAGTTAATCCCAAATTGTTCCCTCCAGCAAATCCAAGGTTAATATCAGAACGAATAAAATTAGCTTCTGGGTATTTTTTCATCCAGCTGGGAACAGGATTTTCGGAACTACCATTGTCCACCACAATAATTTCAATATTTGAGTAACTATTGTTTTCTCTAATTGAATCTAACAATTCGTCTGTTACATGACTATGGTTAAAATTGACCGTTATGATTGAAACTCGTTTCATTTATTTAATCAAGCTATTAGTAACGTAAATTATCTAAATTAGCGGAGAAAGTGAAATTAAAGCTCAAATGGCTACAGACAACAGTCAGGTATTAAAAATAGAACGTGTATTTGCTGAACTTTTAGAAGAGTTAGAGAAACAGCCTGTGAGTAAGCAGAAAGCCATGGAAATGCAACACTTATTTCTCCACACGATGGAAAAAACGTATAGAGTTAGTAACGCTGTAACAATTCACGATGATGATGCAAGAGGTAATGAAGAGATTGCATTAGATATGGCAAAACTATTAAAACAACATAAATCATTTAGTGTAAAAAACTTGCCAGATAAAGCAATTAACTGGGCTGCAGGACTTGCTTATTCAGGAGTAGGATTACTCTTTATTACAGTAGGATTTTTAGCAATTGTAACACCAACAAGTGCTGAATTTGAAATTGCCACTATTTTCTATTTTAACGAACATGACGGATTCACTGTGCTAGATGCATTTGCATTGGTGATTATTTTTATAGGAATTTTCTTTTTCATCAAAGCTTTTGTTGCACAAGACAAGAAAGAATAATATTACATGATACGCTGATCTATCAAATTGAGCACTTCATCATTTTCCTTGAACTTTCTTGCAAAAAATTTATCCGATTGCATAAATGAATTAAAATCTATGCTCGTTAATAATTTGGGGTTTTGCTTATGATCCGACCAATCGATGTATCTAAGGTTATCTCCTACTATATCTTTTTGATAAGCTGAATTAAATAATAAAGTTTGAAAAATTAATTCATCAGGAGCCCATGAAAATGTAAAAAACTTTACAATATGTGGAGAAGATTCGATTCTTTGTATTATAAACTCAACATGCTTTGAGGTAATTGTAAACCACTGAGATCGTCCTACGGGAATTAAGCCATCGGGCATTTTTCGTTTTGGAAGAATAAAATTTAAAAGTTTTTGGAACTTGAATCTTCCTGGTATTTTCCAATGATTGAAATGATATTCCTTGACCCTAGAAATGGCTTCAGTCCATTCTTTTTCAACATCTAAGCATTCCATAAAAGCTTTGCCAGGATTAGCATCTAGGAAAGCATGAAATTCAACTATTGATTTTATAGGATAGTCTTGACCACTTAACAAATTAATATAATCAACCTTTATTCCTTTAGATAATATTTCTTTAAATCCATTTACTGTTGCCTCTACCATACTATAAGTTGCCCACTGTATGTCTACTCTATTTTTTATAAAAAAAACATTAGTTGCATCGCGGAATAAACGCTCAAATCCATCAATATCTACTTTTTTATCAACGTGTATAAAAAATACAGATTTAGGATGAGTCAGTCGCTCAACTAAACGCGCTAGCTGATTTGGGTTAGCATGAACAAGTAATAAATGAGCAACCCGCATGCTTAAGCTTTTTTATGTATGTATTTACGTAGCAATTTTCTTACATTGATATATCCAGAAGTAAATATAAAAGATAATTTAAAAGGAATATGTTTATTAAAACAATAATATCCATAAAAAATTCCAACTAATAATGGTAAAACTGTAGCAACTGCTGCACCATATAAATTTCCCGTCAAATAGATACCAATAATATCACCCAGCACATTTACCAATAACATCAAAAGCACTTTTATAAAATTGGCCTTTGGTTGGTGAATAATATCTAAAGAAACTGCAATGAATCGATCAACTGGATAAAAAATTGCGATAACCATCATTATCCTTAGAAGATTTGCAGCTTCCGAATCAACATATTTACCGCCACCTAATAAGCCAGTAGCTAAATCAGCAAAAATGATGGCACCTAATGCCAATGGTACAAATGCCAACGTTAATGTTCCCGCATACTTTTGTAATATATAAGCGACTTCTCTTTTATTCCCATTATTAAATGCTTTAGCCAATGAAGACATCGCTGTTGCGAGTGTGCTTCTTAATGGTATTTCAATAATTTCCATCAGTCTTCCTGGTAAATTATAAATAGCAACAGCTGCAGGTCCTAGCATGTACGCAACTATAAAAGTATCAGCACTCCTTAGCATATTTGCACTAATAGTTGTTCCCACACTAAATTTGCCAAAATGAAAAATTTCGATAACGCAGGCTTTTGTTTTTGCAAAAACAAAAGAAATACCAGACCAGCCCGTGAAAATTGCAATTAAACTTGCTAAAGCTGCAGATGCAAAATTGACAATGAAAACAGCTTGCAAATTCATCTTTTCTAGAAGAATCAGGGCAATAATCGACAAAATAAAACTACCCTGTGTAATTACCCGTAAAATTAACAGTTTATCAAATTTTTGATCAGCTTGCAAAATCCATGAAGTAATACTTGAGGGCAAAGCAGCTAAAAAGCTTAATCCAAACCATTGTATAATTACTAGAATTGCTGGATTATCAAAAAAATGCATAAATGGAACAAATGCTAAATTGATTAAACCCAATGCTGCTGTTATTCCAATTGCTAAATACCACACAGATCCAATTACTTCTCTTGATCTTTCCTTGGCTGTACCAGTATAAAACTTAACCAATGCAATTTGTAGAAACCCTGTTCTGAATGTATCTAATAGAACAGCAACTGTTTGAAAAAAGACCCAATAACCAATTTCTTCAATAGTTAATGCTCTATATAAAATAGCAACGGTTAACATGGCTAAAACCGACATCACCCCATTTCCAGCAAGAGACAGAAAGTGTTTATTGTTAAGTTTTTGAGTCAGTTTTTTAAGCATAAAAGTATCTACACTATAATTATTATTTTAATAAAGGTCTACAAATGTTTTTCAATAGCCTTATAAATTTCTCCAACACTATTTTCCCATGTATGTGTTGCAGCAAAAGCTTTTCGCTGTTCTACTTTTACTGGACCATTTTCATTAAGCGCAATTTCAATCAAACTTACGTACTCCTGAACACTATTTGCCAAATAAGTGTGTTCACTAAATACCGCCTCCATAAATGGGGTGCTCGTAGCAACTACAGGCTTACCCATAGCTAAATATTCATCTATTTTTCTTGGATAGTTTCCAATTGTAACCTGGCTCACTACTTGAGGATTAAGGCAAATATCAAAAGAACCAATATAATTAGGCAATAATTGTGGAGGCTTAGAACCTAAGAAGAAAACATTACTCAACTGATGCAACTCACTTTGTGCAAAGAGTTCATCTTCAGGTCCTACTAAAATAATACTCCAATCAGGCTTGGCTTTGGCCAATTGAATCAACAAACTAATATCTAGCCTTAGTCCTAGTAGTGCTCCTACATATCCTAATTTGATTCCTGGAATATTTTTAAGATCATCTGGAATATCAGTTGCTGTATACTGCATGAATAAATCTAATTCACAGCCTTGGCCTACATAATAAGAATGCGGATTATACTGTTTGCAGTAATCTGCTAAATATGTAGAATTGGCTACGCATAAATCTGAGTCAGCAATTAAAGCTGGTTCTAATTTTTCTCCATGTCTTTTCCAATAATCTACTGCCAACATATAATCACGAGAATAATAGACCGTTAATTTAGGCTTAATCATTTCTTTAAGATGAAAGCTCCTAAACATATCGTTATCATTAAACAATATGTAATCCTTGAAGCCTAATTCTTTTACTGCTTTTAATATCGAATTGGCAAACCTTTGATTATTGATTTTATTGAGGTATTTAAAAATCGGATGAAATTGAATCCAATTAATCGATTCAATGATGGTATCGGGAAATAAATTCCACATATTACTACTCAACTGAATCAATCCCGGTTCTTTTTGTTTAATTATATTATTACGCTTGATTATTTTAGGATCTGAACTTCCCTTAAGCAAACTAAACCGATCCAAAGGCGAGTTAACATAAAGTACCCGATTGTGCTTACTAAATTCTAGTGCAATATTTTTACAATTGCTCCCTATTTCTACATCCCAAGGTTGTTGTCCTACAATGATTATGTCCTTTCCCTTTATCATGATGCAGTTATTTTGGTATGATTGTGTTTGATTGCATATCGTCATCTAGGCGCTTAGTGATAACAATTATAGCCGCTACTAAATAAAATAATGTGTTTGAAGGAAATTGTACTATTGCCTCTTGAGGGTAGTTGCCTATATGGTAGGCAAATGTCACTAAAATCATTGCCAAGCAAATTGATTTTAAAGTGGGGTCTTTAATCGTGTAATAGTTATTAATCCCTACTTTAAGAATGATAAAAACCAAAGTGCAAAAAATGAGTAATCCCAACCAACCTGTTTCAACAGCAACTCTCACGTACCCACTATCAGGGGGGAAATTGGCTAAGAAAGAATTGGGCGAAAAACGTTTTCCCCACATTCCCGTTGAACCTAGCCCGCCTCCTAATGGATGACTTTGAATAAAGGGCTGTATTCTTTTTTGATTAATTTTTCTTACATTAAATGAGGCGTCATCCGATGGTTTAAATGCTGTTTGAAAACGATAAATAGTAGAGTTACTAGTAGGTACAAATATTAGTGCAGCAAAACCTAATGCGCCTACCAATGCACCTATCATAACTTTCCGGTTGAACTTGATAATAGAGTAAAGCATCATTGCAACGGGAGGCAAAACATACGCTCCCCTAGTACCAGAAAACATCATAGATGTAAAACACAAAAAAAGTGCAATTCCTAGCAATATTTTATTCCGTCTTGAAAATGGCCCAGTTAAAAGTCCTACACACATTAAACCGCTTACAACCATATTATAGGAAAAAGCAACAGGATCGGTGAATATTGAAAACTTACGCCATTGACCTCCAATAAACAATAAGCCTGCGATTTCTGGATCTGAATACAACCATGCTTCTTCAAAAGAAGTAAACCCAATAAAATGTTGTTTGTAAGCGTATAGTGCTGCAAATACAGAAAGGCCAATCCAAACTTTCAGAATTAATTTTAAAAATGCAATAGTTCTAATATTATATAGAAAAACAAAAAAAGTAAGCATAATTACAGCTACGGATCTTACAGTATAAACCCAAGCCATCTTTGACTCTGCTGTAGGATTGATAACTTGAATAAAGTTGAACAATATCCATACAAGAATCACAATGCTAATTGGCCCTTTAAATAGTACCCAATTAGATTTTATTTTTTGTTGAATAAAAACTCCTAGAATCAACAATACCTCCATCCCATCCATTAATGTCCCTAATGGGAAATCAATAATATTCATTCTGCCTATATACATAATTAAATACGCAGCAAATAAAAAAGTAAGTACGCCAAATTCAGGATAAAAGATGATTGCTAAAACCAGTGGAATACCTATCATCATCAATACTAATAGTACTCCAGGAACCATTCCAAACTTAGAAACAAGTATGGAAAAGAAAATGGCTGCAACAATAAAAAAAACTAGGCCTAATGGGCCACGCATTTTATTGATAATAAAGAAATCATACATTAAAGTAAGAAAGCCTTTTTTCTTTTCCTCTTTGCCAATAGGTATTTGAAAGGATTCTTCCATCATAAAAACAATAGTTTAATGAAGAAGTAATAAACACTTACTCCAGCTAAAATTAAAGCAGCCCATCTAGTCAAATAGTCTAGTTTCTGTTGGTCATAAACCTCCTGCTCTTCTTTTGTAAGTCTTTTAGTGGATGGCTTTGTTTTCATGAGATAAATTACTTATCGTAAAGTTATTTGTATTTAGGGATAAAAAAATAATTCAAAGATTGCTGAGAAGTATAAGTTTCCAACTGTTTATTTATAATTACTTTAGTCTCATAACCAAGCTCGTTCATTAAAGCTATACAAGCAAATTTTCGATCATTATCCCATAATTCAGCCATAACAATTGGCTTATATAACTTAATTAAACGAACAGCCCCCTGTAAAACAAAGAACTCAAAATTCTCAACATCTACTTTAATGCCAGCAATTGGTAATAATTCGTTACTAAATAAATCTGAATCCAAACTGACCATTTGTACCTGCTCAACCAAAAATTGCCGTAGATGATTTTCATCTGTTCGTTCTACTGATACATCAATATAACTTAAGCCTTGTTTTTTAACCCCCTGTATAATGGGAGTTTTAATAGGTACTATTTGATTGGTATTCCCCAAAGCCAAATGCTTAATACTAATATTTTGAACGTTAAAAAAAGAAACAACCTTGTGAATAATATTAGTTAATAATGAAACTGGTTCGTAACAAATAATCTGATAGTTAGGTAAAGACTTGGCAAAAATTACGCCTGTATAACCAACATTGGCTCCAATATCGATAATAGTAGAAGGTCTGTTTGATTGGGTTAGTTCAATAAAATAATTAAAATCAATATCGTCTTTTAACAAACGATACCGCCAAATTCTATAGATACTAAATATGAATAGATAATTGGTGTACCCCAATATTTTTTGAATGAGTAACTGAATAATACTTTTAAGCTTTTGTACCATTTTGTCATACTTTAATTAGCCTTTTTATCTGTATGAAAATGCTTGGTAGCCACAGAATGCTTATTGGCATTACGCACTTTTAAAAGAGAAAGTACTTGATAAAAAATAAATTTGGGTATACCCCAAAGTGATTGATAAATTCGAGCATCCGTTTTATTGATGGCCAACGCCATCAAAAATCCCAAAACAAATATCACAAAGCCAAGCAACCAAATGAATGCTATAAAAGGATTAATAATTAAATTAAGCAGCATACAAAATAGACCTATCAGCAAAAAAATAAATAATGGAGGTCTAAGCAAAATCAGACCGAAAAGAAGTTTATTCCAATTAAATTGAAAAATCCCTTTGCCTACTAATCCAAACCCAAATGAAAAGTATTTAAACCAAGTATTAATCCATCTAGCCCGTTGATTAACCAATTGATCACTCTTTGATGTTTTTTCATCATAAACAATAGCCCTTTCAGCAAAAGCAATCCTATATCCTCTATCAACAATTTCTTTCTGTAAAATTTTATCAAAACCTGCTCCTGTAATATCCTGGTGAGCCAAACAATCATTATATAGTTTCGTAGTAAATGCCATGCCTGATCCAGCCAATGTAGCAGAGGAACCCACATTAAAAAGAACTTTACCATCATAAAAATGATAATAAATATCCCTTGCGCCATCTAACGCTGCATAAAGAGTGTCAAGATTTTTTGCGTCTCTAACACCCTGCACTGCACTGAATCCTAAATCAAAATATTCATTCAGTGCGTTTAGATAATTTGGATCTACTAAGTTGTCACTATCAATAATCGTTAATCTTTCATGGGGCCGCTTAAACCGTTGAATAGCATAAAAATGTGAACGAGTATTACTTGACAAGACTTCTTCAGGCCTTAATACAATAACTCTCTGGTCGTCAAACTTCAGTTCGGAAACATCGCATTTATCTGCAACAATATAAATTAGAAAGTTGCTATACTTTAACTGTAATAATGATTTTATGACAGAAGGTATTAAAGTAGTTTGCTCATATGCAGTAACAATAATTGCATAATCTGCCTCTTTAGTATTAGAAGGCTGTTGCGTTTTTTTACCGCTAAATATGGCATACATTACCAACAATAAAAAAGGCAGAATCAAATTATAACCAACTGCTATTTGAAAAAAAATCCAAAGCAATTCTATGATGTATTGAATATCCATAGCAGACCAATTATTATTTAAGATATTTTATTCAATCTGTTTATTACTACCTTATTTAAAGCCCAGCCAGCAAAATGATCCCCTAAATCTTGAAGGTATTCTACACTTTGTGCCTTACCATTTTTCAGCGTAGCCCCTGATGCAAAAATGGCCACTACTTTGTCTGCTAGAACAACCCATTCTCTTGCCTTATTTAATTTATCCAAATCAGGGGCTTCAATAATTATAATATCAAAAACATCTCTTAAATATGCCAACTTGGGCTTTACAATCGACTCATCGCAGAATTCAAATATAGAAGTATCACCACCTCTATTCCCTAAAACACTTACGCCCCCTTCTTTAATGATTTCAGAAAGTGTAATTCTATTTTTCAAATAATCTTCCAAAAAGGTCTTTGAACCGGTTGTTTCAGTAACAGTGGGATTGTCAAAGTTTCCATCAATCACCAATACTCGTTTATTTACCATGGAATAAGCATAAGCCAGACCAAGAGAAATCAAGGTCTTACCTTCACCATCGGAAATACTAGTTACTACCAATAGTTTTTTATGGCCCATTTCTCGTTCAATTTCAAAACGAAGCGACCTCAATAAATTTTTGAATGCAATTGTGATTCTATTTCCCTCTCCGTTTTTCCATAAGTTCGTTAAATCTAACATAGATGTATTGATGTAAGGAAGAAAGGCTAAAACCGGCAAACTTGTTTTATTTGCTAAATCTGTTGCATTTTGTATACTATCGTCTAAATAGAAGATTACAAATAAGGCTGTTAAACAAAAAATGAAACTGATAATTCCTGCCAAAGCTACCAAAATCAACTTCTTAGAAGGCTGCGCAGGGCCAGGCATTGCCAATTCGATTTGAGTTAATTGAACAGTCATACTAGATTCTAATGAGGTTTGGTTAAACCTATTTTGGATATCTAGATATTCCTTTCCAGCAACATCAACCGATCCTTCATAGCTTTGAATGAGGGCTTCGTGTGGCACTAACATATCGAATTTTTCGTTGAGCCTTTTTAATTCATCACTCAAAGGAAGCACACTACTTCTTGCCTGATCAAGTGCAATCTCTAAATTAAATCTTTGTTGAACCAGCAACTGCTTGTTTGCCAATGGGCTAACTAATAAGCGATCTGTAGACTCAAGGACCTGCTTTTCTAATATTGCTTTTAAAGAATCTTGTTTCTGCTTTATTTTAGGATCAAAATTACTTTTAACCAAATCGTTAGTGACTATTCGCAATTTTTCTCGGGTTGATAAAAGAGCTTGATTAATGTCTACTGTTACACTTTCTAAGTATCTCCTATCTTGTGGACTAAATTTTTTATCAATCCCTTTTATTGCTCCTCCAAGAGATTCTACATCTTTTTCAGCTAACTGAAGCTTCGTCTCAAAATCTGCAATTTGTGCGTAAAGGCTCTTCGCTTGTTCATTTAAGTTTAGCACCCTATTCCTGATTTTATAATCACGCAATAGACGCATTTTTGCAGTCATCGAATCAAATTTCCGCCTCATTAATAAATCTAAAAAATTAACCGCCTTTAGTTGGTTCCCCTTTATATAATTGGCATAAAAATCGATGAATTCTCTGTTAATTGTATTGAGTACAAATGCAGATAAGAATGGATTTTCAGACTCGTATTCAAAATCAATAAAGTCACTGTTATTAACCCGATAAATAGTTACTTTCTTTTGTAAAGTAGCTTCATCATATCCCATTGAAATGAGCAACTGGTGTATTCCAAACTGGTCTTTATCAAATAAGGATAGTGGTTGTTTAGTTTTGATATGATCTTTAAAAACTTCCAACGCATGTGCCCTTGCCTCAGGACCTATTTCAGTGATTAGCTTACTTGGTTTTCGGAAAGGCTTATCGCTGGTTAAATCGTGGACAATTAGTTGGAAGGATAATTGGTCAAAAATTCGCTTCAATTTAATCATCTCAATTAAATTGCTGAACTGCTGTGATACTTTATTCTCGTCTTGACCTTGATTTTTTTCTAAAAACTGTTTGGACTGATCAACTAAACCAGTTGAAATTCTGGAACGAGATTTATAGGTATCTGGTAGCTTTCTTACTAAAAAATAGGTAATGAATACTGCTATCATTGGTACAACGATCAGTATAAATTTCCTTTTGTATAGTAATAATAAAAACTTTTGTAGTTCCATTTATTTTATCTCTTCCAGTTTTTTCCCAACCAATTCTTCCAATGTATTTTTCGCAATCAAAACAGCGCTTTCAGCATCAATTATTTTTTGTTTTTGATCTCCATTCTGAACCATTAATTTGGTATAATTTTCAAGCGTCTCCTCCCCTCTTTCATAACGAAATTTAATTTGCTTATACAACGCTTCAATATCGATTGCATTTTGATTTTGAACCCTTAAAACACTCAATGTCTGCATATATCTAAAGTATCGATTCTTAACATCAGTCTCAAGTGTAATTGCGTATTGATCTGCAGTTAATTGAGCAATGGCAAGTTCTTCTTTAGATTGTTTAATTACTGTTGGCTTTTGAATAATATTACTAAAATTTATAAAGAGTCCTATTTGCACCCCTGTTAATGTAGCATTTGTTAAAGTTACTGAGGTACTCGGACTATAAAAAGCCGAAAGAGTAAAGAAATCAAACCAAGATAGTTTTGCTCTTTGTACATTATAGTTGGCAAAATTCACTCTTCTCAAATTGGCCTTCATTAAAGGATAATTTTGCTTGGCAGAAAAAATCAACTTTTCCAAAAAGGGGTATGAAAGCTCTGGAATCATTGATTCTTGCGCTTTCACTTGAACTGAATTACCAATAAAAAAAAGCGACAAAACCCCAATCAGCCAGATTTTTCTAATTCTGTGAAAAAACTCAGCCAAACTCAGCTTGCGTAGAACCTGAATATTTATATCTAAACCAATGATTTTCATAAAGATTAAAGATAAATAATATAGTTATAACAAGGGGTTTAGATATCCCCACTTTATCCAATAAATGGATAAAAAAAAGAAACACAATCAATTCTGGAAAAAATTATACCGATTCTTTTTGGAGGAGTGCGGGTATTGTTCTAAGAATAAGCTTTATATCATACCAAAAGCTATGATTTTCAGCATATTTATTATCTAGCAACAATCGTTCTTCTTCAGACATTTCGCCCTTACCCCTTTTTTCGACCTGCCACAAGCCTGTAATTCCTGCAGGTGCCATGAATCGCATTGCATATTTGTCTGTGGTTAACTTTTCAGCTTCATACAATGGCAGTGGCCTATTTCCCACTATACTCATATCTCCAATAATTACATTCCACAATTGAGGTAGCTCATCTATGCTGCTATTTCGAATAAACTTACCAACTTTAGTGATTCTAGGATCATCTTTCAATTTAAAAAATGCTGATCCAGCTTTTGCCTTTCTATTTTCGCTGTACTGCTTTTCGCACCATTGAATGGTGTCTGAAAAAATAGGGAATTTACAGCCCGTTCCTGCAGCTTTACACTCCTCACAAAGATATTCTTCTTCTACATTAGAAGTAGGGAATTCATCTGCTGTGGGCGCGTATTGATTTAAATGTTTTAAATCTTTTAAGCGTTTATCAGCATTAACAAACATAGACCTAAACTTATAAAACTTGAAGGTTCTATAGCCAGACCCAACCCTTAAAGCATAATAAAAAATAGGGCCTTTAGACTCTAGTTTCAACAAAATACAAATGGTTAGCAACAAAGGGGATAGTAAAATTATTGCCATACTGGCAAAGAAAATATCAAAAACACGCTTAATGAAAGGCGTTTTGTATTTATGAAAATCAGAAACTTGATTGGCATGCTTTAAATCGTCCCATTTTTCAATCAAGAGAGGTAGCCTGATTTCTATATTTTCTTTTTTTATAGGCAACTTAAATACATCAGCCACCCCTGCTTTAAGCGTCATACGAATCGTGCTTTCACTCAGTTGCTGACTTATTAGGAAAAATGGAACAGTAATATTCTTTTTGTTCATTAGGGTTTCTAACAAAGAAATGCCCCCAGTACCTAAAACTTCGCTTTGAGATACAATAGCAACCAAATTGAATTTGGCTTTTTCTAACTCTGAAAAGAAAAGTAAAGGATTTGAAAAGCGCTTTAGCTCGCGTCCTCCCAAATTTGCTTGTGAAAAAGTTTCAAAAATGAAGTCATCGCAGTTAAGTAGTACAATAACTTGATCTTGAGGAGGTAATTTCGTGTTCATTGGAACTATTTGATGAATTTATTTTCGAATTCTACGCAAAACCACTCTAAGTCTGGCTTCAAGTTCTTTAGGATTAAATGGTTTTACTAAATAGTCATCGGCTCCAGCTTCTAAACACTGTATAATCATCTCTGAGCTCTCTTCTCCAGATAATATAATGATTGGAATTGCATTAAAAAAATCACTAGCTCTAAGCTGTTTGGTCAAAGCTAATCCACCCATAACAGGTGTGTTTAAATCTGAAATGATCAAATCAGGAACATTACCTTGTTGTAGAAAAGCCAATGCATCAACCCCATCTTTAAAAATTTCTACTTGATATTGAGCACTCAAATATTTTTTTAAAATCAACTGCATGGTCATCTCGTCTTCAACAACCACGATTTTTAATGTATCAGAATTAGAGAATGCCATATTTTAAAATTTTGCTAATGTATGAAATCTAAATATATTTAAATATATAAGTAATGAATTAATGTTGAATTTAATCATTTTGATGCTTAATGACATAAAAATATGAGACCTATTTCAATACCCACTTACATCAACCAGCTTTACACAACCAATCCAAGAGAAATTGCTACAACTGCTCTAATTAGAGAAAGGTACAGTAAATTATCTTTGAATGAGCCAGTTGTTTCAATTGTTATGCCTGCTTATAATGAGGAAGCAAATATTTTGCAAACCTTACTTTCATTAAGTAATAATATCACCCAATGGTCAGTAGAGATTATTGTAGTGAATAATAATTCAAAAGACAAAACAGAAGAAATGGTCATTGCGGCTGGAATCCCCTGTATCAAAGAACTAAATCAAGGTATTACCAATGCCAGAAATTCGGGGTTGGCGGTTGCAAAAGGAAAGTATATTTTAAATGCAGATGCAGATACCATTTATCCTAAAGATTGGATTGAAGAAATGGTAAGACCGTTGGCAGAAAACGAAAAAGTCTGCTCTGTTTATGGAAGATTTTCGTTCATCCCAATCGGAAACACTGGCAGATTCACTTATTTTTTTTATGAATATTTTGCCGATTTAATGCGGTGGATGAATAAATTATTTAGGGATGAAGCAATGAATGCTTATGGCTTTAATTCAGGTTTTAGAAGAGAGCAAGGCCTTAGTGTAGAAGGATTTAATCACCCCCCAGGAACCAACGAAGACGGATGGCTGGCGTTAAAACTAAGGGAGAAAGGATACGGGAAACTATATTATGTAACCAATATCAACGCCCTTGTTTGGACCACAGATAGACGTATTCAAATTGACGGTGGTTTACTTAAAGGAACCATTAAAAGATTAAAAAGAATGATTGGGCTTTAAAATGACTGAATGGTTGTAATTTAACCATTCATATGAAAGCAATTATTTGTACCCAATACGGCGGGCCAGACCTACTTCAATTTGCTGAAATCAATGTGCCAGAAATTGAAATGGATCAGGTCGCAATTGATGTTCACTACTGTGGAGTAAATTTCCCAGACACTTTAATTATTCAAAATAAGTACCAGTTTAAACCCCCACTGCCATTTTCGCCTGGTGGAGAAATTGCAGGTATTGTTACGGCAGTAGGTTCCGCGGTAAATCATTGTAAAGTAGGCGATCGTGTGATGGCATTATGTGGTTGGGGAGGGATGGCAGAGCAAATTATTATTAAAGCCAATTCAGTTTTTGTAATCCCAGACAAGATAAACTTACTGGATGCATCCATTTGTATGTATACTTATGGCACTGCCTATTACGCGTTAAAAAATAAAGCAGCATTGCGAGAGGGCCAAACAGTGCTGGTGTTGGGGGCTAGTGGAGGCGTAGGTTCTGCAGCAATTCAATTGGCTAAGTTAATGGGGGCTAAAGTGATTGCAGCTGCATCGTCTCTTGAAAAGTTAACCTATTGCAAGTCTTTAGGGGCAGACGAACTAATCAATTATACCAGCGAGAATTTAAAAACTAGGATTAAAGAAATTACCCAAGACAAAGGAGTAGATATAATATATGACCCCATTGGTGGAAACTTAGCAATTGAAGCGCTTAAGTCTATAGCATGGAACGGTCAGTACTTAATTATTGGTTTTGCTTCAGGAGAAATACCACAAGTACCTTTTAATATCCCTTTATTAAAGGGCTGCAATATACAAGGAGTATTCTGGGGCGCTTTTGCTGAAAAAGAACCCAATGTCAACAAGCTTAATTTTGTAAAAATAATTGAGTGGATGATTGCTGGAAAATTATCGCAACATATTCATCAATTATACACACTTGAAGAAGCCCCATCAGCTATTTCCGATATGATTCATAGAAAGATAAAAGGGAAAGCGGTGATTCAAATAAAAGCAGAAAAGTTTACTAATCCACTTAATACAAATACCAATTCATCGGATATTCAAGAGCATGAAAATAAACTAATTATCTACGGCAAAGATGCAATTGAAAATCATATTGGGAAATCTGTTGGGCCAGGAAACTGGATAACCATTACACAAAAAATGATTAATGATTTTGCAGCTACAACTCAAGATTTCCAATGGGTACATGTTGATGAAGCAAAAGCAGCACAGTTCCTTCCAGATGGAAGAACACTTGCGCATGGTTATCTTACGATGTCTTTAGTATCATACTTATTAACCGAACTATTCGAATTAAAAAAAGTACAATCATACTATAATTATGGTTTTAATAAAGTAAGATTCGTTAGCCCAGTTCGAGTAAATGATCAAATCAGATTGACTGCAACTTTACATAGTATTGAAAAATTATCGACTGGCTCTGTAAAATTATTTTTACACTGCATGATAGAAATTAAAGGCGTTGAAAAACCTGCTTATGTTGCAGAAATTATTAGTGTTATAAATTAAGTTAAAATGGCGAAATATACCAATATGGAATTATTGAAATTCCTTTTATTTGAAGTGCATCCCATCAACAGTTTATTTAAATATGAACGATTTGCACATCTAAACGAAGAACAAGCATGGATGATGATAGAATCTGCTAAATTATTAGCTGATCAAGAGATGGCGCCATATTTTAAAGAAATGGATGAAACTCCAGCTAAATATGATGGCAAAGGCAATGTACATACTCATCCAGCACTCCAAAAAATCATAGCTACTGCCGCTGAACAAGGTTGGATTGGGGGTAGTGCATTATTTGAACACGGTGGAATGCAATTACCCGAAATGATTTTTGGAACAGCGCATCACTTATTTCAAGCAGCTAATAATGGTGTTCAAGGTTATCTTGGCCTATCGGCAGGTGCTGCGGGTTTAATTACCAGTTTTGGAACAATTGAACAACTTGAAAAATTTGTCCCTAAAATTTACTCAGGCGAATGGCAAGGCACAATGGCCCTTACAGAACCTCAGGCTGGAAGCTCTTTAACCGATATTAGTACCACTGCCAAACCGCTAAACAACAATGAATGGTTGATTAAAGGTCAAAAAATATTTATATCAGGAGGACAACACCAAGCTTGTAGCAATTTTATCCATCTTACATTAGCAAGAATTGAAGGAGCACCAGCAGGCGTTAAAGGGATCTCGCTTTTTATCATTCCTAAATTTAGGCCAACAAAAGAAGGAACCCTAGAATACAATGATGTTTATTGTGCAGGTGATTTTCAAAAAATGGGACAAAGGGGTTATGCTACCACACACTTGTCTTTTGGAGACAATAATAATTGTATTGGCTATTTAGTAGGTGAACCACATAAAGGATTGAGCTATATGTTTCAAATGATGAATGGAGCACGTATAAGCGTAGGTCTATGTGCCGCATCCGTTGCTATGGCTGCGTTTCAATCATCACTTCAATACTGTAAAGAAAGACCACAAGGAAGAATGCCAAGCGAAAAAGACCCAACCAAACCTCCTGTTAACATTATTCATCATGCAGACATACAAAGAATGTTATTAACCCAAAAAGCCATTGCAGAAGGCGCTATATCACTCGGTATTGAATGCAATAAATTATATGATTTAACACACGCTTGTAATAAAGAAGATCGAACAAAATATTTACTGCTTTTAGAGATTTTAACTCCAATTGTCAAGTCATATCCATCAGAACAAGGCAGTAGAGCAGCAGCATTAGCCATACAAACTTTAGGAGGTTATGGTTTTACAACTGATTTTCCTGTTCAGCAACATTATAGAGATTTAAAAATCATGTCGTTGTATGAAGGCACAACAGGTATTCAAGCAATTGATTTATTAGGAAGAAAAGTAGTCATGGAAAATGGCAAAGCACTACAACTACTAATTGAAGAAATAAAAATTACAATTGATGCTGCTAATTCATTCAATGAATTAAATGCTGAAACAGAAACATTGAATAATGAGCTCTCTAGAATAACATGGGTATTAAAACACGTTAGCCAATATGCAATGGAAGGCAATATGGAAAAATACCTGGCCGACGCTACTGTTTTTCTTGAAATGATGAGCTATACTGTAATTGGATGGCAATGGCTAAAAATGGCTTTAAAAGCATCTGAACAACTTGCGCAGGGGGGGATTCCTACCAATACAAAAACCTTTTATGAGGGTAAAATTCATACTTGTAAATTTTACTTTAAATATGAAATGCCCCATGCTGCAGCTTGTTCGGCAACCTTATTGTCAGAAGCATCGTTAACTTCTGTGAGCAATTTTGAGCTATTCGATTGATTATTTGCAGAATGGCTGTTGAATTATTTATATTTACCCATTAATAGATACAAAACGTTATGCTTAAAGTAGGTGTTTTTGGAGTGGGTCATTTAGGTAAATTTCACCTAAATAACTGGAAAGAAATTGAAGGCGTTAAGTTGGTTGGCTTTTTTGATCCCAACAATGATAATGCAAAAGAGGTAACAGAACAATACGGTCTTAAACGATACATGGACGAAGATAAGTTGATGGATGCCTGTGATATAATTGATGTAATCACTCCAACCAATCAACATTACGAAATATGCATGAAAGCAATTAGGAAAGGCAAACATGTATTTGTAGAAAAACCAATTACCCACACACTTCAAGAAGGAAAGGATTTGGTAAATATGGTTCGAGAAGCCAATGTAAAACTTCAGGTGGGGCATGTGGAAAGATTTAACCCAGCTTATTTAGCAGTTAAAGACCTCAATTTAAATCCAATGTTTATTGAGGTACATAGATTGGCACAATTTAATCCTAGAGGAACTGAAGTAAGTGTGATTTTAGACTTAATGATTCATGATATTGATATTATTCTAAGCCTGGTAAAAAGTGATGTGAAAAGTATTGCAGCTAGTGGTGTTGCAGTCATGACAGAAACGCCTGATATTGCAAATGTTAGAATCGAGTTCAATAATGGTTGTGTAGCAAATTTAACCAGCAGTAGGATTAGCATGAAAAAAATGCGTAAAATCAGACTTTTTCAAAAAGATGCTTACATAGGAATTGATTTTTTAGAGAAGAAAACGGAAATCATCAAGCTAAAACAACCAGAAGATAAAAATGTATTTTCATTTGATATAGAAACTGCAAATGGGAAAAAAACAATTGCTATAGCAACCCCTACCATTGAGCCTGTGAATGCAATCAAACTAGAATTAATGTCTTTTGTAGATGCTATTATCAATAATAAGCCAACGCAGGTGAGTGAAATAGATGGCTATCTTGCCATGGAAGTAGCACATCAAATACTAGATAAAATTAACAATACCAGTATATTGGTTTAACTAATACTCAAATCAATATGCAACACAGAAGAAGAAATATCAATTTATACATCGTAAGCGATTTCATTTTTTCTTTGGTTGCACTCATCCTATTTTATTTAGTTTATCCTGCACAAAATGATTTAACGCTAGATATATTAAATATTTCCATCCAAGGGATTGAAACTGTCTTAAACTTTTGTTTGGTTCCTTTATTTTGGATTTTTTTTTACTTTATTACAGGTAGCTACAATAGATCATTGTATGATAAGTCTAGGCTTAGTGAGTTAACTGCAACATTACTACATTCGCTATTAGGCACTTTATTACTGTACTTTTTCCCACGCTTCAGCCATATTGTTCATGCGAATCAATTTTTCGTATACTTTATCTTACAGTTTTTTTTGATTGCAAGTGCTAGAACTTTATTGCTATTTCAAACCAAAAAAACACTAAAGAGAGGCGATGTATTTTTTAGAACTTTAATTGTAGGAAATAATGCCAATGCAACAAAAGTTTTTGAATCACTAAATAGAAATTTCAAGTATTTAGGATTTAAAACAGTTGGCTTTGTATCAGTTTATGAAGATGATTTTAGAAATGGACTTGCAAAATGGATTCCTTATTTAGGAACAAGCTTTCAAATAAAAAAAATTGTTGAAGATCATTTAATTGAAAGAGTAATTATCTCCATTGACAAAAAAGACAAACAAATCATTGAAGAAATAGTTAGTGTTTTAACTGAGAAAGAAATTGATATAAAATTAGTTCCAGACACTATTGATATATTAGCAGGTTCTGTTAAAACAAGTAATGTTTTAGGAGCTATGTTGATGGATATTCAAACCGCGGCTATGTCTCCTGAGGAACAGCATATTAAACGGTTAATGGATATTGCTGTATCTTTTATTGGATTAATCTTACTAAGCCCTGTAATGGTTTATTTAGCTATAAGAACGATACTAAGTTCTAAAGGTGGAGCTATCTATCAACAAGAAAGAATAGGCTTTAGAGGAGTCCCTTTTACTATCTACAAATTCAGAAGCATGTATACGAATGCAGAAGAAAATGGACCAGCGCTTTCTAGCGATAATGATACAAGAATAACTCCATGGGGTAAATTCATGCGCAAATGGAGATTAGATGAATTACCACAATTATGGAATATTTTAAAGGGAGAAATGAGTTTGGTTGGGCCAAGACCAGAACGTAAAAACTATATAGACCTTTTATTGCATAAAACACCATACTATCGATACTTGTTAAAAGCCAAACCCGGATTAACTTCTTGGGGGATGGTCCAATTTGGCTATGCTTCAAGTATAGAAGAAATGATTGAAAGAATGAAATACGATTTAATCTATATTGAGAATGCATCAATTTTACTAGATTTTAAAATCATGATGCACACTTTAAGAATCATAATTTCAGGAAAAGGGAAATAGATGATAAATTATAAAATTGAAATCATCCCTTCAAAAAATATACAGGCAGCGCAATGGAATGAGATAGTTGCTAATTCTTCAAATGGATTAATATATGCACAAACCCATTATTTAGATGCAGTAACGGATCAATGGGATGCCATAATCATCAATGATTATGAGACGATAATGCCTATACCGTGGAGATTAAAAGCCGGCCTTAAATATGCTTATACACCACCCTTCATACAACAACTTGGCTTTATTGGAGCACCCATTAATATAAAACTCGAAAGTATAATCAAAAGGATTTACTCAACCTATAGATATGGAAGTATTTTATTGAATACTGGCAATAGTTGGGAAGCAAAAATAACTGGAGCTACTGCAAAATCTAATTTGCTATTAAACCTTCAGCAACCCTTTCATGCTATTAAATCAATGTTTAGAAAAGATCATTTACAAAATGTAACAAAAGCAAATAAAGCAGGTTTAATTTATACAGAGCATATTTCAATAGAACAAGCAGTTCAATTTTATGAGTTAATGAATGGTCAAAAAACGCCGCATATAAATCATTCCCATTATCAAAAAATGATTGCTTATTGCAATAAAACGTTACTTCCAAATCACCATTGCTTTACACGAGCGGTTTTAAATCAGGAGGGAACAATTTTATCCACGGCTCTTTTTTTAAGAGACAACAAAAGGATATATAATATCATGAATAGTACAAGTATTGAGGGCAGAGCAGTAGAATCTAATCACTTATTATTTCATGAAGTTATTCAATCGTTTTCTGAACAAAACTTAATACTAGATTTTGAAGGTTCTTCAATACCTGGAATCAAAAATTTCTATGAAGGATTCGGATGTAGCGAAGAATTTTATTATTTATGGCATTATAATAAATTGCCATTCCCTTTATCACTTATTCCTTAGTCTGACTCAAACGATCCGAAATAATTGTATTAGCAATGATAAGGTCATTGGGCCTGGTGATTTTTAAATTACTGTACTCGCCTTCTATTAAGTGAACGGTTACACCAGCTGCTTCCATAACAGTTGCTTCATCTGTAAAATTTGCATGATAGGTTTGTTCAAAAGCCTTAATCAATGGCGCGGATAAAAACGTTTGAGGAGTTTGTATGATTTTAACTCGATCTCTGTCTATAGGTGCATGAGTCTGGTTGGTAACGATTCTAATGCTATCAACAGAAGCAACAGCAGGAATAGCTGACCCCATTTTTATTGTTTGATCGTAGCAACGTTTAATTAAATCTGAAGAAACCAAGCACCTTACTCCATCATGAACAAATACAACTCCAGCTGTTGTGATTGTACGGATACCATTTTGAACAGAATGAAAACGGGTTACCCCACCCACCACTATTTTGGTTTGATTCTCAAGATTCATGTCTTTAATCAATTGCTCAGCAGCTAACCAGTAATCTTGAGGGACTACCAAAACAAATTGAATATCATGGAAAGCTTCAACAAAAGCTGAGAGTGTATGATATAGCAATGGTTTTTGGTTCAACAGTAAAAACTGTTTGGGTATACTACTTCCCATTCTAGTACCCGAACCACCTGCTGTAATGATTGCTATTTTTTGCACGGTTGCAAGTTATTTATAAATAGCTACTTTATCTAAGCCATTACTGGTTTTTACGCCACGGTACATTCCTGCGCTATTAAAGACCATTGCTGTATTCCCATTTGCGTCTACTCCAATCATCCCCCCTTCCCCTTGAATAGCCATTAATTTATCGTGAACCACTATATTCATCGCTTCTTCCAAAGAATACCCTTTGTATTCCATTAAACAACTTACATCATAAGAAGCAACAGATCGAATAAACATTTCACCATGACCCGTACAACTTATTGCACAGGTGTTATTGTTAGCATAAGTTCCTGCACCAATTAAAGGGCTGTCTCCAATTCGTCCATATTTTTTATTAGTCATCCCGCCAGTAGATGTTGCAGCGGCTATATTACCCATCCCGTCTAATGCAACTGCACCAACTGTTCCAAATTTTTTATCTCGCATTAACTCTTCTAATTGATGATTGGTATGATCTAATGAATAATTATCAGAATCGCGAATAGCTTTCCATTGATCGTACCTAAACTGAGAGAAAAAATATTCATCCGGTTCTAACTTTACTCCTTGCTTGATTGCAAAATCATTCGCCCCCTTGCCACTTAAAAAAACATGATTACTATGAAGCATCACTTCAGTTGCCAACTCAATTGGATTGCGAACATTTCTAACACCACATACTGCACCAGCAGCTAAATTAGAACCATCCATGATAGCAGCATCCATTTCTTGAACACCTTTTTTGGTAAAAACGGAACCTCGGCCTGCATTAAAAAGTACATTATCCTCTAAAACAATGATGGCCGCTTTAACAGCGTTTACCGCAGTACCGCCTTTTTCTAAAACAGCATAACTAGTATTTAATGCATCTTGCAAAACTTCTGAGTAAGCTTGCTCCAAAGAGGGAGTCATATCTTCTTTTAAGATGGTACCCGCACCTCCGTGAACTACTATAGAAAAATTAGCCATTGTATTTTATTTACACACGAAAGTAAAAATTAAGGAGGCAAAAAGATTTTAAATTATAGCTACAGACATTAGATAGTATTAAAGATTCGATACTATTTTATAACGAATCACTAATTGTGGGTTAACAATGCCTTACATTCAGCTAACAAATGAGATGGATTAATTGCAACAGTACCCACTTCTTCACAAACCAAACCACCAGCAATATTAGCCATTTCGGCTGCTAAATGAATATTTTGAGTAGCTGCATAAACCAATGAAGCAACAGCAATGACCGTGTCTCCAGCACCACTTACATCCGAAATATTTCTGATATGGGTAGGAATGATTGCAGCTGTTTGTTCTTGTTGGTAAAACACCCCTTTTTCAGACATAGTTATAAGAGAAATGGTATGACCTAAAACCTCTTTTAATATCTGATGAATATGCTGCATTCGATCCAGATTTGTATTAACTACGTCTATATTAAGTCCTTCTTTTACTTCTTTTAAATTAGGCTTAAACAATGTGACGTCTTTATACGAAAGGAAATTTTTCTTCTTTGGATCTACTGCAGTAAAAATTTTATGCTCATTGCAATAGCTTGTGATGTCTTGTATTACTTTTTGGGTTAACACGCCTTTATTGTAATCTTCAAAAATTACTATAGCAGGTTTCTGCTGAAAAATAAATTGTTTTACTACTTGTAACAACTGATTTTCTAATGATTCGTTTATATCATCAACCATTTCAGCATCCAAACGCATCATTTGTTGATTCCGTCCCATGATGCGCATTTTATTTGTGGTAATTCGATCACTAGAACGGATAATATGCTTAGTATTAATCCCATTTTGATTCATCAGTTCAATTAACTGATCGCCATCTTGGTCTTGTCCAACTATTGAAATTACAGTCGTGTAAGCGCCTAAAGAAGCGGTATTTAGCGCCACATTTGAAGCCCCTCCTACTCGGTACTCTTTTTTATTTAAAGCAACAATTGGAACAGGAGCTTCTGGAGAAATACGATCTACATTGCCCCACCAATAGGTATCTAACATTATATCGCCTATAATCAGAACAGGCGTTTCCTTAAATCTTACAAACAACTCATCAAAATTCATCTGCTATTTTTTGGCATTACGAACAGCAATAAAATACAAAGGTATACCTAGTAATGTAATGATTAAACCGGGCCAGGTAAATTGAGGTTTGTAAATAATCAACAACACACAAAAACTAATACCCATCAACATATAAATAGCTGGCAAAATGGGGTACCCAATTGCTTTATATGGTCGTGGTATATCTGGTCTGGTTTTACGTAGAATAAAAATACCTGCAATTGTTAACACGTAAAATATAACTACAATAAAAGATACCATATCTAATAAATCTCCATACTTACCACTCAAACACAATAAGGAAGCCACTATACATTGCGCCCACAAAGCCCATTCTGGAACCGCATTTTTATTTAAGGTCCCAGCTTTCTTAAAAAACAATCCATCCTGCGCCATGGTATAATATACTCTAGCTCCTGCAAGTATCAAGCCGTTGTTGCATCCAAATGTTGATATCATTATCATTGCTGCAATGATATATGTCCCAATTCCACCAAAAATAATATTAGAGGCAGTAACAGCAACTCTATCGGATTGAGCAAAAGCAATTTGATCTAATGGAAGAACACTCAAATACATCAAATTTGCAGAAACATAAATAAGGGTAACAATTAGTGTTCCCAAAAATAAACTCAGTCCAATATTCTTTTGTGGATTTTTAATTTCGCCTGCTATAAAAGTCACATTATTCCATGCATCACTGCTAAAGATGGATCCTACCATAGAAGCAGCAATCGCTCCTAAAGCACCAGCACCCAAAACAGGAACAATAATGGCTGCAGATAAGTCACCAGTTCCCTTGGTCATAGATTTCATGGCCCATGCATCCGTCCAATTGGCATTCCAGACTTCTGAATTTGCACCAAGAATAAAACCGAATACAATCAATCCAAAAAGAGAAAGCAATTTAGTTACCGTAAAAACGGTTTGAATCATTTTACCCCCCTGAACCCCTTTCGTATTGATATAAGTCAGCAAAACAATAATAAAAATTGAGACGAATTGAGCTGGATAAATTTTGAAAGGCCCCAACAAAAAAAGAACATCAGCTTCATTCATTTCTAGTACGGGGAAAAAATAGGCAGCGAATTTGCAGAATGCAACACCTACTGCTGCAATGGTTCCTGTTTGAATCACCGAAAAAAAACTCCATCCATATAAAAAGCCAGTGAGTTTATTGTATGACTCTTTTAAATAAACATATTGTCCTCCTGCCTTAGGAAACATGGCACTTAATTCTCCATAACTTAATGCAGCAGTCAATGTCATAAACCCTGTTAACAACCATACTGCAACTAACCACCCAGCACTTCCAACATTACGGGTAATATCTGCACTTACTATAAATATTCCTGACCCAATCATACTTCCCGCTACAACCATGGTAGCATCTAACAAGCCTAATGTGGGTTTAAAAGAAGGAGTGGTTTCTGACATAAAAAATCCCGCCTATTTTTAAAGAGGCGGGAATGAAGATAATAAATATGATTGAACCATTATGGCTTCTTAGGAT
>JBMLPQ010000070.1:0-5053 GCA_049242025.1 Sediminibacterium sp.
GGACAACTCTTAGATGCAGGTCTTTTACCACTTTGGAAAAGCCTGCATCTTTTACATTACGGGCAATAAATACGGGTCGCATATTATCTGGACCAAATGGTTCCATTTGCTTAATAATACTATAAAGCGATGTGGTGATTTCTTTGAAATTAATTTCGGCATTAATGGTAAGTTCTGGTCTTAATTGCTCTGGTGTGATTGTTTTTGCTACTTCTGCTTCAAATGCCGCTTTGAATGACTCAATTTGATTTATTGCTAATGTCATACCAGCTGCTGCGAAATGTCCTCCATAGCCCAATAAGTGTGCCCTGCATGCGTGAATGGCTTCATACAAATTAAATCCTGCAACACTTCTTGCGCTTCCGGCCGCAAATTCTCCACTTTTGGTTAACACAATTGTAGGTCTATAAAATGTTTCAATTAATCTACTGGCTACAATCCCTACCACTCCCTTGTGCCAATATTCATTGTATAAGACGGTTGATTTTCTGTTTTGATTATTAGGATCAGCAGCAAGCATTTCCATTGCTTCCACAGTAATTGAACTATCCGCTTCTCTACGGTCCGTATTGTCGCTGTGTAATATATTCGCTAAAGCAATTGCTGCAGTAGGATCTTTCTCAATAAATAATTGGACTGCTTTTTTTGCATCGTCCATTCTGCCTGCTGCATTAATTCTTGGGGCTATTACAAATACCAAACTTGTCAAACTCATAGGGCTTTTTGCCTTAGATAAGTTTAACAATGCTTCAATGCCCACAGATGGTTTTGTGTTTACTTTTTGAATACCAAAGTAAGCCAAGGTTCTGTTTTCACCAGTAACAGGAACAATATCTGCTGCAATTGCAATTGCTACTAAGTCTATGTACTGAAGATAAGTTTCAGTAGATAAATTAAGCTTTTCGGTTAATGCCATCATCAGTTTAAATCCTACACCGCAGCCACATAATTCCTTGTAAGGATAGGGGCAGTCAATTTGTTTGGGATTTAAGATTGCTGCAGCATCTGGCACATCACTATCTGGCAAATGGTGATCGCAAACAATAAAATCGATGCCTAATGTTTTTGCATATGCAATTAATTCTGCAGATTTAATTCCACAGTCTAAAGAGATAATTAAAGTAAAGCCATGTTCTTTGGCAAAGTCAATACCAATTCTTGAAATCCCATATCCTTCTTTGTATCTATGTGGGATATAAAAGTCAATGGGGTCATGCAATAACTTTAAAAATTGAAACATACTTGCTACAGAAGTAGTTCCGTCTACATCGTAATCGCCGTAGACTAAAATTTTTTCTTTTTTTTCAAAAGCACTAATGATTCGATTTACGGCTTTTTGCATGTCTTTCATCAGCCATGGACTATGTAAGTGTTCAAGGCTAGGTCTGAAAAATTCTTTTGCTTTCTCGTAATCGGTTATACCTCTTTGAACCAAAATGGAACATAAGATGGGATTGATTTTTAATGATGCTTGCAAAGAGGCAACATCAGCTGTTTCAGATGATAATATGTTCCATCTTTTTTGCATTAATATTCCCTATCAGTAGTATATCTTACCAGCTCTTCCAAAGCATCTCTCACGGGTGATGAAGGGAAGCGATAAAGTAATTCTAATGCATCGTCTCTATAACTAAACATTTTTTTGGTAGCATACTCAATGCCTCCTAAATCTTCTACTTGTTTAATAACAAAAGCGACTTTCTCTTTTTGTGTATTCTGGTTTTTGATTATATATATAATCTCTTTTTTAATGCTAGGAGTACAATTGTTTAAAACATAAATAAGTGGTAGAGTCAACTTTTTTTCTTTAATATCATTACCAGTGGGCTTGCCAATATCTTTGCTACTATAGTCGAATAAATCATCTTTTATTTGAAATGCCATGCCAACTTTTTCGCCGAATAAACGCATGGTTTCGATGTCTTCAGGATCAGAAAAAGTAGTAGAAGCCCCCGCTGAACAAGCAGATGCTAATAAAGAAGCAGTTTTTCCATTAATTATTTCATAGTAAACCGATTCGTTCAAATTAAGGTTTCTTGATTTCTCAATTTGTAATAATTCCCCCTCACTCATAAGCCTTACCGCTTCTGAAAGGATTCTTAAAACTTCATGGTCTTTATTATTTAAAGACAGTAATAATCCCTTTGAAAGCAAATAATCGCCTACTAAAACGGCAATTTTATTTTTCCAGAGGGCATTTATCGAAAAAAAACCCCTTCTTTCCATCGATTCATCAACTACATCATCGTGAACCAGGGTTGCTGTATGTAATAATTCTACCAAAGAAGCTGCTCGGTAAGTGCTATCATTAATTATACCCCCTAAACGCGCGCTTAGCAGCACAAACATTGGTCTTAGCTGCTTCCCTTTACGCTTTACAATGTACTGCATAATTCGGTCTAACAACGCCACCCTGCTCTTTACTGCCTCTCTAAAATGAACTTCAAATTGCTCAAGCTCGCTCGAAATAACTTTTTTTGCTAAATTCATGTTATAATTATGCTGCAATATACCTATGAATAAGACAAAATAAACTGTTAAAAGCAGCGTTTGTAGTATATTCGCAGTCAAATGCTATCGTATACCCCCTTTAGATAGTAATTTTTAGGAATTATATAAAAAATAAGTACTTTTACGGCGATTATAATTAATTATTAAATCAAATATCGATTATGGCAAGCAAGAAGCTCCTTTTACTAGTTGTTTTATTTGTGTTCGCACAAGTATCAATTAACGCACAAACAAACTGGGGTTGGGATTGGAAAGACACTTCCAAAGTAGCAGTGAAAGATCTGCCCCAGCACAATGAATTTATGAATAACCAGTATCCTTACCCTGCAAAACCAAGAAGTCAGTGGGAATTGGGTTTTAACCTAGGACCTTCTTGGATCTCAGGAGATGTTAACTCTAACATTGGCCTAGCATATGGTATTTCTGCTAGAAAAGCTTTGGGACATATTTTCTCAGTTAGGGGTTCATTATCAGCAGCAAGTAATTCTGGTACTCCTAGTACTTACGGGATTGGTGTAGGGCAAGTGGCTTACAAGAATAACATGTATGCTTTAGGGGTAGACTTTATTGCTTCTTTAAATACGCCAAGTTATTACAGAGGAAATCCTAAAACAAATTTATATGTTTTAGGTGGTTATAGTTTAGTTGCAACTAGAGCTCAATATCAGGGTGCTCCTGGTGCACAGCCCGGTGGTTACAATATTTTCTATGGTCAACGTCTTGGACAAGCCAACACTCAAGAAGGTTTAATTACTACATTGGGTGGTGCTACAGTGAACAATAGAAAATCTTACGGTTTAATGCATGCTTTTAACTTAGGATTAGGTGCTGCATTTAAGATTAGTGATAAAGTAAATATTGGTATAGAGCAAAAGTTCATCTTTTCTGCAGCGGGTTATGATTACCTTGACGCATTTAAAGACGTTAGAAACGAAAGCAATGACTACTTCAGCATGACTACTGCAAGAGTGAATATCAATATTGGAGATAATAGCAAAAAGGTTCAACCTCTTTACTGGATCAATCCAAACAACTTTATCTACAGTGAGTTGAATGAACCAAAGCATATGAAATTGCCTAAAGTGGTTTTACCTGATGCAGATAAAGATGGTGTAACTGACCAATTTGATATGGAACCAAATACTCCAGCTGGTGCTCCTGTTGATACACATGGTGTGTCTAAAGATACTGATGGTGATGGTGTTCCTGATTTCAGAGATAAAGAGTTATTGACTTCTCAAAAATGTTTCCCTGTAAATAATGACGGTATCGGAACTTGTCCTGAGAACGCTTGTTGCAAGGAAATCAAAGAAATGGTAACTAATATGCAAGCTAATCAAAAACCTAGCTGTACTATTAGTGCTTTACCTAGCGTTCAGTTTAAAGGTACTGCTACCAAATTGAGTAAAGATGCAATGGTGGTATTAAGTGCTGCTGCTGCTCAATTAAAAGCTAACCCAACTTGTAATGTTAAAGTAATTGGTTACGGTGCAACTAGCAAAGCAGCTCAACAACAAAGCTGGGAGCGTGTGAATGCAGTAATTAAGTACTTAGTTGAAAGTCAAGGTATTGCTGAAAGCAGATTGTTATTTGTTTATGCTCAGGACGGCAAAACTGGTACTGTAGATTTACAAGGTACAACTGAAGAAGGTCCAAATAGTGTACCTGCTCCTCATCCAAACTTGAAAAGCAGAAACTAGTTTTAATTAACTATAATATTCAAAAAAGCCCCGAAATTTCGGGGCTTTTTTATTTTAAATATGGTAGAAAAAATATTTGTTTATTGAATGTCTGGGCTTAACATAAATCTTAACTATTTAGCCTGTCAAAATGTAGCTCGCCAAAATTCTGTAATGAACTCAATTTTAAGTCTGCAGCACCCCAACGTTCATCTTTATTGAGTGAGTGGTGCGGAATTACAACACATTTCATTCTTGCAGCTTTTGCGGCAATTAATCCATTGAATGAATCTTCAAAACAAATGCATTCGATTGGATGACTATTCATTGATTCGGCGCAATTTAAATATACTTGTGGATGGGGTTTACCATAAGGTAAATACTCTGCAGAAGCTGTTGCGGACAAATAGGACTCAATACCTGTCATTTGTACCACCAAATCAATTAAAGAGGGGGGAGACGAAGTAGCAAGTCCAATTTTAAATTGTTTATTTGCAAAAAAATCAAATATATGCGGTACACCAGGCATAATGCTGGCTTTATCTTCAATCCTTTTTAATACCCCTTCTACAATATTTTTTTCAGCTTCAGCTGCAAATTTTTGGTCTATTTTAAAGTAGTCAAACCATAATTGAACAAATTCCTTTGTTCTTAATCCAGTGGTGCTTGTATACATCGCGTCTGTAAACTTAACACCAAATTGGTTAAATAATTCGGTAGCCGCTTCATGCCACAAAGGTTCACTGTCAATTAACAAGCCATCTATGTCAAAAATTACGGTGGTTAGTGCCATTTCTTATTTTTTCTCGTGCAAATGTATAATACATTCCTTATTTTGCACTGCTGGCCAATTATTATCGACA
>JBMLPQ010000071.1:0-1688 GCA_049242025.1 Sediminibacterium sp.
AATCCGGTAGATGGCAAACAGCGTATTAAAGAATTAAAAGAACTTGTGAAAACCATGCACAGCAATGGTTTGCGGATTATAATGGACGTAGTATACAATCATACTGCGCTAACAGCTAATTCAAATTTTAATATTTTAGCTCCTGACTATTATTATAGAAAACGTGCTGATGGAAGTTTTTCTGATGCCAGTGCATGTGGTAATGAAACGGCTAGTGACAAAGCGATGTTTCAAAAGTTCATGTTAGAAAGCGTTTTGTATTGGGTAAAGGAATACCATATTGATGGTTTTCGTTTCGATTTAATGGGAATACATGATATTGAAACCATGAACTTGATTGCAGATACACTCCGTAAAATTAAACCTTCCATTGTTTTGTATGGAGAGGGTTGGACTGCTGGTGGATCTCCATTGCCTGATGCTAAAAGAGCCCTCAAAGCCAATGCAAGCCTACTCAAAGGCATTGCTGTTTTTAGTGATGATATGCGCGATGGAATTAAAGGGAGTGTATTTAATATTGATGATAGAGGTTTTGCAACAGGTAAAATTGAAAATACGGAGTCTGTAAAGTTTGGTATAGTTGCAGCAGGAAAACATCCGCAAATTGATTACACAAAAGTTAATTATTCCAAAGCACCATACACTAAATCGCCTGCCAGTTTGATTAATTATGCAGATTGTCACGACAACAATATTCTATGGGATAAGATTGCGCTCTCTTACAAAACTGCATCTAAAGCAGAAAGAGTCAAAATGCATGAATTGGCTTATGCCATTGTGTTGACTTCGCAGGGGACTCCTTTCTTAACTGCCGGTTCAGAGTTTTTAAGGACTAAAAATGGGGTTGAAAATTCTTTTGATAAAGGAGATTTGGTTAACGGAATTGATTGGGACTTAAAAACGAGTAATGCATCTACGCATCAATATATCCAATCGTTGATTAAAATCAGAAGAGCACATCCAGCATTTCGAATGCAATCTGCTACACAAATTGCAAAGTACTTAGTGTTTCAAGATAATTTGCCTGAAGGGATTATAGCTTATGCACTAAATGGAGCCGCTGTAGGGGATAAATGGAAAAAAATATGGGTTGGATTCAATGGAGCACAAACTCCACAAACGCTCATTCTTCCTGCAGGAAATTGGAAAGTTGCTTCTCAAAATAATCAATCTGCTTTAAAAGGGAATCAATTGATAATTGATGGTAGTTCTGCAGTAATATTATATCAATAATTGGTATATTTAGAAATAATTATTGGTCAATAATTCATGCTTATTCATCCCTATTCTCCTGATTGGAATATTCATTTTCAGCTAATCAAAGCTGATTTAAATCAAGCTTTATTTAGCCTTGATATTACTATTGAGCATGTAGGAAGTACTGCAGTGCCAGGATTGGATGCCAAACCAATCATCGATATTGATATAGTATATAAAGACGAATTGGTTTTTGCCCAAATTAAAACAGCTTTGGAGTCGATTGGTTATTTCCACAATGGTAATCAAGGAATTGAAGATCGAGAAGTGTTTAAGCGAGACGGTACTTCTCATGATGAAGTACTCGATACCATTCAACATCATTTGTACGTTTGTTCTGCAGAAAGCCCTGCCTTGAAAAGGCATTTAGTAACGAGAGATTATTTACGTAATAATGAATGGGCAAGAGCTGAATACCAGCAAATGAAATA
>JBMLPQ010000072.1:0-1039 GCA_049242025.1 Sediminibacterium sp.
TGGCAAAGCCTGGTGAGTTTACGCAACGCGCATTCTTAAAAGGGAAAATGGATTTAGCACAAGCAGAAGCTGTTGCAGATTTAATTGCAAGTAATACCGAAGCTAGTAAGAAAGCAGCTTTGCATACCATGCGTGGTGGATTCTCTTCTGATTTGAGTCAATTGCGTGAAACCTTAATTAGTTTTTCTGCCCTAATAGAATTAGAATTAGATTTTTCTCAAGAAGATGTAGAGTTTGCAGATCGTACTCAATTTAAAAATTTGATAACGGAACTAAAGCAAGCAACATCGGCTTTAATAGGGTCATTTAAACTTGGGAACGTCATTAAGAATGGTGTTCAGGTAGCAATTATAGGAAAGCCGAATGCAGGCAAGTCTACTTTGTTAAATACACTCTTGAACGAAAACAGAGCAATCGTAAGTGATATAGCAGGAACTACTCGAGATACCATTGAAGAAGTATTAAATATTGAAGGCGTTTTATTTAGGTTGATTGATACCGCCGGCATACGCGAACACACTGATGATGCCATTGAACAGATTGGTGTAAGTAAGAGCAAAGAAAAAATGCGTGCTGCACAAGTGGTAGTGTATTTATACGATCTCTTAAATATTCGAGCCCAAGAATTACAGCAAATTGTAAATGAATTTGAACAAGAACAAATCAACTATATATTAGTTGGAAATAAATCAGATTTAGCTGATGCTGAAACTTTAAATCAGTTTGCTGCTTTTAAAAACAGTTTGTTTATTTCAGCAAAGAATAATCAACAAATAGATGCGCTAAAAAAATCCCTTGTTGATAATACCATTCAAGGGAATATTCATACAGAATCTACTATTGTTACCAATGCAAGACATTATGAAGCATTGGTAGGATTAATGCAATCATTAGAAGAAGTGGAACAAGGATTGCACAATCAAGTGCCCGGCGATTTATTGGCGCTTGATATTCGTCAGTGCTTACATTATTTAGGGACCATCACAGGCAGCATTACCCACGAAGATCAGTTGGACTATATTTTTAGTAAGTTTTGTAT
>JBMLPQ010000073.1:0-11788 GCA_049242025.1 Sediminibacterium sp.
CAATCATTAAATCTTGGCGGGATGGCTGTTTTAAAGTTTAGAATTTATTTAGAGGAAGACGACGCGGTTTATCGTGATATCGTTATTAAGCATAACCAATTCTTTTTGGATTTGCATTTTGCTATTTTGAAATCCTTTGAATTTGATTCGAAGCACCAGGCCACTTTTTTTAGAAGCAACGATAATTGGTTGCGTGGAAGGGAAATTAGTTATGAGAAATACGATAAACCTTATCGCGTAGAACCCTTGATAATGGCTGAAACTACCATTGGTTCAGAAATTCAAGATGTGAATCAAAAATTTATTTACGAATATGATTTTGCCAAAGGTTGGGTGTTTTTAGTGGCTTTGATTAGTGTAAATAAAGAATCTAATCCTAAATTATCTTACCCAGCTGTTTCAAGAGTCGAAGGTATTGGCCCTCAACAATATGGTACAAAAAGTTTGTTGGGAGATAAGTTTGCAGATATTGAAGAAAAATATGATTTAAATGAAGCTTCGGATGGATTTGGTGAGGAAGGAGAGGAAGCAGCTAGTGAAGCTGATGGAGACGATGATGGCATAGGTGGTGAAGAGCAAAGAGACGATTTTGAAGATTAATCCTACTATTTATATTCTTGCAGGCCCTACAGCGGTGGGAAAAACTGCAGTGTCCATAGCATTGGCCAAGGCGCTCAACACAGTAATTATTTCTGCGGATTCAAGACAATGTTTTAATGAATTGTCTATTGGTGTTGCAAGGCCAAGTAAAGAAGAATTAGCTACTGTTCAACATTATTTTATTGCCGACCATTCTGTTGAAACAGATATCAATGCGGGTTATTTTGAAAAATTTGCATTAGAAAAAGCAGAAACCGTTTTTTCGCAAAAGGAGCAATTGGTTATGGTAGGTGGAACTGGCTTGTATATTCGCGCTTTTTGTGAAGGGATTGATCCTATGCCTGAAATAGCGCCAAGTATTCGCGAAGGCATCATAGCCAATTATACCTCAAAGGGTTTAATATGGTTGCAAGCCGAATTAAAACATCGTGATCCTATATTTTGGGAAACAGCTGAACAATCGAATCCACAAAGATTAATGCGGGCATTAGAAGTATTAAATGCAACAGGTAAGTCTATTCTCCATTTTAGAACAGCACAAAAAAAACAACGACCGTTTAATATTGTCAAGATTGGCTTAGAAATGCCCAAGGAGCTATTGACTCATCGAATTAATGAAAGGGTAGATCAAATGATTCAAGATGGATTAATGGAAGAAGTGCAATCGGTTCTTCCATATAGAAATAAACCTGCTCTGCAAACAGTGGGATATAAAGAAGTATTTGATTATTTAGATGGTAATATTTCAAAGGAAGAAGCCATTATTCAAATTAAACAGCATACTCGTCAATATGCAAAGCGGCAGATGACTTGGTTTAAAAAAGATCCTGAGATTAAATGGATTAATATGGCTGAGCATTCCATAGAAGATGCTGTTCAAAAAATATTGAGTTAACCATTTCGGATTAATAAATATTCACTTCTCTTTCTAATTTGATGCCAAAACGAGCCTGTACTTTTTCAATAATTTGAGTACTCAAATTAAATATTTCAGACCCTGTAGCATTTCCATAATTAACTAATACAAGGGGTTGAAGTGGATAACACCCCGCATCGCCTGCTCTAAAACCTTTCCAACCTGTTTGCTCTATTAACCAAGCTGCAGGAACTTTAGTATAATCTTGTGTTGATACAGAAAAACCAGGTATGTCTTGATAAGTGGTTTTTAGTTCTTTGTATAATGAAGTTGGAATCATTGGGTTCTTAAAAAAACTACCTGCATTACCTATTTTAGTAGGGTCTGGTAATTTACGTTGTCTTATTCTTATAACCGCTTCAGCAATGGATTTCATATTGAGCTCTTGCACATTCATAGTGATTAATTCTTGTTCAATATTACCATAGCTGGTATTGTATACGGGTCTTTTCCGCAATTTTAATACTACAGAGAGAATTATAAATTGATTGCGTAATTGATGTTTGAATACACTTTCTCTATATCCAAATTCACAAGATTTTTTGTCAAAAGTTACAATAGTTCCATCGCTAATTTGTATTGCTTCTAAGCTTTCAAATACGTCTTTTATTTCTACACCGTATGCGCCAATATTTTGCATGGGGGATGCCCCTACATTACCAGGAATTAAACTCATATTTTCAATTCCTTGGTACTGCATATTAACACAATAAGTTACCATTTCATGCCAGTTTTCACCAGCCATTGCCTTTACATAAAAATATTCATGATCTTCTTTTATTAGCTCAATTCCTTTCAGGGCATTTTGTAAAACTAGTCCATCAAAATTTTTGGTAAAAAGTAAGTTACTGCCTCCTCCTAAAATAAGCAATGGATGGTTGTTTGTTTTATTCCATGCTAATATTTCTTGCATTTCATTTAATGTAGCAATCCTGCAAAATTTTTTAGCTAATGCATGAATCCCAAAGCTATTAAAGGGCTTTAATGAAATATTGTCTTGTAGTTGTATCATTAATATATAGGATCTGCATTAGGAATTATATGAACAGAGCGATATCTTTTATTGCTTTGAATAATAATCATTTGTTGGTGAATGGCTATTTTACAATTATTTACTATTCTGCTATCTTTCGGCAACTTCAATAAAATTTCCCAAATATATTGATTTCGTATTCTGTCTACGATGGGTTGAGATGGGCCATTTATATATCCACCAAACTGATTCAGTAAGCCTTGCTGCATAATATTGGCAGCTTCTTCTGCAATATGCTTGTCTTTATGTTTGAATATAACCTGAATCAACCTGGTAAAAGGCGGATAATGGAATTGTTGTCTATTCTCTATTTCAAAATGATATAATGCTTGGTAATTATGTTGCTGAACAAATTGCAGTATAGGATGCTGCAAATTACTCACTTGTACCATTACTTTGCCAAGCCCGTCTTTTCTACCCGCTCTTCCACTTACTTGTTCCATTAATTGGTAAGCTCTTTCGTTCACCCTAAAGTCTGTAAAGTTTAAAATGCCATCGGCGTCTATAATCCCCACTAAACTTACTTTTTCAAAATCTAATCCCTTTACTACCATTTGCGTGCCTACTAAAATATCAATGCGATGTTGCTCAAAAATTTTAATAAGGTTGTCGTGATCGTGTTTGCCTTTTACACTATCGTAATCCATTCGTGCAATCACTGCTTGCGGAAATGCTTCGGCAACGAGTTCTTCTATTTTTTCGGTTCCATAATTCTTTTGAATAAAATGATGATTACCGCATGCTAAGCAAGTTTGTAAAATAGGATAAGTAGTGCCACAATAATGACAGGATAATTTTTGCTTCCCTTTATGAAAAGTGAGGGTTACATCACAATGATTGCAATGTGGGATCCATCCGCATGTATTGCAAATCATATAGGGAGCATAGCCTCTTCTATTTTGAAATAGGATGATTTGTTTTTTAGCGTCTAAAGTTTCCTGAATCCCTTTTAACAAGGCAGGTGATAATGGGTTCTCGCTTCTTTGTTTAGCAGGTATTTGTTTTAGGTCTATTAATTCTATTGTTGGCATGGCAACATCCCCATACCTTTCTAATAATTCTACTAAACCATATTTGTTTTGTTGAACATTAAAATAGGTTTCAATAGAAGGGGTTGCTGATCCTAATAAAACGCTGGCGTTAAATAAGGATGCATAATAAATGGCTGCGTCTCTACTATGGTAGCGGGGAGCAGGATCTTGTTGCTTGTAAGATGCGTCATGTTCTTCGTCACAAATAATTAGTCCAAGATTATTAAAAGGTAAAAACAGTGCCGATCTTGCGCCTAACACTACTTTGGTTTCGCCTGAATTAATTTTATTCCAAATTTCAACCCTTTCATTAGGATTAAACTTTGAATGATAAATAGCAATATGACCTCCCAAGCTTTTTTGTAGTCTCCGAATCATTTGTGCAGTAAGTGCAATTTCTGGGAGTAAATACAGTACTTGTTTTCCCAATTGAATTTGCTCTTCAATCAGTTTCATATACACTTGTGTTTTACCGCTTGAAGTAATTCCATGCAGTAAACAAACTGTTTTTGATTTGAATACACTTTTAATAGAAGTCAATGCTTTTTCTTGTGCTGCAGAAAGGGTAAAATCTAAACTGAGTAGTTTGGGTAAACTAGGTAATCTGTCGGTATTTCTTTTTTCAACCAGTAATATTCCTTTCTCAATTAAACCTTTTAATTGTGCTGCATTAGCATTTGCTTTTTTTAATAAGTCTGGTTGGGTTACTACGCCAATGGTATTTTTTAGGTGTAAATAGGCTAAGAGCAATTCCATTTGTTTAGGGGCCCTGCTCCAATTATTTAATAATTGTTCTAATTCATTTTCTTGCGCATACTTCGGATGAAGTAAAATATAGTTTTCTGTCTTTTGTTTGTATTTTTCTTTTAATTCTTCCCAAACAAAGCAGACGCCTTTTTCTACCAGTTTTTTAATAACGGGATAAGTGTTGTTGATATCTAGTAATTGCTGTACTTCACTTATTTTGAGTTCTCCTTTAATTTCTAATGCTTCTGCAATAATGAATTCTGAATCCGATAAGTCACTAAAATCTAAAGTTCTTTCTTCGTTCCATTGCAATACACTTTCGCTCGAGAGTTTTAAATTAGCGGGGATAGCAGCTTGCATGACTTCGCCCTCTGTACACATATAATATTGCGCAATCCATTCCCATAATTTCAATTGGGTTTCATTCACAACAGGACTGCTGTCTAAAATATTTAAAATAGGAGCAGGGGTAAATCCTACAGGAATTTCGTTGACAATTCTTTTAACAATTCCCGCATATTTTTTATTTTTTCGTAAAGCAACTTCCACTCTAATCCCTGGAACTATGCCCAATTGCATCTGCTCCGGAACCAGCCAGGTATAATTTTTGGGCAAAGCCAATGGTATAATTACTTCAACAAACAAACTGAGATTTTAAACAAAAATACGTTTATGGAGTGGGATAAGAGATATATCGTTTTAACCCTTCTTCCATGATTCGGTAAACTTTTTCTTTTAATTGAGGAATATCTTTCATGGTTAGCCCATTCACGGGCACTTCATCTAAATAAACCACTCTATTTTCTCCTGGGGTTAATTCGAAAAGGGAGCGATAGTGCATACGCTTTAATGTATCTACTAATAATAAGGGTTTAATAGGAGTTTGGGTTTCAATGGCAATTCTAAATGCACCATTAAAAAATTCTTTTAGGGGTTGTTTGGTCTCATTAAAAGTTCCTTCCGGAAAAATAATTATCGAAATATTATTTTTGATGGCTGCTTTAAGCGCGCGAACGCTTTTGGCTCTTGTATCTGCATTTTTTCTATCTACTAAAATAACTGCAGCTCTATAGATCCAACCAAATATGGGTACTTTAACCATTTCATATTTACCTAAGGCTCTTATGGGTTGGTGGGTTGCTAAAACAATTGGAGGGATATCCATATAGGATATATGGTTGGCAACAAAAATATATTGCTTACTAGTATCATGGGGGTACTCGTATATTTCTTTATGTGTAACCCCAATTGTATAGTACCATAATTGAGCCCAAATCCTACAACAACGATACACTAAATTCCCCCCTTTTACTTTGCCTGCAGTAATTGACAACATAGCAAAAGGAAATACCATCAGCATGACCAACACAAAACTGATTAGTGCATATATCGTGAAAAAAAACAAGCCAATCTTTTTAACAAATCCCATACAGGGCAAAAGATATTAAACAGTTGGGCTTTCACCAAAATATTCATCTACTTTTCTAGCACAAGCCCTCCCTTCACTGATGGCCCAGACTACTAAGCTTTGTCCTCTTCTCATATCGCCTGCAGCAAATACTTTTTGAATATTAGTCTGGTATTGTTTTTCACTGGCTTTAACGTTTCCTCTTTCGTCTAATTCAATTTCTAGTTTTTCTAATAATCCTTCTTTTTGTGGACTTACAAATCCCATAGCTAATAAAGCCAGTTCGCAAGGAATTTCTTTTTCTGTTCCAGCTATTTCTACAAAACCAGCAGTCTTTCCGTCTTCGGTTAATTTCCATTCTAATTGCACTGTTAACAATGCCTTTAAATTCCCATTTTCGTCTCCAATAAATTTTTTAGTAGCAATAGCCCATTCTCTATTGGCACCCTCTTCATGTGAAGAAGTGGTTTTCAAAATAAAGGGATATTGTGGCCAAGGCATATTTACTGTTCTAGAAGCAGATGGTTTAGGCATTAATTCGAATTGAGTAATGCTTGCTGCCTTTTGTCTATTAGCGGTTCCTATACAATCACTTCCAGTATCTCCACCGCCAATAACAACCACGTTTTTATTAGTTGCTAAAATTGGATTTGAATCAATATCAATTTCTGCTACTCGCTTGTTTTGTTGCTTTAAATAATCCATTGCAAAATGGACTCCATTTAAATGCCTGCCCTCAATACTTAGGTCTCTTGGAATTGTGGCACCTCCTGCTAAAACAATGGCACTGTATTCGCGGAGTAAATCGTTGATGCTAATGGATACGCCTACATTTATATTGCATTTAAAAACAATTCCTTCTGCTTCCATTAATTGTATTCTTCTATCAATCACCCATTTCTCAAGTTTAAAATCGGGGATGCCATATCTCAATAATCCGCCGGGAGCATCATCTCTTTCGAACACTGTTACTAAATGCCCTGAATAGTTTAATTGAGCTGCTGCTGCTAATCCAGCAGGACCTGAGCCGATTACCGCAACCGTTTTGCCCGTTCTCGTAATTGGCTTAAAAGGTTTTACCAATCCTTTTTCAAAAGCTATTTCAATAATATGTTTTTCTATTTCTTCAATAGCAACTGGTGGTTGGTTGATACCTAATACACAAGCAGACTCACAAGGGGCAGGACAAATTCTTCCTGTAAACTCAGGAAAATTATTGGTAGCAGATAAAATCTCATATGCTTCTGCCCAGTTTTTTTTGTAGACCGCATCATTAAACTCGGGAATGATATTACCTAAAGGGCAGCCGTTATGACAAAACGGAACACCACAATTCATGCACCTAGCACTTTGTTGGTTTAGTTCTTGATTAGATAATGGTGCAACAAATTCTTTATAATGAAGTACTCTTTCGCTAGTTGGTTGCTTTGCTGGAGTGGCTCTTTCAAATTCTAAAAATCCAGTTGGTTTACCCATGATAATTATTTTAAAACAGTGTTGTGTTGATTTTTTTTAGACAATACCTTTTTATAATCAGTAGGAAATACTTTAATAAAATGGTTCAATTGATGATCAAAATCTTTGAGGATAAATGCTGCAACACTACTATTGGTGTAATTAAAATGCTGTTGAATTAATGCTTTTAATTGAATGGCGTCTGTTTCATCCAGTGGGTCTAATTCCACCATTTCAAGATTGCAATTGGCGGTAAATTCATTATTGGTATCATAAATGTAGGCAATGCCACCACTCATGCCTGCAGCAAAATTTCTACCCGTATTGCCTAGAATCACTGCAACGCCTCCAGTCATATATTCGCAGCCATGATCACCTATTCCTTCTACTACTACTTTAGCACCTGAATTTCTTACTGCAAATCTTTCTCCTGCTTTTCCTCTGATATAAGCTTCACCACTTGTTGCTCCATATAATGCAACATTTCCAATAATACTATTTTGTTCTGCAACAAATTGTGCGGCAACATCAGGATATACAATCAATTTAGCACCACTTAATCCTTTGCCAAAATAATCGTTGGCGTCGCCTTCTAATTCTAATTTTATTCCAACGGTGTTGAAAGCGCCAAAGCTTTGTCCTGCTGTTCCTTTGAATTTAAAATGAATAAGGTCTTCTGGTAACCCTTTGCTTTTATACTGTTTAGTAATTTCATTAGATACAATCGTACCTACTGTTCTGTCTGTGTTAACAATAGCATACGATCCAAAAACGCTTTCGCCATTCTCGATTGCAGTTTTTGCTGCAGCCAATAATTTCCAATCAATTACATTCGCTAATCCATGGTCTTGTGATTCTTGAGCAAATAAGCCCGTTTGCTCATCTGCAGGTTCTTTATACAAGATTTTTGACAAATCTAAATGGTTGTATTTCCAATGTGTGATACTTGATTTTTGTTGTAAAAAATTGGTTTGACCAATCATTTCGTTTACTGTCCTAAAACCCAATTCTGCCATGATTTCTCGTAATTCCTGTGTAATAAATTTGAAAAAATTCACAACGTGATTGGGGTCTCCGGTAAATCTTTTTCGCAATGTTTCATCTTGGGTAGCAACCCCAACCGGACAGGTATTTAAATGACATTTGCGCATCATGATACAGCCCTCAACAATTAAAGCGGCTGTTGCAACACCCCATTCTTCTGCGCCCAATAAAGCAGCCATGGCAATATCCCTCCCGGTTTTCATTTGACCATCTGCTTGAACAATTACCCTTGAACGCAATTTGTTTTTTACCAAGGTTTGATGTGTTTCTGCTAATCCTAATTCCCAAGGTAAGCCTGCGTGCTTTACAGAACTGATGGGTGAAGCGCCTGTTCCACCATCATGACCTGCTATCAATACAACATCTGCTTTAGCTTTTACCACACCTGCAGCAATGGTGCCCACGCCAGCTTTAGAAACCAGTTTTACGTTTATACGTGCAGCACGGTTGGCGTTTTTTAAATCAAAGATTAGTTGAGCTAAATCTTCAATAGAATAGATATCATGATGGGGTGGTGGTGAAATCAATCCCACTCCAGGTGTAGCATGTCTTGTTTTCCCAATCCAATCATCCACTTTATGACCTGGCAATTGGCCTCCTTCACCAGGCTTAGCACCCTGAGCCATTTTAATTTGAATTTCATCAGCTTCTGTTAAATACAAAGCAGTAACACCAAATCTTGCAGAAGCCACTTGTTTAATGGCCGAACGCATGCTGTCGCCATTGGGTAATCGGGTATATCTGATTTCATCTTCGCCACCTTCCCCTGTATTACTCTTGCCACCTAAACGATTCATAGCAATCGCCAAAGTAGTATGTGCTTCCCAAGAGACGGAACCAAAAGACATGGCCCCTGTTGCAAATCTTTTATAAATATTTTCGGCAGGCTCCACTTCATCTATAGAAATAGAGGGTCTATTGCTAACAAATTCTAACTGACTTCTTAGTGTACATGCATGTTCACTTTGATTATTAATCAGCGAAGAATATTTTTTAAATGTTGTATAATCGTTGCGCTTAGTAGCATCTTGTAATAAGTGAATTGTTTGCGGATTAAATAAATGAAATTCGCCAGTTCGTTTCCATTGATAAACTCCACCAACTGGTAAACGGTCAATTACTTTATTTTTTTTGCTAAAAGCAACAAAATGTTTGGCTAAAGTTTCACGGGCAATTTCATCTAATCCCATTCCTTCAATTCTAGAAGTTGCACCAGTAAAATACTGATTGACAACTTCACTATTAATACCAATGATTTCAAAAATCTGTGCACCTTGATAACTTTGTAAAGTAGAGATTCCCATTTTAGAAAACACTTTCAACAAACCATCATTCACCGCTTTGATGTAATTCTTTTTAAGTTGTTCTATATCTAAAGAGCTATCAATTTTATTAGACATTTTCATGTCTCTGATAGAAGACAAAGCCAAGTATGGATTAATTGCAGTGGCGCCAAATCCAATTAGGCAAGCAAAATGATGGGTTTCCCAAACATCACCAGCTTCAACAATTAAACCAACCTGTCCTCTGTAACCTTTTTTAATTAAGTGATGATGCACTGCAGCTGTGGCTAATAAAGATGGGATAGGAGCGTGGTCCGAATCGATGGCACGGTCCGTTAAAATAATCACTTCAAATCCATCTTGCACTGCATCAACGGCATATCTGCATATTCTTTCTAGTCCTGCTTTTAAAGAACCTGCTTTGCCGTCTGCTTTAAAATAGAGTTGTAAAGTTTTGGCCTGAAATACGCCCGTGTCAATACTTCTGATTTTTTCTAATTCATGATTATTGAGAATGGGGTGTTGCAATGCCACACTATGACAGGCAGTAGCTTCTTCAATTAATAAATTGCCATTACTACCAGCAAAAGTGGCTAAAGACATGACCATTTTTTCGCGAATGGGATCAATTGGCGGATTGGTAACCTGCGCAAATAATTGTTTGAAGTATGCACTCAAATGTTGAGGCTGATCACTCAATACGGCTAAAGGAGCATCATTCCCCATTGAGCCTATGGGTTCCTTGCCATCAATGGCCATAGGGGCAATAATCGTGTCTAAATCTTCTGTAGAATATCCAAAGGCTTTTTGATATTTAAATACCTGGTCATGTTCTAAATGCGTAAACATCACACGGGGCTCAGGCAATTCTTCTAGGCGAATTTTGTATTTATTTAACCACTCTGCATACGGTTTTTGAGAACAGATTTTTTGTTTGAGTTCTTCGTCCGAAATAATTCTTCCTTCGACCATGTCTACCACAAACATTTTACCTGGTTGCAATCTGCCTTTTTCTTTTACATTGGAAGGGTCTATCGGGAGCACACCTGTTTCGGAAGCCATGATCACTCTATTGTCGTGCGTGATGGTATAGCGCGAAGGCCTTAGGCCATTCCTGTCAAGCGTTGCTCCAATCATTTGACCATTGGTAAATGAAATAGAAGCGGGTCCATCCCAAGGTTCCATTAAACAAGCATGGTATTCATAAAATGCTTTTTTAACAGGATCCATGCTGTTGTTCCCATCCCAAGCTTCTGGAATCAACATCATCATTACATGTGGTAATGACCTACCTGTTAAAGTGAGTAATTCAATCATATTGTCTAAACAAGCAGAGTCGGATTGTCCGTTGGTAACAATAGGAAGAATCATGTCTAATTCTTCTTTAGAAAAAGCAGGGGTAGTGAATCCTTTTTCACTGGAACGAAGCCAGTTTAAATTGCCCTGAAGCGTATTGATCTCTCCATTGTGTGCAATATATCTAAAAGGCTGTGCCAACTTCCATGAAGGGAAAGTATTGGTTGCAAATCTTGAATGCACTAACCCAAATGCAGAAACCATTCGCTTATTAGACAAATCGGTAAAGTAATGACGAACCTGATTACTCGTTAATTGCCCCTTATAAATAATAGTTCTGGATGAAAGTGATACCATGTAAAAACCAATATCATCTTTTCGAATCGTATTGTTGATGGTATGAGAAGCGTAATTGCGCAGGATGAATAACTTTCTTTCAAATGATTCTTGGTCTTGTAAATAATCAGGGCAGGCAACAAATACCTGTTCCATACAGGGTTCAACTGAAAGAGCCGTTGGTCCAATGCTATCCTTATTTACCGGCACTTTACGGTATGCAATAATTTCTAGGCCCAATTTTTCTGCTGCGCGATTAAAAATGTCTCTGCACTCTTCACGCAGTCCTACGGATTTGGGAAAGAAAATCATTCCCACTCCATACTTTCCTGCATTAGGTAAATGTTTCCCTAATTGAATGCATTCATCAAAGAAAAATTCATGTGGAATTTGAATAAGTATACCTGCACCATCTCCAGTATTGATTTCGCAACCGCAAGCGCCGCGGTGTTCCATATTTTCTAAAACAGTTAGTGCGTCAGAAATATGTTGATGACTTTTGTGTCCGTTAATATTGGCTACAAATCCAATGCCACAGGCATCGTGTTCAAATGAAGCGTCGTAGAGGCCTCCATTGTTCTGTTTACTAAACATTTAGTCCAGTTTAAACGTGGGTTAATAATGGCGGCAATCTTGACT
>JBMLPQ010000074.1:0-5523 GCA_049242025.1 Sediminibacterium sp.
CTTCTTCAAATCGATGTTGTTCGTTATTGTAATTATAATCTGCAGGATAGTTTTGGAGTGTGCCATTTTCTAACATGGCTTCTGGTAATCCATACCAATGTTCCATGCTTGTCATTCCAGCTTTTGCCGATTGTACTACATTCCATCTTGCTACATCTAATTGTGCATGATGCGCAGTACTGCGTAATCCTAATTTTTTATTCTCTCGAATAGCTGCATCCATTACTTCGGGTGATGCTCCAAAAAATTTGATTCCATCGGCCCCCTTTGCTGCATTTTCATTTACCCATACTCTAGCTTGTTCTGCATTGATGATAGGTGTTTTACTGCCTTGTCCAAAAGCAGTATATGCATGAATACGAGGTGCTGTAATACTATTGGCTGCACTTTTCTTTTTATGGTCTAATACCCATTCTAATCCATTGCCTGCTGATGGATCACGTATAGTGGTAATGCCATGGGCCATCCATAATTTAAAAACATATTCTGCAGGTGTTCCTTGTGCTTTACCACCAATATGACCGTGCATATCAATTAAGCCAGGTAATACATATTTGCCACTGCAATCAATTTCTTTTCCGCCCTGTTTTAATGCTGGCCTAGATTTAGGGTCAATAGGCATGCCTGGGTTTCCTACATTTGCTATGCGTACTATTTTATTATTTTCTATAATAATGTCTACAGGCCCATAAGCCGGAGATCCAGTTCCGTTGATGACCATTGCTCCTCTTAAAATTAATTGTGTATATGGACCTTGGCCTTCTTTTACAATTGGAGAAGAAGGTATTTGTGCAGGTAGAATAATACTAAAGCATAATCCTAACAAGACAATCAAATATTTATGCATAAAAAATAATTTTAGTGAAGATAGCTGCACTTTCCCTTAGTTTTATTTTCCTGGCAAAACAAATGAAACAGTGTTGCTTGGTTGATTACTTAAGCTTGGAAAAACGATTGTATTATTGATTGGGTTGGTATATTGATCAGCCAAAAAACTATCCCCATATGCTTTTACGTAAATGGTTTGTCCTTTTTTAAATCCAAGACTTTCAAAGAATGAAGTGGTTAAATTATAATCGTTCATTTGTGCACTAGCTCCATTGCTTTTTATTTTCAATTCTGCTGTATAATTTGTGGAACCTACCGCTGGATTATCGCTAAAAAATAATCGTACATACTTGTCTTTGCCAGAAGGGTTCGCAAATATGGGATCAATATGTACGCCAGCAATCCCAACAGCTTGAATGGTTCCGCTAAATGGAGTGATAATCAAATTTGAAATGGCAATGGAAGAGTTTACTGCCATGGCTTCACTCTTTGAAATAACGGTTGTTGCATGGTTTGTAGCAGCATGGTAAAGTCCCATTATTTTTCCAGTACCATAGCCTTCTTTTGAATAACTAATATCATAAGTGCCGTAAGGGATACTGTCTAATTTCCATTTTCCATCGGGTCCTGTTTGGGTGCTTACAGTACTATTGTCTATACTTACCGCAACACCACTCATATCAGGTTGACGATTACCATCTTCATCATAAAGTATAATCATTCCCTGAATATTAGCTCTGTTTTGTTGAGCCAACACTAGGTTTGGAACTGATATACTATTGTTGCTGCTGTCTTTGCTACATCCAATGTAAAGGATGATTAAAAGGGCAATAATTTTTTTCATAATAGTTAATTGTTTAATTTGTAATTTATGCGTTTCCTTCTTCATTTTTATTTTTTGGGCTTTTAAACAAAGGATTGCATAAAAATCAATATTGGATTGGTCAATTGACAGTAATTGATGCATATGTTCGATTGATTGTTATCGCGTATCTTCGCAACCCAAATAAAAATCATGAAGTTTTATAATACTATAATCAAGTATCGTTTTTGGTTAAGCCTTTTGGCTTTGGTTGCTGCTATTGCTGTGAATGTTTCTAGCGGTTTCTGGCCTGCTTTTATCCTTTATTTTCTGGGTGTCATTGGGGTAGCCAGTCATTTTTTTATTGGTCCACTTAGATTGATTCAAGAACCAATGGAAAGAGGGGATATGGAAGAAGTGGAGCGAATCCTTAATACCGTTTGGTATCCTAATTTATTGTACAAGCCGGTGCGTTCAACTTATTATACCATCAAAGGGAATATGGCCATGATGAAGCAAGACTTTGACAGTGCAGAAAAACACTTGAAAAAAAGTTCTGAGCTAGGATCACCCATGCCTGAAGCAGAAGGAGCCAACAAACTTCAGTTGGGTATGATGAGTATGCAGCGTGGAGATCTTAAACAAGGCGAAAGCTATATCAGGGCTGCAATTAGAGCAGGCATCTCCGACAAAGAAAGTGAAGCGGTTGCATACATTAGCATGTGCCAAATTTTTATGAATAAAAGAGAATTCAGGGCTGCTAAAGATTATTTTAGAAGAGCAAAAGCATGTAAGCCTACTACCAAACAAGTGGTTGATCAAATTAAAGAAGTAGAGAAATATATTTCTCGCATGCCTGGATAATCATGATTCAAATAAAACATATTACAACAGAAGGTGCCGAGCTAGAAACAGCTCGGCATTTGTTTAAGGAGTACTCCAATGAATTAGCTGTAGACCTTTGTTTTCAAAGCTTTGATGCTGAATTAAAAGATCCTTTAAAAAAATATGGCCAACCTCAAGGAAGCCTTTTATTGGCTTACTACAATGGAGTTGCTGTAGGTTCTGTTGCGCTGCAACCTTTATTGGAAGAGGGTGTTTGTGAAATGAAAAGACTCTATGTTCAACCAGCTTTTAGAAAATTTAAAATAGGAGATGCGCTAGTAGAAGGCATTCTTAAAGAAGCAATCAAATTGGGTTATGCTAAAATGAAATTAGATACATTAGAAAGATTGCAAGCAGCCATTCATTTATACCTAAAATATGGTTTTGAAATCACCAATGCTTATTACCACAACCCTTTGCCTGAAGTGGTTTATATGGAAAAAAAACTAAGCTAATTGATTCAACAATTCTTCTATCACTAATGGGAAATGCACATGCTCTAATGCATGAATTTTAGTGGCTAAACTTGCAGGTGTATCGCTAATTTCTATATTGCATTTTGCTTGAAAAATAATATCGCCTTCATCGTAATGAGCGTCTACATAATGAATGGTTATACCACTTTCTTTTTCTCCAGCTGCAATTACAGCTTCATGCACAAAATTCCCATACATTCCCTTGCCGCCATACTTAGGCAATAAAGCCGGATGAATATTTATGATTCGATTTGGGTAAGCTTCAATTAATGATGCAGGAATTTTCCAAAGAAAACCAGCAAGAACAATAAAATCAATGCTTCTTGCTTTTAGCTCGTTCACGCAATCAGCGCTCTCGTAAAACGTACTTCTATTAATGATAAGGGTGTCTATATTAGCGGCGGCTGCAATCCCCAAAACCCCTGCCTCTTTTTTATTTGAAACAATTAGGTTGATCACAACTGCTGTGTTGCCGGCAAAATGTTCAATTATTTTAGCTGCATTAGATCCTGCCCCCGAAGCAAAAATGGCCAGTCTTAACATATATTATTTCTTTTTGGTCATTTTATCCTTAATTCTACCTAAGTATTGCTTGAAAAAGCTGAATTGACCAAATGGGATACTTACCAATAAAACACAAAAAGGCCAAAGAATAGTTACGACTACAACGTAAATGATAAAATATATAATTCCACGCTCTAAATTGGTTAAAGAAAGTAATTGTCTTCCTAAGTATCCACAAAGACTACCTCCCATCGCGAATGTGGTGAAAATTAAGGCAAACTGAAGCCAGCTTACCTGCCATTTATTTTTTAAACGATGCAGCATGGCTGCAAAAGTGCTTTAAAAAATTCATTTCGTGACAATTGAAATTGGTTGTTTTGTTAAACTATTTTAAAATTAAGTACCATCAGTTTAAAAAAATTTTTTCCCTATTGCTTAATTGTCACAATCGTATCATATTTTTGCCTCCGTTTAAGGATATTTTTCCACACCAGAACCATCGTTGTGCATATGATATTGTCTAGATCCATAGCAAAAGCCAGCATTGCCGCTTTTTTATTTTTTGTGAGTCTGAGTTTCAGTGTAGCCGCCAATGCCCAGGACGGTAAAGCGCTTTTTAGTGCTAATTGTGCGTCTTGTCATGCTCCACATAAGAAATTGACAGGTCCTGCCCTTGCAGGAGTTGAGTCTCGTTGGTCCAGTAAGGAAAACTTGTACTCTTGGATTAGAAACAGCTCCGCGTACCTAAAAACGGGTGATCCTTATGCAGTTAACTTGTACAATGAGTACAATAAGATTGCAATGAACTCCTTCCCCAATTTAAAGGATGCTGAGATTGATGCCATCCTAACTTACATTAACAGTGTACCTGATCCTTCAAAAGCCCCAGCTGCTGGTGAAGGTGCTGGAGCAGCTGCTAATGTTGAAGCAGATAACTCTTTACTATTCGGAATTTTAACTTTGATTTTGGCTGTAGTGGCTTTAATCATGTTACAGGTTAACTCTAACCTTAAAAAATTAGCCGACGACAAAACTGGTCAACCAGCTCTTGAGCCAATTCCTTTCTGGAGAAATAAAGCTTATATAGCTATGGTAACTGTAGTCTTATTTGTAGTAGGTGGATACTTAACTACAAAAGGAGCTATGGCTTATGGAAGAAGCCAAGACTATCAGCCAGAACAACCTATTTACTATTCTCACGCAGTTCATGCTGGTACCAATCAAATTAACTGTCAGTATTGTCATACAGGCGCTGCTCAAGGTAAGCAAGCTACCATCCCTTCAGTAAATGTTTGTATGAACTGTCACCAAGCCATTAATGAGTACAAAGGAGAGAAAATGTACAATGAAGCTGGTGAAGAAGTAGACGGTACTGCAGAAATTAAGAAACTATACAAATATGCAGGATTTGAAGAGGGTAAACCTTGGGATCCTAGCAAGGCTAAGCCAATTGAGTGGGTTCGTATCCACAACTTACCTGATCACGTTTATTTTAACCATGCTCAGCACGTAAAAGCTGGTCAAGTTGCTTGTCAAACTTGTCATGGAGAAATCCAAAAAATGGGTGAAGTGAAGCAATTCAGCGACCTCAGCATGGGATGGTGTGTTAACTGTCACCGCGAAACCAAGGTTCAGTTTAAAGACAATGGTTTCTACAGCATTTATGAAAAATACCATGCAGACTTAAAGAGTGGCAAAATCGATAGCACTAAAGGAATCACTGTTGAAAAAATTGGTGGTACTGAATGTCAGAAATGTCACTACTAGTTCTTAAAAATTAAAAAGGGTTGTTTTAAATATATCATTCGAACGTGGAAACCGTTCATCGGTTTCCAACTGTTAATCAATAATTATGGAGCAAAAAAAGCACTGGCAAAGTTTTGGAGAGCTGAATCAGTCTGCAGCGTTTAACAAGGATGTAAAAGACGAATTCAATGAAGAACTACCTATTGTAGAAGATGAAAGCAAAAGCTTTCTCGAAGCAAAGGCTCCCCGTCGCGACTTCTTGAAATATTTAGGTTTCAGTAC
>JBMLPQ010000075.1:0-39375 GCA_049242025.1 Sediminibacterium sp.
ACGGATGTGTACCATAATACTGCAATGGGTAATTCTGCAGAATTATGTGCAAAAGAGTGTAATATTTCAAGAGCAGATCAAGATGCTTTTGCCATTGAAAGTTATCAAAGAAGTCAATTAGCTTGGAATAATGGTTGGTTTAATGAAGAGATTGTTCCTGTTGAAATACCTCAAAGAAAGGGAGATCCAATTCTCTTTTCTAAAGATGAAGAACCATTTAATGTTAAGTTCGATAAAATTCCTGAGCTAAAGCCTGCTTTTATTAAAGACGGTACTGTTACAGCGGCTAATGCAAGCACTATGAATGATGGCGCTGCAGCAGTGGTTTTAATGAGTAAAGAAAAAGCCGAAGAATTAGGTGTTAAACCTTTGGCAATTATAAAGTCTTATGCAGATGCAGAGCAGGCCCCAGAATGGTTTACAACTACTCCATCTTTAGCCATTCCTAAAGCGGTTGCAAAAGCTGGATTAACGATGGACCATATAGACTTTGTTGAGTTAAACGAAGCATTCTCTGTAGTAGGAATTGCCAATACCCAAAAATTAGGCTTAAACCCTGCAAAAGTAAATGCACACGGTGGAGCAGTTTCTATCGGCCATCCATTGGGTTGTAGCGGTGCTAGAATCATTGTTACATTAATCAATGTATTGAAACAACAAGGAGGTAAAATTGGCGCTGCTGGTATTTGTAATGGTGGTGGAGGTGCTAGTGCAATGGTTATAGAACTAGCCTAGTAATTACTAATTCCTACCCTTTGTTGGATATATTCTTGATTAATGGCAGCTTTTAGCATAGCCATTGCTAAGTCTCCTGCGTTTATTCTAAAGTGATTAGGGTCTGGTGCATAGTTAATGCTAGTGATATAAATACCAGTTTCATCTTTATCATGAATATCCGCAGGGCAAAAAAAGCTCCAGTCTAAATTGCTCTCTAGCAATAATTCAAATGCTTTTAAATGTTCCATGCCTACTGCCAAATATTCTTCAGGATAGTCATCTGCATGAAGCAATAAGGTATTGTCTTCAGCATTTAGTACACCCATTCCTCCTAATGCAATAATCCGTTTCTTTCCTTTTTTCTGCATTTGGGTAATGATTTGTTTCATCCCCAAACTTCTTGTTTTATCAGAACCATCGGAGGACCCGCCTAATACAGAGAAAATCACATCTGCTTTTTCAATTGCTTTAGCAACATCTTTTTCATCAAAAAGGTATCCTTTTTGTGCGGTCAGGTTTTCATTCAAATTGTCTTGATCAATTAATGATTCAACATTTCTTCCAAAGGCAGTCACCTGAAAACCATTGTTTAAAGCTTGTTGAACAATTCTTTTTCCTACCTGACCAGTTGCACCAAACACAGTGATATGCATATAAAACAGATTTGTTTGAAAACTAGGCTACTTGCTCGGTTATCTCATTCATGTTGATACCTTGATGACTTTCATCATAAATGCATTCTCCATTTTTAATCACAAGAATCTGGGGTGATTCATGGTATACATTGAATTGATCTGCAATTGCGTTAGAAATATCCCGATACTTGATCAAGTCAAGGTAATAAAAATCAGTATTAGCTGGAGCTTCCTCTCTTTCGAGTCTATTTAATGCCATTGAACTAATACTGCAACGGGTACTATGTTTAAAAATCACTTGAGGCGTATCAAAAGAATTTTTATTGATACTATCTAGTTGAGCCATATCTGTTAAAGAAATCCAATTCATGCAAATATATTTTTTGCAAAATTAAATCTTTTACAGCTTATCCTCTGAAATATCGCGGGTTTGTAGTTGGGCAACCTTTCCCCTTAACCGATGCACAAGAACTCACAAGAATACTTGTAAAAGCGGCAAGTAAAATGATGAAGCAAATCTTTTTCATACGTTGGGCTTTGTGTTGGAAGCTGTATTTTGCACTTAAACAAAGATATTGATTCAGTTCAATATGCAGCCTGTAAATGCTATTGATATTGTTAAAAATATAAAATTCTATAAATATAAACGTATGAAGGTTCATTTTATTTCAATAGGAGGGAGTGTAATGCATCAATTAGCCATTGCATTAAGTAAAAAAGGCTACCAGGTTACCGGAACAGATGATGAGATATTTGAACCCGCTTTAAGTAATTTAAAAAATGCAGGGCTATTGCCTGAAAAAATAGGATGGGATGAAAACAAAATTCAACCCGATTTAGATGCCGTTATATTGGGTATGCATGCACGCTCGGAAAATCCCGAGTTATTGAAAGCCAAACAGTTAGGATTAAATATTTATTCATTTCCCGAGTACATTTATAAAGAGTCATTACAAAAAAAGCGAGTAGTGGTAGGGGGGAGTCATGGTAAAACCACTACTACCAGTATGATCATGCATGTACTTAAAAAGCAGCAGTTAGCTTTCGATTATTTGGTGGGAGCAAAACTGTCTGGCTTTGAGCAGTCTGTAAATATTACCGATGCACCAGTTATTGTATGCGAGGGAGACGAATACCCTGCAAGTGCCATAGAGCAAAAACCCAAATTTCATTTTTTATATCCTCATATCGCTATTCTAACAGGGATAGCTTGGGATCATATTAATGTGTTTCCAACTTTTGATTTCTATTTAGAACAATTCACCATTTTTATCAATCGAATTGAAAAAGGAGGGATATTAATTTACAATGATTCAGATCCAGTTTTAGCAGAAGTAGTTGCTAAGTGTAAACGAGAGGATATACAATATCAACCTTATCGTGTTCCAGCTTTTAGTATTGATAATGGTATTACTACTATTCAAATAGGTGATTATACAGGAACATTAAGTGTGTTTGGAAACCACAATCTAATGAACTGTTTAGCTGCTTATTATGCTTGTGCTGCATTAGGTGTTACTGCTCAAGATTTTTTAGATTCTATGAAAGACTTTACTGGTGCAGCTAAAAGATTGGAGTTGTTAGAGTCAAATGATACAATGTGTATCTATCGCGATTTTGCACACGCACCAAGTAAAGTAAAAGCAACTGTTCAAGCGGTTAAACAGCAATTCCCTCAAAGAAAATTGTATGGAATACTTGAATTACATACATATAGCAGTTTAAATGTCAACTTCATGAATGAATACAAGGGGGCATTGAATGAGTTGGATGAAAGTGTGGTGTTTTATTCTAAACATGCACTGGAAATCAAGAAGATGCCTGATTTGCCTGCAGAAAAAGTAGTAGAAGGCTTTGATAAACCTGGTCTTATAGTTATGAATGATAAAGCTGCATTAGAAAAATGGCTATTAACTATCCCTAATCATGATGTAAATATTCTATTCATGAGTAGTGGTAATTATGATGGATTAAACATAAATTCGTTGGCTAAAGACATCATATATAATCATCCTGAAGGATAACAATGAAATTAAATTTAACCAGACCCATCGCATTTATTGATCTTGAAACTACAGGTGTTAATATCAGTAACGACAGAATTGTTGAAATAGCTATTATAAAAATCTTGCCAGATGGTACAAAGCAAGTAAAACGTAAGTTAATTAATCCACTTATCCCTATTCCTACTGGTGCATCTGATGTTCATGGTATTACTGACGAGATGGTTAAAGACGCGCCAAGTTTTAAACAGGTTGCCAATGAAATAAAACAATTCATGGACAATTGTGATATGGGAGGATACAATAGCAATCGTTTTGATGTACCCATGTTAATTGAAGAGTTTTTAAGAGCCGGTGTTTCATTTTCTGTGGATGGTAGAAAGTTAGTAGATGTGCAGAAGGTATTTCATATGATGGAACAAAGAACCCTTGGGGCAGCGTATAAGTTTTATTGTAATAAAGTGTTAGATGGTGCTCATAGCGCAGAAGTAGACGCAACTGCTACTTGGGAAGTATTAGAAGCGCAAATTGAACGTTATCCTCAAATAGGGGATACAGTAGAAAGCATTGTTAAATTTACTGGCGAAGACGATATTGTAGACTTTGCAAGAAGATTTGTGAAAGAAAATGGTGTAGAGGTCTTTAATTTTGGAAAACATAAAGGGAAGCCAGTTACACAGGTATTAAAAGAAGAGCCTCAATATTATGATTGGATGATGAAGGGTGATTTTGCTATGAATACCAAACAAAAGCTTACTGAAATTTTAAATAGAACTTTACTGAAGAAATAACTTTGGAAAAAATCGTAATCATACCCACATTTAATGAGAAGGATAATATTGCTTCCATTATTCAAGCTGTTTTTTCCTTGAATCTTGGTTACCATATTCTAGTTATCGATGATGGGTCACCTGATGGAACTGCTGCAATTGTAAAGGAACTCATTCAATTGCACCCCAATGAATTATTTCTCGAAGAACGAAGGGGCAAGCTTGGGCTAGGAACTGCCTATATCCATGGATTTAAATGGTGTTTAAATAGAGCCTATCAATATATTTTTGAGATGGATGCAGATTTTTCTCATGATCCAAAAGATCTAGAAAGATTGTATTTATCCTGTAAAAACGATAGGGCACAAGTGGCTGTGGGCAGCAGGTATGTAAAGGGTGGGCAAACAGAAAATTGGCCATTGGACAGGCAATTGTATTCTAGAGGAGGAGCGCTATATACCAAAATGCTTACATGGATGCCAATCCAAGATCCTACTGCAGGATTTGTTTGTTATAAAAGAGAAGTACTAGAAGCCATTAATTTTGATATGATTTCTTTTGTTGGCTATGCATTTCAAATTGAAATGAAATTTGCTGCTTGGAAACTGGGTTTTATTATTAAAGAAGTACCCATCATTTTTAAAGACCGAAAAATTGGGGTTAGTAAAATGAATAAGGGTATTATTAAAGAAGGTGTTTTAGGTGTAATTAGTATTCAATGGCAAAGCATGTTTAAAAATTATCGCAAAAGGGTTAAAGCAACCTAAATTCCATTTTGAAAAAAGCACTTATCAAATTACATATCTCTGTTTTTTTAGCAGGCTTTACCGGCATATTAGGGGTATTAATTAGTTTGAATGAAATGAGTTTGGTATGGTATAGAATAATGATTACCGTAGTAAGCTTATCGGTATTATTCAAAATAACGGGTAAGTCTGCAACACTTCCTAAGTCTACCGTAATACGATTTTTATTAATTGGCTGTTTAATTGCATTGCATTGGGTAGCATTTTATGGGAGTATCAAATTATCCAATGTATCAATTGGATTGGTCTGTTTTTCTGCAACGGGATTATTTACTGCATTGTTAGAGCCCTTATTGGTTACTAAAAAAATTCAATGGACAGAAGTTGGATTAGGTTTAATTAGTTTGTTAGGAATTTATTTGATTTTTCATTTTGATCAGCGATATCAAACCGGAATAATTGTTGGAATGGTATCTGCATTTTTAGCCGCATTGTTTTCAGTGCTTAATAAGCAGCAAGTAAATAATACCGAGCCCTTGGTGATTATGTTGTACGAGCTTACCGGAGGCTTATTGGTCCTCACTTTATTGATGCCAGCTTATGGATATTTTTTTCCTGAAATGAGTTTGATTCCTACTTTATCAGACTGGGGATGGTTATTGGTTTTGAGTTGGTTATGCACTATTGTAGCCATGCAGCTAATGCTAGATTCTTTAAAGAAAGTGTCTGCATTCACCCAAAATTTAAGTTTAAACTTAGAGCCGGTTTATGCCATCATCATGGCATTTGTTTTATTTGATGAGAATAAACAATTGACTAATAGTTTTTACTATGGTGTAGCCCTAATTATTTTATCGGTTGTTTTGCAAATGATTAGAGTACTGACCAAAAACCGCACTAAAATTCAATGATGAACCCAATGGTAGGGGTAACATTTCTATCATTATTTCTTAGAAAAAATGGTATTGCATTACTTCCATTTGCTTGAATGGGTTGTCCATCTGTTGTAAGAAATCCTGTGTTATCTGCATTGCGTTGAAACGTATAGGAATCTTGAGCAGGGCTACTGGCCAGATACCAGTTGGTAATGTCTAAAAATAAATTTAAAGTGAATCTTTTGTAATACCATTTTTTGTCAATTCTAATATCACTACTATTGAATGCATTTAAACGTTGGGTATTAATATTATTGAAATCAGGAATTCCGGTTCCTAATGCTAAATAGTTTTGTCTGCTAGCAATTAAATCAAATGGGGTATATGGCACACCACCTTGGTATCTGAACTTTAAACCAATTTCCCAGTTGCGTTTCAATTTATATCCAAGCACTGCACTCAATAAATGTCGATTATCCCATGAACTAGGTACATAACTAGTATTCGCATTGGTATATTTACTAACAAACCAAGTATAACTCAGTACTCCATAAAATCGATTGGTCAATTTTTGCTGCGCAAAGAATTCAAATCCATAGGCTTTACCCTTTCCAGTGGTGCTAACCGCTTCGTTGCCTAGTACGTTAAAATCTGCCCCTTGATTAGATAAACTAATACCGTTTCTAACACTGATCGGGACATTACTGTATTGTTTGTAAAATCCCTCAAATGTAAATCTCGTAGAAGAAGATGGTAAGTATTCAAATCCTGCAACATAATGGGTGCTCTGTGTATAATCGGTGTTTTTATTGACCAATTCATTATTATTGTTTCTGTATCCTAGAGCAGTATAGGGCAGCATTTTAAAATAAGTGCCTACCGATGCATTAAAAGTGATTTTATCTGTGATTACATAACTAGCGGCAATTCTGGGCGATAAAGTTTTCAATGGATTCATCCCTGTTTTAGTAAATGTATTTTGATCAAATCGGATGCCTGCACTAAGCCCTAATTTGTTATCTAAAAAACGCTTACCTACTTGCGTAAATGCACCCATTCTGGCAAATTGAATAGTACTATTGAAATTATTAATAACAGCGGGTTGAATAATATTATTGTTGTTGTCTACAATGGCATTGCTAATTAACTGATTGGTATTGTTAGAAAAGGATACCAGTTGAGCTACCAAACCGTAACTTAATTTAAACCCATTGAAGTTTTGATTAACGTCAAATCTTAACTTGTTTTCTACCTCTGATGAATTTAATGCAAGCGTTTGATTGCCTCTAATGGGGCCAAGATTGTTCTCATATTTTTCTAATTGGTTGTTGAAAGCGTTTCTACTCAGCGCTAAATTCCAATATCCATTATTTAATTGATGCCTTATTGAAGCTCCTATTGTATAGTTCCATTGTTGAATAGATGGGTTACTATTTAAGACGTATAACTTTTCAGGAGTTGCTTCTTTCGGTGCCGCAAAATTGAATTCATCAATGGCACCTACTCCTAATAACGTGAGGGTCGTTTTTTTACTTAACTGATGCGAAATTTTGTATTGAAAATCCCAATAATTGGGTCTAATGGGTAAGTCGATGGCTTTGAAAAGTAATTGCAAATAACTTCTTCTTGCAGATGCTAAGAAAGTAGTTTTTCCAGACTTGCCAATTGGTCCATCAAAAGTGGTAGCTAATTCTGTTCCACTCAAACGTATATTACCCTGGACTCTGTTATTGTTTCCTCTTTTTTGTTTAAATTCAAAAACAGACGAAAGCGTATTATCGAATCTTGCATCAAATGCAGAGGAAGATAATTTTACTTCTTCAATAAAGCTTACGTTTAAAATTCCAGTAGGACCTCCTGCACTTCCTTGTGTAGCAAAGTGGTTGATCACCGGTATTTCTATTCCATCCAAGTAAAAAACATTTTCGTTAGGAGCACCCCCTCTAATGATAATATCATTTCTAAATCCTGCAGTACTGGATGACCCTCCCACACCAGGTAATGCTTGTATTACCCTAGAGATATCAAAGTTCCCTCCAGGGTTGGCTTTAATTTCTTCGCTGGTTAATCTTTGAACACTTAAGGGCGTCTCCAATGTAGCTGCTTTAGCAGATCTATTTCTATTGGTACTATTAACAGTAACTGCCGCCAACTCTTGAATGGAAGACTCTAACTCAATTACCATTGTATTTTCGTTACCACTTGCAATGGTAACATTAAATTTAGATTGAGTTGTATATCCTAATGCGCTGAAAATGAACGTGTAGTATCCTGACTTAATTTGGGTGAATTGAAATCTTCCTGCACTATCTGTTACTACAGATTGATCTAATTGTACCAACTTTACCACTGCACCTTGTATGGGTTTTTGTAATTGCTTATCTAGAATGATTCCTGAATATATCCCTGTGTTTTGTGCATTTAAATCTAAAAAAGAGTAACATATTATCAGTAAAAAAAGAAAACGTTTCATAATTCATCCATTTATCAAATACCTATCAACAACAATAGGTTTTGGCTATTGTTTAATTATCTTCGGAATATTCAAAAATAATATGAACATGAGAATCACCACATTTATTGTTTTGTTGTTCCTTGGCATAACAAGCTATGGTCAAAAAAAACCTTTAGACCACAGTGTTTATGACGGATGGCAGAATATTGCAGAACGTTTAATTAGCGATGATGGAAAATTTATTGCATTTACGGTTACACCCCAAGAAGGCGATGGGCTCTTGTATATTAAGAAGAAAGATGGATCGAATGTAGCAGAAATTGCAAGAGGATACAATGCCAATATAACCGACAATAGTCGTTTTTTAATTTGTAGAATAAAACCCTTTTTTAAAGATACCAGAGAGGCAAAAATTAAAAAGAAGCGTCCTGAAGAAATGCCAAAAGACTCATTGGCTGTGGTAGATTTATTGTCTGGGAAAATCACCAAAGTGGCTCAGGTGAAGAGTTTTAAAATTGCAGATGAACAAGCCGTTTTTTTAGCCTATCACTTAGAGAAAAAACCGGTAGCCCAAGCTTCAAGAGCACCACAATCAGATAGCGCTACTAAACCAGCAGCGCCCCTTGCTCCCCCTACACCAAGAGCTGCTGCAGAACCTTTTGAAGAAGGTACAGATTTAGTAGTTCATCATTTATTAACTGGGGATACCGTTGTATATAATTTGGTTAGCGAATATTTCTTCAATAAAAAAGGAAATATTTTATTGCTTGAAACCACCAAAAAGACAGGCGACACCAAAGTTAAACCTCAGGTAATTAAAGTTGACTTGGTCAATAAAAAATCATCTATAGTGTTAACTGGTTTTAATGATGCCAAGGGATATAGAATGGATGAATTGGGCAATCAGTTGGCTTTTATAGCAGAAAGAGATAGCAGTGCTAAATCGTTGCAAAAGTTTTACAAGTTATTTTATCATAAAAATGGAGCTGACAGTGCAGTATTGTTAGTGCAAAAAAATACAAGTGGAATGCCTGCTAATTTTACTTTAAGTGAGAATGCACAAGCAATCAGCTTTAGTAAATCGGGAAGTCGTTTGTTCTTTGGTACTGCTCCAATATTACCAGTAAAAGATACGCTTACCCCAGACTTTGAAAGAGTAAGTGTAGACGTTTGGCATTATAAGGATGATTATTTACAACCCTTACAGTTGCGTAATCTACAGCAAGAATTAAATAAAGCATATTTGGCTAGGTTCGATTTTGACAAAGGTTCAGTAGTTCAAATTGGTAGCCCCGCTTTCAGAAATATTATTCAAACCAATGAAGGTGATGGTGCTGTTTTTTATGGCGTTGCCGATGAGGGCAAGCGAATTGCATCTCAGTGGCAAGGAGCTTCATTTTCAGACATATATGCAATCAATCCATTAACTGATAGTAAACAGCTTATTTTAGCCAATATAAAAGGGAATATCTATCCTTCTTCTACTGGAAAATATTTGGTGATTTATGATGAAGTAAAAAAGAAGTATAGTGCCTACAACAGTGAATCTCAAAAAATGACTTCCATTGCTGCTGATATTAAACTGCCTTTATATGATATTGAAAATGATGTACCCGATGATCCCAATGCTTATGGTTTGGTTGGTTGGATAGAAAATGACGAATCATTATTGATTTATGATCAGTTTGATATTTGGCAAATTGATCCTTTGGGAACTAAATCTTCTATCAATATTACTGGTGGTTTAGGTAGAAAAAATAATCTTGTCTTAAGAAATATCACGCTAGACAGAGAAGCTCGATTCATAAAAAAGAATCAAACTTTATTATTAAATGTATTCAACCAAAAAAATAAAGGCAGTGGTTTGAAAACGCATGTAATGGGTACTCTTTTTGAAATAAATGCTTCAAATGCAACTTTGCCTACCAGAATATCAGCTGTGTCTAAAGCTAAAGAAGCTGATGTCATTAGTTTTGGAACGGAGACATTTCAGCGTTCTTCTAATATTGCTGTGATTGATTGGAAGCCTAATTCAATTTTACAAGATGTACAGAATGCACCTTCTTTGCACCAACCTAATCCGCAACAAGCTAATTACAATTGGGGTTCTGCTGAATTGTTTACTTGGAAAGCTTATACTGGAAAAATAGCTGAGGGTATTGTTTATAAACCAGAAGATTTTGATCCAAAGAAAAAGTATCCAATGATTGCTTATTTCTATGAAAGAAGCAGTGATGGATTGTACGGATACAGCGCTCCTGCGCCTACTCCTTCTAGATTAAATATTCCATTTTTTGTGAGTAGGGGATACATCGTTTTTGTTCCAGATATCTGGTATAAAACGGGTTATCCTGGGCAAAGTGCTTATGATTATATTGTAAGTGGAACAAGAGCATTGGTTGCAAAAGGCTATGTTGATAGTACCAAATTAGGATTGCAGGGCCAAAGTTGGGGCGGATATCAGATCGCGCATTTAATCACACGTACCAATTTATATGCTGCTGCTTGGGCTGGTGCACCGGTTGCGAATATGACCAGTGCTTATGGTGGAATCCGTTGGGGTACTGGTTTGAACAGACAGTTTCAATACGAAAAAACACAGAGTAGAATTGGAGCTACTTTATGGGAGAAGCCTAATTTGTATATAGAAAACTCGCCGTTGTTTTATTTCCCTAAAGTAAAAACTCCTGTGGTGATTATGCACAATGATGCAGATGGAGCTGTGCCATGGTATCAAGGTATTGAAATGTTTACAGCCCTTCGCAGATTAGGGAAACCAGTTTGGATGTTGAATTACAATAACGAAGACCATAATTTAGTAGAGCGTAGAAATAGAAAAGATATTCAAATTCGCGAGCAACAATTTTTTGACTATTTATTAAAAGGGGATAAGCCTGCTAAATGGATTGCAGAGGGAGTTCCAGCTATTCTTAAGGGAAGAGATTGGGGGCTAGGGTATTAATAAATGCAGTTATTTAATTTTTTTTGCATAACTTATTGCTGCACAAATTAGATGTAAAACCTGCATTATCATACATGTTTACTTTCTTGAAAAATAATTATGCTGCTATTTCTGTATTTGTAATTTTTATTGCAATTACTCAAATAGCAGCATTTAAAATTTATACCATTGAAAAGGAAAGGGAGATTCATTTGGTTCAATATGAGTCTGCACATTTAAAACAACGTATTGAATCGGCCTTGAGCCAAAGTAATAATGTTACTAGTATACTTGCTTTACTCATTGAGCATGATTTATTAAAGGATCACTTTGAAGAAGTAGCAAAAGAGTTGTTGAAAAATAATGAATACTTAGATGCAATACAGTTGGTTCAAGACATGGTAATTATCAATACCTACCCATTAAAAGGAAATGAACTATCTATTGGGTACGATTTAAGAACTGATAATGAACATATTCGAGAAATTATGTTGTCATCTAGTTTAAATAGTCTTCGTTTTGAAGGTCCATTCACATTAAAACAAGGTGGAGTGGGTTTTGTAGGTAGGTATCCGATAATTCAAAATGATTCTTTGTGGGGTTACTCAGCTGTTGTGATTAAAAAAGATAAGTTTACCCGTTTACTTGGGTTAGATAGTTCTGGGATGAATGAAACCTATATATATCAAGTAAAAAAACAACAAGTAGGAAAAAAGTACATTCCTTTATTCAACGAAAACAGAGATAATTTTTCTAAAGGGATTGTTCATGAACAGTATATACCTATTGGAGATTGGATTATCCAAGTGAAGTTGCGCAATCCAGTTTATTTATCTAGGTCAATTTGGTTTGCCATTGTAGGTATATCCGTTTCATTAATTTTTAGCTTATTGATGCATTGCAAAAGGAATAATGCAGCATAAAAAAAGAGTCCTAAATTTTCAGGACTCTTTTTTTTAATCAATTATTTTGTATTCTTCACGTATTTCTCTAGCCATTGAAATTGTTCCCAAAGTGTGTGTAATACATTTTCTTTACCCCTGTAACCATGCGCTTCATAGGGTAAGTATACAAACCTAACTGTTCCTCCATTTCCTTTGATTGCGGCAAACAATCGCTCACTGTTAATTGGATAGGTTCCTGTATTATCATCTGCTTCTCCATGTATTAACAAAATCGGTGTTTTAATTTTATCCGCATAACTAAAGGGACTCATATTGTAATACAAGTCAGGAGCTTCCCAATATGTTCTGTCTTCATTTTGAAATCCAAATGGCGTAAGGGTTCTATTATAAGCGCCACTTCTCGCAATACCGGCTTTAAACCAGTTGGTATGTGCCAATAGATTCGCAGTCATAAATGCGCCATAGCTATGTCCACCCACTGCCACTTTGTTTTTATCAGCAATACCTAATCCCGATAAATGCCCAATGGCTGATTCCGCGTTTAGTTTTAATTGTTCAATAAAATTATCATTGGGCTTTTTGTCTTTTCCTGCTGCAACAATGGGCATTTCAGCATTGTCTAATACTGCGTAACCTTGTGTAACATAGTAAATAGGAGAACCCCAGCTTAGCGTAGTGAATCTGTCTTTACTACCTCTTATTTGAGCTGCATCTGCAGCAGAGTTAAATTCTCTTGGATAAGCCCAAATAATCAATGGTAACGGCCCTTGCGCTTTGTTGTATCCAGCAGGTAAATAAAGATCACCCGTTAAGTCTACACCATCTGCTCTTTTATATTTTATTTTTTCTTTTATCACTCCTTCTAATGCTGGATAAGGATTGGTGAAATTGGTGATTGCCTGATCAGCTATTTTTAACTTAAGATGCTTGATATAATAGTTGGGTACGTCTTTTTGAGACTCTTTTCTGCTCAATACCGTTAAATTATTTGCATCTAAAATTTCTACTACATATTCATAGACTCCTTCATTACATCTCCAGATGATTTCATTTTGCTTGGTGGCTATGTCAAATTTTGCTAAGAAGGGTAAATCCCCTTTTGGTGATGATCCTGTAGGATTATTCATTAATAATTTGGTGCCATTGTCAATTGTTGTGATAACGTTTCTGCCATACTTATTTTTACTAGTAACTGGAGAGCCAGGGTTGCCGTATGCGTCTGTTTGATTTCGCTCTAACAACAACTCCAAAGTTCCTTTGCTAGAATTAAACAAATTGACACGAATCAATTGTTTGCTTCTAGATATTTCATTGACTAATGCAATGTTTTCGTTTCCCCAAGTAGTTCCTCCATAACGTAATTTAGTTTTGAAAAGGATCTTGGCGTTTCCCTCAAATGGAGCGGAAATTGCATATATAGCATCTCTATATTCAACTTGTTTTTTAATTAATCCACTATCTAGAGGTTCAGCCCAAGTAATGGTAGCAGCCTCGTCATCTCTCCAGTCAAAACTTCTTGGAACATTTTGTGTATTATCATATCCAGAAGGGGTGCCTTCCGTTGAAGGTAACTCTGCTAAAACTTTTACTATTTTACCTGTTAAATCGGTTACCAACATTTTTGAAGGGAAACCATTTGCAGTTACTAAATAAGAGAAAGGTTGTTGTAATTGTTTTTGTAGTAAATACTTTTTATCAGGAGATAAGCTAAAACTGCTTAAGATGCAAGGTTTGCCAGATAGGGTTTCTATTCCATTTTTATTGATAACTAATTGTGATGTTGCATAAAATTGAAATAGTTGTTCATCATAAGGACTTTTGATCAAGTCTTGATAGGTGGGGCTAGGTGCTGCTTTCCCTAAGTTTTGCTGAATAGTAGGGCCTTTTGGCGTGATGGGTCTTTTAGGCGCATTGGCAGCAATAGATACAGTGGATTTATATAAAATGGTATTATCGTCTACCCATGTGTAAGGACTGCCTAAAACGGTATTAAGTGCTCTTTTGCTAATTAAACTGGCTTTTTTTGTTGCAACGTCAATAATATATAACTCAACTTTGTTATTACTGGTATGGGTAAATGCAATTTTATTTTCCGAAGGACTCCATGTTACTGATCCTGCCAATAGGTTTGCGGGTAATCCATTAATGGAATAAACTTTATTATCTTTTAAATTTTTTAGTAAAAAATTATTGATAAAAGTTTGTCTACTGGGTGAAAAATTATTTGGATTAAGTCTTAATCCTGCAACTTTAATTTCAGGTTGCCCTAATTCTTCAACGGTTGGGTATGAATTTCTTTCAGACAATAACATCCAAATAGCTTTTCCGTCTATACTAACCGACGGAGTTGGTTTCGCAAGTAATAAATCTGCAATTACTTTAGGTGGATTTTGATAACTGGCTGCGTCTTGCGCATTCACCAATGCTGTACTAACAAGTACTATTAATACAGTCAAGCAATGTTTAATCATTTTCATGTTAGCTTAATTTAATTGAGCAATTCTATGTTGCTCAAATTACCAATAATTAGTCTAGTAAATTCAGCTCAAGGAAGTTCCTGAAAAAATATTTGTCATTATTGAAATAGCAACTTAGTTTTGCCACTCAATGATAAAGAGCCTACATATACATCACCATCATATGCATCCCAAAGGGTAGGCATCGGTGTATTTGTAATAATATATTAAACACTAGCTTACCTACCGGTAGGCTTTTTTTTTGCATTAACATCAGTAATAATTAAATATGAAAAATAATAATCAAAACAGCAAATTGAGACTAGCCATTCAAAAAAGTGGAAGATTGCACGATGATTCTATGCGTTTGTTGAAGGAATGTGGGATAGATATCAGTAATGGGGTCAACAAGTTAAAAGCAGATGCAACTAATTTTCCGATTGAAGTGTTTTTCTTGAGAGATGACGATATTCCACAATACGTAGAAGATGGAGTTGCTGATATTGGATTTGTTGGTGAAAATGTGGTTTTTGAAAAAAATAAAAAAGTAGAAATTGAGGAAAAACTTGGTTTTGGTAAGTGTAGACTAAGTATGGCTGTCCAAAGAAATGAAGTGTATGAAAATGCTCAGTTTTTACAGAACAAAAAGATTGCGACTAGTTATCCCGTGATAGTATCCAATTTTCTAAAAACAAAAGGGATAAGTGCAGAAATTCATGAAATCAGCGGTAGTGTAGAAATAGCTCCTGGTATAGGTTTGGCTGATGCAATATGTGATTTGGTAAGTAGTGGATCAACCTTATTTATGAATGGGTTAAAAGAAGTGGAAGTTATTTTTGAGTCACAGGCTGTTTTAATTAAAAACAATTCATTGAATGAATTACAGCAGCAATTATTACAAAGACTTATTTTTCGCATCCAGTCTGTTAAAAAAGCGAAGAACAATAAGTACATATTGTTAAATGCTCCTAACAATAAACTGGATGAAATTATCGGTTTATTGCCAGGCATGAAAAGCCCTACCGTTCTACCCTTGGCAACAGAAGGTTGGAGCAGTGTACACAGTGTGTTAAATGAAAATGATTTTTGGAATATTATTGAGCAATTAAAAGCGGCTGGTGCAGAGGGCATTTTGGTTGTTCCAATAGAGAAAATGATTATATAAATTATGATGAATATTATTCAATTTCCTGATAAAATCAACTGGGTCAATATTATTAAAAGACCTGTTGCTGATTATAATTATCTCAATGATAAAGTTGCCGCGGTTTTAAACGGAGTAAAGCAGGGTGGGGATCATGCCATAAGCCAATATACATTGCAGTTTGATGGGGTAAGTTTAGAAAATTTTCAAGTTACCGAAGCTGAAATAATTAATGCAAAAACGCAATTAGATTCAGCTTTGAAAGTAGCTATTGAAACAGCTGCAGAGAATATTCGAAAGTTTCATTTAACACAGGTAAGTCAAGCGCTACCTATTGAAACTATGCCTGGCATTTCTTGCTGGCGTAAATCGGTAGGAATAGACAAAGTGGGTTTATATATTCCGGGAGGGTCAGCTCCATTATTTTCCACCATTTTAATGTTAGGTATACCTGCACAAATAGCTGAATGTAAACAAGTAATTCTTTGTTCTCCTCCCAATAAAAATGGCGATTTGCATCCAGCAATTATTTATGCAGCTAATTTGGTTGGTATTACACAATTATTCAAAATTGGTGGAGTTCAAGCTATTGCAGCAATGGCATATGGAACAGAAACCGTTCCATCTGTATATAAAATATTTGGACCAGGGAATCAGTATGTTACTGCGGCCAAACAAATGGTGCAGTTGGATGGGGTCGCGATTGATATGCCTGCAGGACCTAGCGAAGTATGTGTGTTAGCCGATGATTCAGCAGTCCCCGATTATGTTGCTGCTGATTTGTTAAGTCAGGCAGAGCATGGTGCCGACAGCCAAGTTTTATTGGTTAGTACTTCTAAACAATTAATTGATGCGGTAAACCAATCGTTATTGAGTCAGTTAGCGATTTTGCCTAGAAAAGATCTAGCAATTAAAGCACTTCAAAATAGTCGAGCAGTTTTGATGAGCAATTTATCCGATGCGGTAGAATTAGTGAATGATTATGCTGCAGAACATCTGATTATAGCTTGCCAAAATGCAAATGAAATTGCAGAACAAATTTCAAATGCTGGCTCTGTATTTATTGGTAATTATTCTCCTGAATCAGTAGGCGATTATGCCAGTGGGACCAATCATACACTGCCAACGAATGCTTATGCTAGAATGTATAGTGGAGTAAGTGTAGATAGCTTTGTTAAAAAAATCACTTTCCAGCAATTAACTAAAGAAGGCTTAACTGCTATTGCTAAAACTGTTGAAACCATGGCAGAAGCTGAAGGCCTTCAGGCGCATGCAGAAGCAGTAAGAGTAAGACTTAAATAAAATTATATGTTGTTTAATTTAAATGAACTTATTAGACCCAATATTGCTCAGTTATCACCCTATTCATCTGCAAGAGATGAGTTTAGTGGAGAAGCAAAAGTCTTTTTAGATGCCAACGAAAATAGCTTGGGCTCACCTTTGCCAAAATGGTACAATCGTTACCCAGACCCTCATCAAGTTGCAATAAAAGATAAATTATCAGTTGTAAAAGGAATAGCATCAGAACATATTTTCTTAGGAAACGGAAGTGATGAATGCATAGACTTATTGTATAGAAGTTTTTGTACTCCATCAAAAGACAATGTGATTATTTGTCCACCTACTTATGGTATGTACGAAGTAAGTGCTCATATTAATGATGTGGAGTTAAAGAAAATTCCCTTGCTGTCTAACTTTCAGTTAAATCTTTTGGAGATAGAGCAAGCTATAGATAAACATACCAAATTGATTTGGATCTGTTCTCCCAATAACCCAACAGGGAACTCAATCAACCGCTTAGATATTGAAACAATCCTGAATAATTTTAATGGGATTGTAGTGATAGACGAAGCGTATATAAATTTTTCGAAACAAAAATCCTTTGTACAAGAATTGACTGAGTATCCTAACTTGGTTGTTTTGCAAACATTTAGTAAAGCCTGGGGTTTAGCAGGATTAAGACTGGGTATGGCTTTTGCTTCTACTGCCATTATCGAAGTGCTGAATAAAGTGAAGCCGCCCTATAATATTAATCAATCAACACAAGAGTTGGCTTTAAAAGCTTTGGATGAAGTTGGTCAGGTAAATGACATGATTCGACTATTGGTAGATATGCGTGATGCATTGGCTGAAGTGTTTAATACAATGCCTACTGTAGAAATGGTTTATCCTTCAGACGCTAATTTTTTATTGGTTAAAATAAAAGATGCAAGAAAAGTGTATGAGTTTTTATTAACGAAGGGCATTGTTTTAAGAGATAGAAGCAATGTACAATTATGCGATGAATGCTTAAGGGTTACGGTAGGCTCAGAACAAGATAATACCAGCTTAATAGAAGCAATGCAAGACTGGTATCAATTCAATTCATAAATTCATGCTTTAATAAATATAAAATATGCAAAAAATCAGTTCAGTAATAGCGATGTTTTTGGTTTTGAATATTGTTGCTGCTCAGCCAAAGCAACAAGTGCCTATTCAATTACCTGCAGGTTTTACCAGTAAAATTGTAGCCAATGATTTGGGAAGGGTAAGACATATTGCTGTAAATAGCAATGGAGACTTGTATATGAAGTTAGATCGTTTGGTAAATGGTAAAGGAATTTATCGTTTGCGAGACAAGAATAAAGATGGTGTCATGGAAGATACTTTGGCATTTGGAAACTATACAGGTACTGGAATTGCCATTAATAATGGGTATTTATATGCTACTTCTGATCAAACCATATATCGATATAAATTAGACGCAAACCAGAATATTAATAATCCCGATCAACCTGAAATTGTAGTTGATGGATTATTGAATAAAAGACAACATGCATCTAAGTCAATTACATTTGATAAAGTAGGTAATCTATATGTAAACATAGGCGCACCTTCAAATGTTTGTCAAGAGCAAGATCGACAAAAAGGTTCCCCAGGTTTAACTCCTTGTCCTATTTTAGAAAATGCTGGAGGCATTTGGCAATTTAGTACAACAAAAACCAATCAAACTTTAAGTGATGGTATTAGATATGCAACTGGCATGCGCAATGCATTGGGCATTGATTGGAACAATGAAGTGAACGATTTATATGTCACCATTCACGGTAGAGATATGTTGTACCAATATTTTCCTGAAATGTATGATCAAAAACGTGGCGCTGAAATGCCTTCTGAAACTTTTTACAGAGTAAAGAAAGGCGATGATTGCGGTTGGCCATATATTCATTGGGATCATTTTCAAAATAAAAAAATATTGAATCCAGAATATGGAGGAGATGGGAAAAAAGAGGGTGCGCCCAATGCAATTGATCCATTAGTTGGATTTCCTGGCCATATGGCACCCAATGCTTTATTAATCTATTCGGGCAATCAATTTCCAGAGCGGTACAAGAACGGCGCGTTTATTGCATTCCATGGTAGTTGGAATAGAACACCAGAGCCCCAGGAAGGATTTTATGTTGTATTTGTGCCTATGAAGAATGGAGTGCCCACTGGAAAATGGGAAGTATTTGCTGATGGATTTTCTGGAATGTCACCAGTAACCAATTTGTCTGCAGCTAAGCATCGTCCAACTGGATTAGCTCAAGGCGAAGATGGGTCAATTTATGTGTCCGATGATAAAGCAGGATATGTTTGGAAAATTTCTTACAATAAATAATTCCAATAATTAATGAGAATAAAAGTTGCCATATTAGGATTAGGGTTGATTTTGCTCTTTTCTAATTTAAATGCTCAAACAGCTAGCCAGGGGAAGTCTAAACAATTATTGAATGGCAAGAAAGTTTATGATATGTATTGTCAAGCTTGTCATCAAGCCGATGGTAATGGGGTGCCTAGATTAAATCCTCCGCTGGCGGGAACGGTTTATGTTACTGGAAGTAAAACCAGATTGATAGATATTGTTTTAAAAGGGTTGTCTGATCCTATAGAAATTAATGGAGAGGAATATAATAATCCAATGGCAGCTCATTCATTCTTGACGGATCAACAAATTGCAGATGTACTCACTTATATCAGAAATAGTTTTGGAAATAAAGCTGGAGCAGTAACTGTTGCTGAAGTGAAAAAACAAAGGGCAAAAAAATAATCATGAAACAAATACTTTTTATAGATAGAGATGGAGTGGTATTAGAAGAACCACCCATAGATTTTCAAATTGATGCTATTGATAAAACAAATTTTGTAAAAGGAGCACTTACCAATTTATCAAGAATTGCAACGGACTTTGATTTTTACAAAGTGATGGTAACGAACCAAGATGGATTGGGAACCAATTCTTATCCAGAAGAACAATTTTATCCTTATCATGATTTAATGATAAGAACACTCGACTCAGTAGGTTTTCAATTTGATGAAATGATTATTGACAGAACCTTTGCTGCTGATAATTTGCCAACCCGCAAACCTGGAACAGACTTATTGAAACATTTGATGGGCAATGATTCTTTTGATCTGGCTCATTCGTTCGTGATTGGAGATAGGTGGAGCGATATTCAGTTAGCCATCAATTTGGGAGCTAAGGCAATTTATTTTAAATCTGGTTTACACGAATTAACTTCTGAGCAGGAATTGGCTTTTAAAGATACAATCGTATTAGAAACCAGTTCATGGGACGAAGTGTATTCATTTCTGAAACTCGGGTTGAGAAAAGTACATCACGAACGGAATACCAACGAAACAAAAATTTCGATAGACGTAAATATGGATGGATCAGGTAAAGCTGCTATTGATACTGGATTAGGTTTTTTTGATCATATGTTAGATCAAATTGCTCGTCATGGTAAAATTGATTTAGCCATTACTACTAAAGGTGATTTACATATTGATGAACACCATACCATTGAAGATACCGGAATAGCATTGGGGGAAGCTTTTGCAAAAGCACTATTCGATAAAAGAGGAATGGAGCGATATGGTTTTGCTTTGCCAATGGATGAAGCAGATGCAAAAGTATTAATTGATTTTGGGGGTAGAAACTGGTTGGTTTGGAATGCAGATTTTAAAAGAGAAAAGATTGGAGAAATGCCTACGGAAATGTTTTTTCACTTTTTTAAGTCATTCAGTGATGGGGCAAAATGTAACTTAAACATAGAATGCAAAGGAGACAATGAGCACCATAAAATAGAAGTCATTTTTAAAGCCTTTGCAAAAGCAATTAGAATGGCCGTTAAAAGAGATCCAATTAGTAATTATTTACCTTCAACAAAAGGTGTTTTGTAATTTTTTTTGTGAATTCATTCTGAAACTAGATATTTGCACTATGATTATAGTAAACAAGCATTGGTGGTGGCATTCTAACTCTTCGCGGGGATTGTAATGGCATGACCAATACTAATTGAATATATTCAAAGCCCCGGATTCATCTGGGGCTTTTTTTTTGATCTAATCTTATAAAATGAATAAAATGCAATTGACTACAACAGGAAAAAAAATATTGGGTGATATATACACCCCTGTTGGTATTTATTTGCGGCTCAGGGATCGATTCAGGGATACCATACTGCTAGAAAGTACCGATCATCACGCAAACGAAAATAGTTATTCGTTTATCTGTATTAACGCTATAGGAGGGATAGAAGTAAAGGATAATAAATCCCTAGAATACAAGATGCCTGGGGATGAAGCCGTTAAGAAGACCTTAGATCAGCAATTGAATATACCTCAGTATTTGTGGGATTTCATGAAACATTTTGAAGTTGAAAAACCAGTAGATCCTCAATATCTTTTTGCTCAAGGATTGTATGGATATACTTGTTTTGATGCTATTTCCTTTTTTGACCATGCTGTAGCCCCCATTGAATCAACACCAACTATTCCACTGATTAGATATCGTTTATACCAATACGTGATTGCTTTTAATCATTTTAAAGACGAATTGATTATTTGTGAAAATAAACTACCTGGTTTAGAGGGTGATATTCAAGTGATAGAATCCCTAATAAGAAGTAAAGATGTCCCAGTTTATCCTTTTAGTCTAATAGGCAAAGAGCGCTCAAATATGAGTGACGAAAACTTTATTGACCTAGTGAATAAAGGCATTAAAAGATGTTTGCGAGGAGATGTTTTTCAAATTGTTTTAAGCAGACAGTTTTCTCATTCTTTTACTGGAGATGAGTTCAATGTGTATAGGGCATTAAGAAGTATCAATCCATCTCCTTATTTATTTTTCTTTGATTATGGAGATTATAAAATAATGGGTTCGTCACCTGAAGCCCAATTGGTAATAAAAAATGGCAAAGCAATTGTTCATCCAATTGCTGGAACATTTAAACGAACAGGGGATGATGCTATTGATCAGCTGGCCGCAGAAAATTTATTAAAAGATACGAAAGAGAATGCCGAACACGTCATGTTAGTAGACTTGGCAAGAAATGATTTAAGTAGGGTATGTGATGAAGTTTCAGTGGCACATTATAGACAAGTTCAGTATTACAGTCATGTTATACATTTAGTAAGTGAAGTTGAAGGAAAGCTGAGAGCAGCCTATAATCCATTTGAAATTTTTGCAGGAAGTTTTCCTGCTGGTACATTAAGTGGTGCGCCTAAAGTAAAAGCTTTAGAAATCATTCGAGAATATGAACCAACTGCTAGGAGTTTTTATGGAGGAGCAATTGGATTTGTTGGATTTGATGGAACTTTTAATCATGCAATTATGATCAGAACTTTTCTGAGTAAGCAAAATCAATTGATTTGTCAAGCAGGAGCAGGAGTGGTTGCTGCGAGTAATCCTGAAAGTGAATTGCAAGAAGTAAACAACAAATTAAACGCGCTAAAGCAAGCTGCAGCTTTTGCAGTTCAGGTTCATTAAAAAAAAGGTTATGAAAATTTTGGTTTTTGATAATTACGATTCATTCACTTATAATCTCGTGCATTCAATTGCTCACTTGACCGGCATTCAACCAGATGTATGTAAGAATGATCAAATTGACTTGTCTGAAGTAAAAAAATACGATAAAATAGTATTGTCTCCCGGACCTGGTATTCCATCTGAAGCTGGGTTGCTTTTGCCAATTATCAAGGAATATGCTGCAACTAAAAGTATGTTAGGCGTTTGTTTAGGACATCAAGCAATTGGTGAGGTTTTTGGAGCAAAGCTCGTTAACCTCGCAAAAGTATTTCACGGGGTAGCTACTCCAATTCAAATTGAAAAGTTAAGTAATGGTTCCACTTCTTCTCTATATAACGGATTGACTGATGTAATTGAAGTAGGCAGATACCATAGTTGGGTAGTAAGTGAGCAAAATTTACCAGCTTGTTTACAAATCACTGCAAAAGACGAAAACGGATTTATTATGGGATTAGCACATACAACTTATGATGTTGAAGGTGTGCAATTTCATCCTGAAAGTATATTAACACCAGAAGGTGAAAAAATTATTCAAAACTGGTTAAAAAGATAAAATGAAAAAAATACTACAGTTTCTATTTGAATATAAATCCCTTACCAGATCAAAAGCTTATGAAGTCATGATTAATATGGCAAAAGGGCAATTCAACGATGCAGAAATAGCGTCATTTATTACCGTTTTTTTAATGCGAAGTATTACCATTGATGAGCTCAATGGATTTAGAGATGCACTGTTAGAGTTATGTGTTAAAACTGAATTGGGTACAACCGATTTGGTGGATATAGTTGGTACTGGGGGAGATGGTAAAAACTCTTTTAATATTTCTACCTTGGCTTGTTTTATTGTTGCAGGTACGGGTCAAAAAGTGGCAAAACATGGTAACTATGGTGCTTCTACCATTAGTGGTGCATCAAATGTGATGGAACAATTGGGGTATCGTTTTAAACAAGATGGGAGTTTGTTAAAACAAGAAATTGATAAAGCAAATATTTGTTTTATGCATGCTCCTTTATTTCATCCAGCTTTAAAAGTAGTAGGGCCAATCAGAAAGCAATTAGGTGTAAGAACATTTTTTAATATGCTAGGACCAATGGTTAATCCTGCTAATCCAGACTATCAATTAGTAGGTGTGTATAATTTGGAAATGGCAAGGATATATAATTATTTGTTGCAACAAACAGGTAAGTCATTCACCATAATACATAGTTTAGATGGATATGATGAAATATCACTAACCAGCGATACAAAAGTAATCACAAAAGAAGGAGAAGCTGTTTACTCAGCAATTGAGCTAGGTAAAAAAATGGTTATGCCCGAAGCAATTTATGGAGGAAATACTGTTGAAGAATCAGCTGCTATTTTTCTTAAAATTATTAAGGGAGAGGGCACTTGGTCACAAAATGCTGTGGTATTAGCCAATGCTGCAATGGCATTGAATTCAACTAATAAATACAGCAATTACCAAGCAGCTTATCAGGCTGCCGTTGATAGTCTAGAGTCAGGCGCTGCATATCAGTCATTTAATCAGCTTATTACATTACAATCATAGTAATCCTCTTAGAAATTTATTTATGACCATTCTTGATACCATCGTAGCTCAGAAGAAATTAGAAGTAGCAGAACAGCAATCTGTAAGATCAATTGCACAATTAGAGCAATCCAGGTTTTTTCAAATGCCGTCATTATCACTAAAAGCTAATTTGCAAGACCAATCTAACACTGGAATCATCGCAGAATTTAAAAGAAAGTCGCCCAGTAAGGGAGTGATCAATGCAGGTGCAACCGTTCAGGATGTAACAATGGCTTATACGCAATATGGTGCAGCAGGTATTTCTGTTTTAACTGATGCCGCGTTTTTTGGGGGTGCTTTAACCGACTTAGAAGCAGCTACAATCAATAAAATTCCCTTACTAAGAAAGGATTTCATGATAAGTGAATACCAAATTATTGAAGCCAAAGCAAGTGGTGCTGCTGTGATTCTATTAATTGCCGCATGTTTAAGCCCTGTTCAAGTAAAACAATTTTCGCAACTAGCTCATCAATTAGGGTTAGAAGTATTATTAGAAATACATGATGATACTGAATTGGATCATATTTGCAATGAAGTTGATTTAGTTGGCGTGAATAATCGTAACCTAAAAAATTTTGAAGTAAATATTGATATTTCATTGGGATTGATTAATCAGATTCCATCTGACATTCCTGCGATTGCAGAAAGTGGGATCGATCATACAGATACTATTGTAACTTTACAAAAAGCTGGGTTTGCCGGTTTTTTGATTGGGGAACGCTTTATGCGCGAATCCAATCCTTCTATTGCTTTTGCCAATTTTGTAAATGAATTAAAAACAAAACAAAATGCGGGCTAAAGTATGCGGTTTAAATAGTGTTGAGCAAATGAACCAATTGGATGATATGGGGGTTGATTTTGCAGGCTTTATCTTTTATCCCAAATCACCCAGGTATGTATTAAAAAATTTATCCAAAGCTGAACTAAAAAAGGCCAAAGGGGTAAAAATCAATAAGGTAGGTGTTTTTGTAAATGAAAATCCTGATCACTTATTGTCATTAGTAGATGATTGTGGTTTGTACTTAGTGCAATTGCATGGGGATGAAACTCCACGTTATTGTGAAAAAATAGCCGATTATATTTCTGTAATTAAGGCATTTAGATTAAGAGATGACGACGATGTTTTGTGGAAAATAAAAGACTATCAAGACATAGTAGATATGTTTTTATTTGATACTGCTGGTGCAGAATATGGAGGGACAGGTAAAAGGTTTAATTGGGAAATTTTGTATTCCCTTAATATCAACAAACCATTTTTTCTTAGTGGTGGAATTGGGCCAGAAGATATAGAGGCTTTAAAGTTCTTTTCTACAACCCCTGTTGCAAAAGATTTATTTTCAGTTGATATAAACAGTCGTTTTGAATTAACTCCTGGTGTAAAAGATATGCTGAAAGTAAAACCATTTATGAATGAATTAATGAATATATGATTAAGCGTTTCTTTTTGTTTAGTTTATTCTTAAGTATAAGCCTGTTCACTTTTTCGCAACAGTTAAGGCATGTATTGCTATCTACAAATGGGAAAGCTCGCTATGAAATTTCTGCAGGAAATACCTTGATAATTATCAATGATTCAGGTAAAATTCAATCTATTGAAATGGAGCCATTGGGGGATATCATGTATGATAAAAATACATTCCCTCATAAGCTTGGGGAACAAAATCTAGAATTTAATTACGATGGGCGATTAATTAAAATTGGAAGTACTATTATCCAATACGATTTAAATGGTAGAGTTGACAGAATAGGAGACATGGTCTTAAGTTATAATTATCAGCAACAAATTGCTACAATTAGTGGTTATACTATTACATACAACACAAATAAAACTGTTGATCAAATTGGAGTATTTAAAGTAAAGTACAATTACAATGGACAGGTTTTAATGGTAGAGCAGAGTAAGGGGTTAATTTTATTACAATTAAATTTTGCAAAATGAATACAGCAGTATTGAATTATCAATCACCCGATTCATATGGATATTATGGAGAATTTGGGGGTGCATATATTCCAGAGATGTTACAGCAAAATGTAGCTGAATTAAAGGAACAGTATTTGAAAATTATAGCTGATCCAACTTTTATTCAAGAATTTGATGCCTTATTAGCAGATTATGTAGGAAGACCTACACCTTTATTTAAAGCAGAAAGATTAAGTAAAGAATTTAATTCAAATATTTATTTAAAACGAGAAGATTTATGTCATACAGGTGCGCATAAAATCAATAATACCATCGGTCAAATTTTATTAGCCCAACGTTTAGGAAAAACAAGAATTATTGCAGAAACAGGTGCAGGACAGCATGGTGTTGCAACTGCTACTGTTTGTGCTTTAAAAGGGATGGAGTGCATTGTATATATGGGTGAAAAAGACATTGAAAGACAAGCTCCCAATGTAGCTCGCATGAAAATGTTAGGAGCTAAAGTTATACCAGCAACCAGTGGTAGTAAAACTTTGAAAGATGCAACCAATGAAGCTATTAGAGATTGGATCAATCACCCTAATGATACCCATTATATCATAGGAAGTGTGGTAGGACCTCATCCATATCCTGATATGGTTGCAAAATTTCAAAGCATAATCAGTAAAGAAATTAAGGTTCAATTAAAAGAAAAAACCAATCAAGCATTACCTACGCATATCATTGCTTGTGTAGGTGGTGGTAGTAATGCAGCTGGTGCATTTTATCATTTTTTAAATGAACCAACAGTAAAAATTGTAGCAGTAGAAGCCGCAGGAAAGGGGGTGAATTCCGGTATGAGCGCAGCAACTACACAGTTGGGAACACAAGGCATATTGCATGGTAGTAAGAGTTTGTTAATGCAAACTTCTGATGGACAAGTAGTAGAGCCACATAGTATTTCTGCTGGGTTAGACTACCCAGGTATAGGACCCATGCATGCCAATTTATATGCAAGTGGGAGAGGAATCTTTGTGAGTGCAACTGATGAAGAAGCACTAGAAGCTGCATTTCATTTGAGTAAAACGGAGGGGATTATTCCTGCTTTAGAAACGGCCCATGCTTTTGCAGTTCTTGGAAAATTAAATTTGACTCCATCCGATACGGTAGTGGTTTGTTTAAGTGGAAGAGGAGATAAAGATTTAGCCACTTATATGAATAGTATTTAATTGTTTCGTTAATCCCAAATTATGAGTAGAATTCAATCCATTTTTAACAATACCCAAAAACCTATATTAAATATCTATTTTACTGCGGGTTTTCCTACGCTAGATAGCACCCTAACTATTATGGAGTCTCTAGCAAATGCGGGTGTTGACATTATTGAAATTGGTATGCCCTATAGTGACCCATTGGCTGATGGGCCGGTAATTCAAGAAAGTAGTGCTAGAGCGATAGCCAATGGTATGAGTATTGAGTTGTTGTTTAGCCAATTGAAATCATGTAGAAGCAATCCTGCTTTAGCCAAAACGGGCATTGTATTAATGGGTTATATGAATCCAGTTCTTCAGTATGGTTTTAAACGATTTTGTTCGGATGCTGCGGCAGCTGGTGTAGATGGATTGATTTTACCTGATTTGCCTGAATATGAGTTTGAAAAGGAATACGGGGCTATTATAAAAGAGTTTGGACTAGATTTTATTTTTTTGGTCACACCTGAAACATCAACAGAAAGAGTGAAAAAATTAGACCTTTTAAGTACTGGTTTTTTATACGCAGTAAGCTCTTCTGCAACAACTGGAGGAGAAACTAGTTTTGGACAAGTGGCTTCATATCTTCAAAAGTTACAATCCTATCAATTAAAAAATCGGGTTATGGTTGGTTTTGGAATTAAAGACAAAGCGAGTTTTGATTCAGTAACAGCATATGCTCAAGGTGGAATTATCGGAACTGCATTTATAAAAGAACTTTCAAGAAATGAGCCGTTAGAAATCATTATACCGAACTTTGTTAAATCAGTAAGACCTTAATCTGAACAAGTGAAAACAGTAATTATTAAATATAATGCAGGCAATATTCAATCTGTTCTTTTTGCTTTAGAACGGATAGGGGTTGAAGCATCTGTAACAGACGATGTTGAACAGATTGAAGCCGCGGATAAGATTATTTTTCCTGGAGTAGGTGAAGCAAGTACAGCAATGACTTATTTGAAAGAGCGGAAATTGGATCAATTGATTACATCTCTGCAACAGCCTGTTCTGGGCATTTGTTTAGGTATGCAACTTATGTGTGCATTCAGTGAAGAAAACAACACTACATGCTTGGGAATTTTTGATGAACGTGTTGAAAAGTTTAGTTCTAATGATCAGCAATTGAAAATACCTCAAATTGGTTGGAATAATATAGTTGATCTAAAAACTGATTTGTTTAAGGGGGTGAATGATCAATCCTATTGTTATTTTGTGCATGGCTATTATGCCGCATTGGGTAAACACACTATTGCAACAGCCAATTATGGATTGGCATATAGTGCTGCACTAAAAAAAGAAAATTTTTATGGAGTACAGTTTCATCCTGAAAAAAGTGCAGCGGTAGGGGAACAGATTATTAAAAATTTTATTGAATTATAATATGGAAATTATACCTGCAATTGATATTATTGATGGAAAATGTGTTAGACTCACAGAAGGCGATTACTCCCAAAAAACAATTTATAGTGAACATCCTTTAGATATTGCTAAATCATTTGAAGCCGCGGGTATAAGAAGACTTCATTTGGTTGATTTAGATGGCGCAAAAGCGGGTAAAGTGACCAATTGGGCTGTACTAGAATCTATTGCTAAAAACACAGGATTAGTTATCGACTTTGGTGGAGGAATCAAACAAGAGACTGATTTAAAAATTGTTTTTGAATCGGGGGCTTCATTGGCAACGATTGGTAGCTTAGCTGTAAAAAATCCTGATCTATTTAGCAGCTGGTTAAAGAAATATGGAGAAGATCGTTTTTTATTAGGCGCCGATGTAAAAGGAGAAAAAATTGCAATTGGTGGATGGCTAGAAACAACAGAGGAATCTGTATTTGAGTTTATAAATGGCTACATTCAAAAAGGGGTTCAACAGATTTTCTGTACGGATATAAGTAAAGATGGAAAATTAGAGGGGCCATCCATTGAATTGTATCAAAAGATTATTCAACAGTTTCCTGAATTACATTTTATAGCAAGTGGTGGGGTTAGTTCAATGCAAGATATTCATGCATTAAAAATCATTGGTTGTAGTGGGGTGATTGTAGGAAAAGCTATTTATGAAGGAAGAATTAAAATTACTGAATTGTGTTAACGAAAAGAATAATACCCTGTTTAGATATCAAAGATGGACGAACTGTTAAGGGAGTCAATTTTGAACAAATTAGGGATGCAGGAGATCCAGTTGAGTTGGCTACAATCTATGCAAAGGAAGGTGCAGATGAGTTGGTTTTTTTAGATATCACAGCCACTAATGAAAAAAGAAAAACATTGAGTGAGTTGGTTAATAAAATTGCGCATCATATTAATATCCCATTCACTGTTGGAGGAGGTATTTCTTCTGTGGAAGATGTTCAGTTATTATTGAAAAATGGTGCAGATAAGATTTCAATTAATACGTCCGCCTTTAAAACCCCTTCTTTAATTGATCAGTTAGCATTAGAGTTTGGAACTCAGTGCGTAGTATTAGCAATTGATACGAAAAAAGAAATTGACGGTAATTGGTATGTTTATTTAAATGGGGGAAGAGTTAAGACCAATACCTTGTGTATTGATTGGGCTAGAGAAGCTGTAGAAAGAGGGGCAGGCGAAATATTGCTTACCTCCATGAACAATGATGGGACAAAGCAAGGATTTGCATTAGATATTACGCATGATTTATCTACTCAATTAAGTGTTCCAATTATTGCTTCTGGTGGAGCAGGAACCATGCAGCATTTTTCGGATGTTTTTGAGATTGCCAAAGCAGATGCCGCATTGGCTGCAAGCATTTTTCACTTCAAAGAAATTGCGGTTCCAGCGTTAAAAAGTTATCTTTCAAATAAAGGTATTTCAATCAGAATTTAAATCAATTACTATGAATATCGATTTTAATAAATACTCGGATGGATTGGTGCCGGCAATTATTCAAGATGATTCCACCAACAAAGTACTTATGTTGGGTTTTATGAATCAAGCGGCAATTACTGCTACGCTTGAAACTCAAAAAGTGACTTTTTTTAGTAGAACCAAACAACGTTTGTGGACTAAAGGGGAAGAGAGTGGTCATTTTTTGAATTTAAAATCCTTAGCAATTGATTGTGATAATGATACGCTATTAGTAAAAGTGAATCCAATTGGACCAACATGTCATACAGGTGCAGATACATGCTTTGGAGAAACGAATCATGCCAGTAACTTTTTAGAATACCTTGAACAAATTATTGAACTAAGGAAACAAGGTGATCCTAAGGATTCTTATGTTGCTAGAATGTTTGAAAAAGGCTTAAATAAAATTGCACAAAAAGTGGGTGAGGAAGCGGTTGAAATGGTGATTGAAGCCAAAGACAATAACAAAGACTTGTTTTTAAATGAATCTGCCGACTTACTTTTTCATTATTTGCTTTTGCTTAACGCGAAAGGGCATAATTTAGCAGAAGTATTGAACATATTACAATTACGTCACTCCAAATAAATTATGAAAAAGATATTTTTTCTGCTCTCTATTATTTGTTTTTCCACTCTTGCTGCCCAAAATGGGTTTGAAATAAGAGGGGAAATTAGTAATGCTAAGCCCAAAATGTTGGTGTTTTTAATGAATGGGACCGATGGGAAAACAATTGCCACAGATACTGTTAGAGATGGCAAATTTTTTTTAAAAGGGACAATTGCCGAACCAGATATTTTTCAATTAGGATTTGTTGGGTATAAGGAGGCTTTAGATATTTTTCTTTATCATGATACTGTTAGTATCATTGGCGATTTTAATAGCTTATCTACTGCAACAATTACAGGGTCAGCAGTTGAAACAGATTACCAAGAATTTAAAGCATCTTTCAATCCTATTAAGGATCGCCTTAATTATTTAGTTCAGCAAATTAATGCTGAGACTAATCGTATTAAGAGAGATTCTTTAATTATACTTCATGAACAAGCTAAAGGAAATGTTTTAATAGAAGCTACAAAATTTGCTCAGACCAAGCCCTCATCCCCAGTAACTTCATTTGTTTTATTTGCAATAAGCCCATTGTTAAACGGATCAGAAGATTTAGAAAAACGATACAATGCATTAGAAGCCACTGCCAAAAAAGGATCATTTGCTAAAATGATTGAGCAAACTATTGAAGAAGCCAATTTGAATAAAATCGGCACAGAAGCATTGCTTTTCAGCCAAAAAGATACTTTAGGTAAAATGGTGTCTTTGGAATCATTCAGGGGTAAATATGTCCTCATCGATTTTTGGGCAAGCTGGTGTGGACCTTGTAGAACTGAAAACCCCAATCTAGTAGCTGCTTTTAAACAATATGCTTCGAAAAACTTTACTATTCTAGGTGTTTCTTTGGATGAAAATAAAACAAGCTGGATGAATGCTATCAGAAAAGATAAACTCACCTGGACGCAAGTTAGTGACCTTCAAGGCTGGAAAAATAAAGTAGCTCAGATGTATCTAATTCGGAGCATACCGGCCAATTATTTGTTAGATCCAACTGGAAAGGTTATTGCTAAAGATTTACGCGGTGAAGAATTGCAAGTTAAGCTGAAAGAATTGCTTCAATAACCAATCATCCAAGTTTTGCGGTAAACATAAGTGTAATTGTTAAATTGCATTATGTTTAATAGACGGAGTGTTTTTTTTCTCCTATTCATATTTATCGGGTCTACTATTTTAGCTCAATCTAAAGACAAGATGAATCTCGGAATAATAATGGGCACCTTAATAGATGCTACAAAGGGAGATGCCGTGCCGTTCGCAAAACTAAGTTTAACAAGGCTCTCGGATGATTCTCTAAAACGTAGTGTATTGTCTGATAAGAATGGGAGCTTTGAGTTTTTACAGCTTCCTTTAGGATATTATAAACTTCAAATTAGTTCAATGGGTTTTGTCCAAACCCAACTAGATAGTATTTTTTTAAGAGCAGAACGATTTGATTTTAATTTAGGCGATATTAAGTTGGCATTGAGTTCAGACAAATCGCTTTCTGAAGTGATTGTTTATTCAGAGAAACCATTGTTTGAGAATAAAGACGATAAACTTACCTATAATATTGGAGAAAGTGCCTTAAGTAATGGGTCAAGTACGGCCGAGTTATTAAAAAATATCCCACTTATTAATAATGATCCTAATGGCAGGTTATTGTTGAAAGGAAAGGAACCTAAGATTTTAATTGATGATAAACCAACTGATTTAAATGCACAACAGTTACAAGATTTATTAGAAAGCTTACCAGGGAGTAGTATCGAAAAAATTGAAATCATGACTAATCCGCCCCCACAATTTGCCACCGAAACCGGAGGGGTGATTAATATTATCACTAAAAAGGGGAAAATCGGTTGGGTGGGTAGACTAAACATTAGTGCTGGTACAAGAGGTGAGGGAAATTTCTCGGGCAATATTAGTTATAGAAGTAAAAAATTTACCTACAATCAAACGATTGGTCTTGGTGCTAGTCAATTAATAGGGAATAGCTTCAGTAATCGAACAAATAAATATACAGACTCAACAAATCAATTCTCTAGCATAAGTAATTCCAACAATAAAAATCTAAGACCAAGTTTAAGAACTCAATTAGACTATGAGCTTTCCAAGAGTCATTCCTTTAGTATTGTTTATCAGGGTAATATGAATTATTTTAACAATATAAGTTTTAATCAGTTTACGAATATTAATCAATTTAAAGAAGCATATAGGATAAGCAATCGGGAAAATGAAAGTGTAGGAGATGGGTATACACATAGTTTACAAGGAGCTTATATTTATAAATCACCACGCAATTTAGCCGAACAATTAAGGTTTTTTGTGTCCGCAAATGTCAGTAAAAATGATAATGACCGCGATTTTTTTCAACAGTTTTTAAGTACTGGAATGGTGCCAACTGGTGTAGATTCTACTCAATCTCAATTCTTTAATAATTACAATAAAAGTATTTCTAATAGAATTGAATATGTAAAGCCATTGCGATTAAAGAATAGTCAATTTAATGCTGGTGCAACTTATTATTCATCTTGGTTTCATAACCAATTAAATACCAGCTTTCTTAGGAAGGCTGATGGTATGATGGTTCCCAACGAATTACTAAGCAATGATTTTAATTTTAGGCAGTCAATATTTACAGTTAGAGCAGGATTCAGTTTATGGTTTAATAAAGATTTACGATTTTCTTTTGGCGCTCAAGCAGAGCAAACACATAATTCATTTGATTTTATAAAAGGGAATGGGCTTAATGTTAGTAATCGTTTTTGGAATATTCTACCCAATCTAACTTTAAGAAAAGATTTCAATAAAGAATTTAATGCTTCTTTAGTTTATAGGGCAACAATTAGAAGGCCAGGTATTGGAGAATTAAATCCCAATATAGACTATTCAGATCCATATAATATTCGTTACGGTAACCCCTATTTGCAACCTACGCTTTCGCATAATTTTGACTTGAATTTCAATTACACAAAAGGGAAATATTATTTTAATACATCTTTTGGAATGAATAATGTTTCACAAGTGTTTAATACCATTAGAACCCTGGTAGAGGGTGGAAAAACAAATATCACTTGGTTGAATATTGCGGACAGGAAAGAATATGAAGCAAGTGCTTTTGGAGGCTATACGTTCAGTAAACAATTCAGAATGAATGCCAGCCTAGGATACACATTTAATCAGTATGGTGCTAATGAAAAGAAGTTGTATTTATACCAAGATGGGGGGTCTTTCTATACAAATATCAATTATACATATACCCCGAATAGTGTTTGGACATTTGAAGGTACCGCTAGATACAACCGATATGCTAATCCACAAGGAATCAGTAGAACAAATATTAATACAAATCTTGGGGTTCAACATAAAATGTTCAATAGAAGATTGATTGTATCATTTAATGCAATAGATCCTTTTACACCACAAGAGCTGATTTCAATTACCAACGGGCCAAGATTCCAATTAGAGAGTTTTAGTGCTACCAGAAGTAGGAATTATCGGATTTCTATCAGCTATCAGTTAAATAGAATGGTTCAAAAAAGTAGTTTGAGTGAAAAAGATAAAAATAAAGCATTAAATCAGGCAAAAAAGGTAAAGTCTTAAATAGTATTTACTGATTTTATTTTTGCTTTCAACCAACTTGATTTAACAGGAACTAACCAATCATTTAAAAAGCCCAATTTAGTAGTAACCGTGTTATTAAAATAGAGGGTATCCCCTTCAATGAATTGATTTTCCCAAGCATAGTTCAATTGTGCAAGAGGTAATAATTGCACTTTGTCTTTAATATAGAAAGCTAGATTTTGTCTGTTAAATAAATCTACTTTGAAGAGCTGTTCAATTTTCTTAATCATATGTACCGAACTATCCGTACTACAGCCCCCAACGGTTGTATTAGATTCATCTGCCATAATTACTATGAACTGGCCAAAAAATAAATTGGCAAATCCTTTCACAGGTGCTCCATGGCTTTTCCAGTTTGAAACAAACTCGTTTAAGATTGATTCCATTTCAAACGCTTCGCCAATGCTAAACATTCGACTGCTCTGATAAATCCAAACTTTTGATTCATTGCTAAAATCTGAAGGGCAATATTGATGATAGTCCTTTACATTCATAGCACAAAGTTACAAATTAAAGCATGCTTTCCGCTATCATTTCAGCGATGTCTAAAACGGCTACTTCATTTTCCTTTTCCCTATTTTTAACCCCGTCGCTCATCATTGTATTGCAGAAAGGACATGCAGCAGCAATAAATTTAGCACCTGTTTCTAGCGCCTCGTCAGCCCTGTCCATATTGATCCGAGAAGTGCCGGGTTCATCTTCTTTAAACATCTGTGCTCCACCCGCACCACAACAAAGCCCATTTGTTCTACAACGTTTCATTTCTACTAATTCGGCATCCAATGATTCCAAAACCTTTCTAGGAGCTTCATAAATATCATTAGCTCTTCCTAAATAACAGCTATCGTGGTAAGATATTTTTTTGCCCTTAAAACTACCGCCCTCTTTCATTACAATTTTACCTTTATTAATTAGGTCTTGTAGTAGGGTTGTATGATGAATTACTTCATAATTACCACCTAATTCTGGGTATTCATTCTTTAAAGTATTAAAACAATGTGGGCAGGTAGTAACAATTTTTTTGATATTATATCCATTTAATACTTGGATATTTTGGTAAGCCATCATTTGAAATAAAAATTCATTACCAGCTCTTCTTGCAGGATCACCAGTGCAAGCTTCTTCTTTACCTAATATGGCAAATTTAATTCCTACTTTAGTTAAGATGGTAGCAAATGCTTTGGTAATTTTTTGAGCACGTTGATCAAAGCTTCCAGCACATCCTACCCAAAATAGAATTTCGGGGGACTCCCCATTTGCCATCATTTCTGCCATTGTATTAATTTTCATCTCCATATTTTTTAAGTAGTTAAATTAGTTATGCATTCATTTCTGTTGCCCACTTATCTCTATCATCCGGAGAAAACTTCCAAGGGGCAAAATTGTTTTCGATATTACTGAATGTGCCATTCCATTCTTGAGGCGCATTGCTTTCTTCCATGATTAAGGACCTACGTAATTCAATAATGATATCTAAAGGAGAAATACTAACAGGGCAAGCTTCAACACAGGCATTGCAAGTAGTGCAGGCTCTGAGCTCTTCAACAGAAATATAATCGTGCAATAAAGATTTATTATCGGCAATAAATGACTTGTTTTGGTTGATATTTTTACCCACATCTTCCAAGCGATCTCGGGTAGCCATCATTACTTTCCTTGGGCTTAATAATTTTCCAGTAATATTTGCAGGACATTCATCGGTACATCTGCCACATTCTGTGCAACTATATGCATCCATTAAATTTTTCCAACTTAAGTCAAATACATCTTTAGCACCAAAACTTGCAGGAGGAGCTGCATTGGTAGGAGCAAGCTCAGGTTGCATAGCATATAACACTTCGTTTTGCACTTCTGGCATATTTCTCATTTTGCCAGAAGAATCTAATTTTGCATAATAGGCATTTGGAAATGCCAAAGCAATATGCAAATGCTTGGAATACGGTAAGTAATTTAAAAATGCAAATATTCCAGCTATATGAATCCACCAAGCAATTCTCTCAATTGCAACTAATGTACCATTTGAAAAGCCATCAAATATTGGCATTAATTGAGCTGAAATAAAGAATCCACCGGTATTGGCGTAATGTGCTTGACCTCTGTCTTGTAATATTTGATCAGTAGCATTCATGGTAAGGAATAAACTCATCAAAACAATCTCAGTAATTAAGATAAAGTTTGCATCAGTTTTTGGCCATCCATCCAAATCTTTACTAATCAATCTTTTAAGCTTTAACCAATTTCTACGAGCAAGAAAGATGACACATACTACCACTACCCCCAAAGCCAACCATTCAAAAATATTGATGAGCCAGTTATATAATTCGCCTAAAAAGGGAAGGAATAAACGATGTGTGCCCAATATTCCATCTAAAACGATTTCCAGGACTTCAATATTAATAATAATGAAACCTGCGTAAATAACGAAATGCATCAGTGCCACTGGAACATTCTTGAACATCTTTTTTTGCCCCATTGCTAATAGCAAAACATTACGCCACCTTAAATTTGCGTTGTCAGAAAAATCCTGTGGTTTACCCAAAAAAATATTTCTTCTGATTTCTGCTACTTTTTTAGAAAAAAGGAACACCGCAGAAATGGCCATCAACAGAAATAGAACTTGTTGTATATACTGCATAAAAGAAGTTATACGCTAAGATAATAGTTTTAATCACAGATGAAAGCAATTGTGTAATGCAATTTATTGTTGTTATTTTGAGGAATAATTTATGCTATGCCGGAAAAAAAATATATTCTGACTGCAAATGAAGCAAAACAGAAGTTAAAAAGAATGAGCCTAGAAATTGCTGAAAGCTTAAGTGGATTAGAGGGCCCCCTTTTTTTAATTGGAGTTCAAAACAGTGGTATGGTCATCGCGAATGAGTTGGGAGGTCTTTTGAGGCCCTATCTAAATAAATCGGTTAAAATTTTATCTGTCAGTTTAAACAAACAATTGCCCGATAAGGTAGAACTAAGTGAGTTGGTTCAATTGACTGGCGCAAATATCATTTTGATAGATGATGTAACCAATAGTGGAAAGACCCTTTTATATGCTTTAAAACCTTTATTAGATGCTCATCCCAAAACGATACAAACACTTGTTTTGGTAGAACGAATGCATAAATTATTTCCTGTAAAGCCCGATTTTGTAGGATTGTCCATTTCCACTACTGTAGAAGAGCATATTCAAGTAGAAACCATCAATGGAGAAATTACCGGAGCTTATGTTGTTTAAATAAATCAGTAAATTTTCATATATTCAAATCTTTATATAAAAAGTAAAAACTAAACCTAATGGACGCTGCTATTTTACAAAGAGTTAATGCTTGGCTTAATGGAAATTATGATCAAGAAACTAAAAATACTATCCTTGAAGTTCAACAAAATAATCCGGAGGAGTTGGCAGATGCATTTTACAGGGACCTGGAATTTGGAACAGGGGGATTAAGGGGTTTAATGGGAGTGGGAACTAATCGGGTAAATAAATATACCATTGGAATGGCCACTCAGGGTTTTGCGAATTATTTAAAAAAGACTTACTCCAATGATGAGATAAAGATAGCCATAGCGCATGATAGCCGAAATAATAGTCGATTTTTTGCAGAAACAACTGCTAATGTATTTGCAGCAAATGGTATAAAAGTTTTTCTCTTCGAGGGATTAAGACCAACGCCTGAGTTAAGCTTTGCCATTAGGCATTTAGGCTGTAAAGCAGGGGTTGTTTGTACCGCATCGCATAATCCCAAAGAGTACAATGGTTATAAAGCATATTGGAATGATGGAGGACAATTGGTTCCACCACACGATAAAAATGTAATCACTGAGGTAGAAGCCATTCAAAGTGTTGACGAAGTAAAATGGAATGGAGGAGAAGCGAATATTACCATACTTGGGAAAGCACTAGATGAAGCTTACATTGAAATGGTCAAAGGATTAAGTGTTTATCCTGATGTTATTGAAGCGCAAAAAGATTTAAAAATTGTTTATACTCCTATTCATGGAACGGGGATTACTTTGGTGCCTCAAGTCTTAGAAAAATTCGGGTTCAATAATGTTCATATTGTAGAGGAACAATCTACTCCAGATGGAAATTTCCCAACTGTGAAATATCCTAACCCAGAAGAGAGTGAAACAATGAGTATTGGGCTAAAAAAAGCCCAGGCTTTAGATGCTGATATTTTATTGGGAACTGACCCAGATGCTGATAGGGTAGGTATTGGTGTAAAAAATCATAAAGGTGAGTGGGTTTTGATGAATGGAAATCAAACAGCAGTTTTAGCATTTGCCTACATGATGGAAGCCAGAAAAGCAAAGGGTATTGCGCAATCCAATGATATGGTGATTTCTACGATTGTTACTACAGAAATGATTAATGAAGTAGCAAAGCAAAATAATGTTGCTTGTTATAATGTGTTAACTGGATTTAAATGGATTGCAGAAAAAATTAAAGAACTAGAAGGGAAAGAAAATTATGTAATAGGTGGAGAAGAAAGTTTTGGTTTAATGATAGGAGATCAAATTAGAGATAAAGACGCTATTAGTGCAGTAGCTTTAATGTGTGAAATGGCTGCTTACGAAAAAAATAAGGGTAAAACTTTATTCGATAAAATGATTGAGTTGTACATCCAGTATGGGTTCTATTACGAAAATTTGATTAGTATAACCAAAAAGGGAATGAATGGACAAAAGGAAATTGCTGCAATGATGGAAGGGTTTAGAACCAGTCCTCCAGCAGATATCAATGGGTCAGCAGTTGTTACCTTGTTAGATTACCAACTTCAAATCGGAAAGAATTTGCAAACCGGTGAAACCTGGTCAATTAATTTACCCAAAAGCAATGTGTTACAATTTTTAACTGCAGATGGCAGTAAAATTTCTGCAAGGCCATCAGGAACAGAGCCAAAAATCAAATTTTATTTTAGTGTCAAGACCGAGCTCAACAACAAATCAGAATTTGATGCAAAGCAAATTGAATTAGAGAATAAAATCAATGGAATTATCACGAGTATGAACCTAAAATAGATTACTATATTCGCACCATGCGAAAGGATAGAGAATATACGGATGGGTTTAACCATAAAGGGATGCGCAAGAAATTGGTAGATATTTTGC
>JBMLPQ010000076.1:0-15092 GCA_049242025.1 Sediminibacterium sp.
CCGCAAGGTCGTTGTACAATTCTAAATACTCTGTTAAATCAGAATCCCATCCTTTAAATGGAATTACTTTTTTCCCCTTTACTTTAGAGAATTCGTCGGTCAATTGCTGATCAATAATATCAGACCCAAAAGAAATGGCGTCAGCAAAATGTGCACCACCTTTAAACATAGCAGTGTTATTGCTGTCTTTAAATACATCCAAATCTTTATCCTTTACATTCACATTAATCACAGCACGCTTCAAAAAATCTGCCCCAAGGCTTTCTTCAAAAGTATTTTGACCAATGGTAAACACTACTTTACTATTCCCAAAAACAGGTTCTTTTTTATAGGCAGTCTTAATATAAGCAGGAATTAATCCACTCATCCATCCACTACAATGAATGATGTCTGGAGGCCAACCAAATTTCTTAACGGTCTCCAAAGCACCTTTACAAAAAAATACGGTTCTTAAATCGTTGTCTTCAAACCATGTTTCATTGTCGTCATGAAAGATCTGTTTACGCTTGAAAAAATCTTCATTTTCTAAGAAGTATACTTGCAATCTTGCATTAGGTAAAGAAGCTACTTTAATTTGCAAAGGATGATCATCATTGTCAACTGTTACATTGATTCCTGACAACCTTACAACTTCATGTAATCTGTGCCTGCGCTCATTAATAACACCAAAACGCGGCATGATGCATCTCACTTCTAAACCGCTGTCGTTGCTTTTTATTGCAAGCTTATTTATTACTTCTGCAAACTCCGTCAATTCCAAATACGGAGACATTTCAGTGGCAATAAATAATATCCTTTTCTTTGTTGACATGAACACTTCTTTTTAGAACCTGACCCTGAATAAGTTTGCAAAGTTATGAAATATGCATGAAATACAATACTGTATTCATTTAGGGTTGAAATTGCCTATTAAAAATACCTTAAATAGTCATAAAATATGGTCTCAATGGCAAGAAATCCAAATATGGTATCTTTGAAATATGAACAAAAAGTGGCTATCCATACTTCAATACCTATTTTTTCTTGGTTTAGGGCTTTTTTTGGTTTGGTGGAGCATGCAACAAATTCCACCTGAAAAATGGGAAGATTTTAAAAAATCGTTACAAAATGCGAATTATTGGCTTTTGTTACCCGTTTTTATTATCCTAACAAGTAGTCATGCCATTCGGGCCCTTCGTTGGAAAATATTGATGAAACCGATGGGGTACACTCCCAGAACCCCCAATGTTTTTTTTGCAGTGATGGTAGGATATTTGGCTAACCTAGCGGTTCCAAGATTAGGAGAATTATTAAAATGTACCCTTTTAGCTAAATATGAGAAAGTCCCTGCAGATAAATTGGTTGGAACCATTTTAGTAGAGCGGGCATTTGATGTAATTTCACTTGGGTTGGTTTTTGTGATTGCACTAGTGAGTCAGTTTGATGTGGTAGGAGCATATGCGGGTCAATTATTAACCCCCCTTTTGGATAGCAATCAATCGGAAACTTCCTACTTAAAATTAGGTGTGATTGTGGTTTTTATCCTTTTTATAGCGGTTGGAACCTTGATCATTCTTAAGAAGTTCCCCCACAATAAATTTGTAAGCATTTTTAAAAATATCATTGCGGGTGTTTGGGAAGGGCTTAGCAGTATCAGGCAATTGGATCAAAAAGGCCTTTTTATTCTTTACAGTGTGCTCATTTGGGGGCTTTATATTTTAGGTACCTGGATTGGGCTCTATGCAACCGCAGGAACTAGTAATTTAGGCATTGCAGCTGCAGTTTCAGCCCTTGCTTTTGGAAGCATTGGGATGATTATTACCCCCGGAGGAATTGGCGCATATGCATACTTTATAGCCAAAGTATTAGAAAAAAACGGGATTGGATTCGAAATTGGTTTTGCCAATGGAACACTCCAGTGGTTTGCCCAATTCATTATAGTCCTTATACTTGGCTTTATCAGTTTAGGATTACTTCCATGGTTCAATAAAAAACAACCCAACAATGAGAGCAACTAAAGCTATAGAACAAAAGATTTTTACCCTCGACCAGTTAAAAAAACAAATTGCTGCATGGAGAGTAAATAATAAATCCATCGCTTTTAGTAATGGCTGTTTTGATATTTTACATGAAGGACATATATTTTCTTTAAATCAAGCAGCTTCTGAAGCAGATATATTAATTATTGGCGTTAACAGTGATGCAAGTGTAAAAAGATTAAAAGGTCAAGACAGACCTATCAATAATGAAATTAGCAGAAGCATTTTATTAAGCAACTTAGCTGTTGTAGATGCAGTTGTAGTATTTGAAGAAGATACCCCATTGGTGTTAATTGAAGCAATTATGCCCGATGTAATTGTAAAGGGTGGTGATTATACTGTAGAACAGATTGTAGGTGCCAAGCAAGTAATTGCCAATGGAGGAAGGGTAGTCATCAATAAAATAGTAGAGGGCTTTTCTACTACAGGCATTATTCAGCAAATAAAGAAATCTTACTCTTAGTAAACAACAAATACTTAACACTAAATATTTATTGTTAAACTTATATTTGAACATGTCTAAAAAGCATTTAATTCAAAGAGATATAAGCTGGCTAAGTTTTAATGCCAGAGTATTGCAAGAAGCCAATGACCCTACTGTGCCTTTAAGAGAAAGAATCAAGTTTCTTGGAATTTTTTCTAATAATACAGACGAATTCTTCAGAGTTCGGGTTGCTACCTTAAAAAGGATGATTGAGTTTGCAGAGAAAAGAAAGAAGCTGAACATGTACATGGAAGAAGATCCGCAGAAAATCTTGGATCAAATTCAAATGACTGTATTACAGCAACAGAACGAATTTAATCGAATATGGGAAGGCATTTTAAAAGAATTAAAAAAAGACAAAATAACGCTTGTTACAGAAACAACACTCAATAAATCGCAACAACTATTTGTAAGAAAATTTTTTGATGAAGAAGTTCGTTCAAATATCATTCCCTTAATGATTGAGACCCTTCCGCAACTCCCCTATTTAAGAGACAAAAGTATTTTTCTTGGGGTAGTGATGCGAAAAAAGAATTCGGCCTATCAGCAAAAATATGCACTCATTGAAATCCCTACTAAAGCGGTGGGAAGATTCATTTTATTGCCGTCTCGAAAAGACGAGAAAAACATCATCCTGTTAGAGGATGTAATCCGTTTTAACCTACCCGTAATCTTCTCCTATTTTGGCTATGATATTTTTGAAGCACACGTTTTTAAAGTAACCAAAGACGCCGAAATTGATTTAGACAACGATATTAGTACCAGCTTTGCCGAAAAAATTGAGAAAGGAATTAAAAGTAGAAGAAAAGGTAAACCAGTAAGATTTGTTTACGACAAAGAAATGGATCCAGGATTACTTGAATTTCTAATACGAAAATTAAGCCTGAATAGAAAAAGCAATATTATCCCTGGAGGTAGAATACACAATTTCAGACACTTCATGGATTTCCCAGATATTCTATCGCAAAAAAGTACTCGAAGAGCATCATTTATTCCTGAATCGTTACAAACTTCTTTAAGAGTAACTGATATTATTTTGAAGCAAGATGTGATGTTACATTTTCCGTATCATGCTTTCGATCCTATAATAGATTTATTAAGAGAGGCGGCCATGGACCCAGATGTGCTGTCTATTAAAATAACCGCATATAGATTGGCATCCAATTCAAAAGTTATCAACGCGCTTATTAATGCAGCCCGAAACGGAAAACAAGTTGTGGTGATGTTAGAATTAAAAGCAAGATTTGATGAGGAAGCTAACCTAGAATGGAAAAAAATACTAGAAGAAGAGGGAGTAAAAGTTTTGTTGGGTATCCCTAAAATGAAAGTACATGCCAAGCTTTGTGTCATTAGTAAAAAAAGTGGAACCAGATCAAAACAATATGGCTTTGTGAGTACGGGTAATTTGAATGAAAAAACTGCTCGAGTTTATGGAGACCATTGTTTACTGACTTCTAACCGAAATATCATGAATGATATTAATAAGGTATTTCGTTATTTAGAAAATTGGAAGGAAGGGCCTATATTATTAAAAAGTTGCAAAACCCTTATGGTATGCCCTACGAATATGCGCAATGAACTAAATCGTTTAATTGATGCAGAAATAAGAAATGCCAAAGCAGGTAAACCAGCTGCCATTATTTTGAAAGTAAACTCATTAAGTGACGCTAACTTAATTGACAAGCTATATGCAGCAGGTGCAGCGGGGGTAAAAATTGATATGGTAGTAAGAGGTATTTTTTGCGCAGAAATAGATCGTAAAAAATTCAAGCAACCTGTAAAAGCCATCAGCATTGTTGATGAATACCTAGAACATTCTAGGGTAATGATTTTTCATAATCTAGGAAAAGAAAAAGTGTATATCTCAAGCGCAGATTGGATGGTTAGAAACTTAAATCACCGAGTAGAAGCTGCTATTCCAATTACTGATCCATTGATAAAACAAGAATTAATTGATATTATCCACATTCAGTTAAGAGATAATGTAAAAGCCCGTATTCTGAACAGTGAATTAGCCAACAACTATGTACCTTTCACCGGAAAAAAGAAAATAAGGTCTCAAATTGAGACTTATCATTATCTGTTTAGAAAAAATAATATCACCAGTGAGGCTAGCAGCAATTGATATAGGTAGTAACGCAGCAAGATTATTAATTGTTGAAGTAAGCAACGATAAAAATGGTAAAACCCAATTCAATAAATTGAATTTAGTTCGGGTTCCTTTGCGCTTAGGATTCGATGTTTTTGAACGTGGGGAAATCTCGAAAGAAAAAAGGGGAATGATTCTTCAGACGATGAAAGCATATAGTCATCTTTTGAATGCTTATAATGTAAGAGAAGTGATTGCATGTGCAACCAGTGCTATGAGGGATGCTTCTAATTCCTCTGATATTATCAGGAAAGTCAAATTAGAAACTGGTTTGTCCATTGAAATAATTAGTGGAGACCTAGAAGCTTCAATCATTTATGAGAATCATATTGCAGAAAATATGGATACAGCTAATAGCTATATGTATATTGATGTTGGGGGAGGTAGTACAGAACTTACTTTTTTTACAGATGGAAAATTAACTTTTAAGCGTTCGTTTAATATTGGAACGATTAGACTTTTGAAAGATATGGTTGATCAGTACAAATGGGACGAAATGAAAGATTATATCAAAAATGCCACCAAAGGGTATAAAAAAATTATTGCAATAGGAACTGGTGGAAATATTAATAAGGTCTTTTCATTAAGTAAGAAAAAAGACGGCAAACCCTTGAATTTAGATTTACTAAAAGATTATTATAAAGAAATATCCAGCTTTTCACTAGAGGACAGAATCAATATTTACAAGCTTCGTAATGACCGAGCAGATGTAATAGTGCCCGCTTTACAAATTTATATTAATGTAATGCGATGGGCAGATGCAGATGAAATATATGTACCCAAAATTGGTCTGGCAGACGGGCTGGTCCAGCATCTGTATGCCAAAATTCACCGATGATAAGTCTATTTTCAACCCATTTTTATCCAAATAATGTACATAGGTCCTACATTTGGATATACCCAAATGGTATTTTATTTTCATGATTAAGACAATTTCAGATAAAAACCGAGCCATTCAACTAATCGCCCACCTGGCTGCTTGGATCTGCTTTTTCTCTCTTCCCTACTTGGTGTTTTTTCCAAGACTTAGAGATTTTAGCATGAGCAATCATATGCTAACGGTCATTATCCTGAATAATATCATGCTTGTAGTGTTTTTTTATTTAAATACACAGGTATTGATTCCAAAATTATTAATCAAAGAGAAATGGCTTTTATATATACTTAGTTTAATTGGATGTTTATTATTCTTCTTATACGTGCCAAGAACATTGGCCATGATGATTCATCCTCCAGAAATACCACTAACTGTAACTGAAAACACAAAAGGTCTTAACCTTAGAGGCAATAGAATCGGAAGAATAAGAAGAAGGCCTTATGCAGATTTTTTTAATACAGTCTTATTTTTACTAGTCATCACTTTTGGAGCATGTATAGAAGTGGTAAGGCGTTGGCTACAAACCGAACAAAATAGAAAAGAAACGGAACATGAGCGAATAAATACTGAACTTTCATTTTTAAAGTCGCAAGTAAACCCGCACTTTTTCTTTAATACTCTAAATAATATTTACTCACTAGCTATTGTAAAGAGTGATAAAACAGCGCATGCGGTATTAAAACTTTCTGCTATCATGCGGTATATACTCACAGAAACTGAGCGAAATTTAGTCCCTTTAGAAAATGAAGTGAGTTTCATACACAACTATATAGAGTTACAACAAGTCAGATTAACAGAAAAAGTTCAAGTCAATTTTACCATTGAAGGCAATACAGCTCCCCTACTAGTAGCCCCGCTGATATTTATTCCCTTTGTAGAAAATGCTTTCAAATATGGGATAAGTACAAAAGAAAAAAGTACAATAGAAATTAATTTGAAAATTGTGGATCACACTATTTTCTTTTATTCAAAAAACTATATTGTACAATCAGAAAATAATTTAATGGAGAATACTGGGATTGGTATCAATAATGTAAAAAGAAGACTAGAACTTCTTTATCCAGAAAAATACGAGCTCAGCAATTTTTCTGAAAATGGACATTATATTGTAAACCTATCTATCAACACCCTTCCATGATTAAGTGTATAGCTATAGACGACGAACCACTAGCTTTACAAGTGGTGCTAGAATATTGTAGTAGAATATCTTTCTTGTCATTAGATAAAGTTTTTACCGACACAGATGAAGCAAGGGAGTATCTGCAACATAATAAGGTAGATATTCTTTTTTTAGATATTCAAATGCCCGATATCAATGGGCTTCAATTTTATAAAAGTCTGTCTGTAAAACCCATTGTAGTGTTCACCACAGCATATAAAGACTTTGCTGTAGAAGGATTTTCAGTTGATGCAGTAGACTATTTATTGAAGCCTTTTGAATACGATCGTTTTTTAAAAGCTTGTTACAAAGCAAAAGAATATTTAGAGTTTTTAAGCTCTCAGGAATTACAACTTAATTCAATCTTTGTAAAAGTTAACTATGAAATAATGAAAATCAATTTAAAAGATATTGAATTGATTGAAGCATTAGACGATTACATCAAAATTCACATTAAGCCATCCCCAGTTTTAACTTTAATGACTTTAAAAAGTATCAGTGATAAATTACCCGCAAGAGACTTTTTAAGGGTACATCGATCGTTTATAGTTCCCATTCATAAAATCGAAAAATTTAGCAAGTCTAAAATATGGATTTCTGGTAAAGAAGTACCCATCGGTAGCAGTTACAATAATGTTTATGAACATTTATTGACTATCTCTAAGCTTGGTTAGTGTCATTAAAAATTAGGATGTACCTTCGCTGCAAATTTTCATACCATGGAATTCTTGCAGCAATTAGGATTACAATTACAAAATGAAGGTGTTTCAACAGGCACAGTATGGTTAAAAACAAGTGGAGCTCCTATTGAGTCTTTCTCCCCTGTTGATGGTAAAACCATTGGAACTGTTGCTACTGTTGATCAAGAAAGCTATGAAACTTTAATAGCAACTAGTATTTCCGCTGCAAAAGAATGGAGAAATTGGCCCGCCCCTAAAAGAGGAGAAGTTGTTCGTCAAATAGGAGAAGCGCTTAGAACATATAAAGAACCCTTGGGCAAATTGGTGAGTTATGAAATGGGTAAAAGCTTACAAGAAGGATATGGAGAAGTGCAAGAAATGATTGACATCTGTGATTTTGCAGTTGGTCTATCTCGTCAATTATATGGGTTAACAATGCACAGTGAGCGCCCTCAGCATAGAATGTATGAGCAATGGCATCCATTGGGTATAGTGGGGATTATATCTGCCTTCAATTTTCCAGTGGCAGTATTTAGTTGGAACGCTGCACTTGCTTGGATTTGTGGAAATACAACCATTTGGAAACCAAGTGAAAAAGCTCCATTATGTGGAGTTGCCGTTCAAAATATTATAGCAAGAGTATTTGCTTCTAACCATGTTCCTGAGGGGGTAAACTGCTTAGTTCAAGGTGGACGATCAGTAGGTGAATGGATTAGTAACGATACTAGAATCCCATTGGTTTCAGCCACTGGATCCACCAGAATGGGTAAAGCCCTTAGTGCTACAGTGGCAGCAAGATTGGGCAAGAGTATTTTAGAATTAGGCGGAAACAATGCAATCATCATTTCAAAAGATGCAGACTTAGATATGTCGTTGATAGGTTGTGTGTTTGGAGCAGTAGGTACTGCAGGACAACGTTGTACCAGCACCAGAAGACTTATCATTCATGAATCCGTTTACGACATATTTACTAGCAAACTCGTTAAAGCATACGCACAATTAAGAATTGGCAACCCACTTGATGCAAATAACCATGTAGGCCCATTGATTGACCAAGATGCGGTTAAAATGTATTTAACTGCAATTGATCAATGCAAAGCACAGGGCGGTAACTTTTTAGTGGAAGGTGGCATTGTAACAGGCGAAGGATTCGAAAGTGGTTGCTATGTAAAACCATGCATTGCAGCGGTAACAAATGAGTTAGCGATTGTTCAACATGAAACTTTTGCTCCCATTTTATATGTAATGAAATACAGCAATTTAGAAGAAGCTATTGCCATGCAAAATAATGTACCCCAAGGTTTATCTTCGGCAATCATGACCTTAAACATGAGAGAAGCAGAACAATTTTTATCTGCTAACGGTAGCGACTGTGGTATAGCAAATGTAAATATTGGAACCAGTGGAGCTGAAATTGGTGGGGCTTTTGGTGGTGAAAAAGAGACCGGTGGTGGTAGAGAAAGTGGTAGTGATGCTTGGAAAGCTTATATGCGTAGACAAACCAATACCATCAATTATGGAACTAATTTACCATTAGCGCAAGGAATTCAATTTGACTTTTAACCAAGGGATAATTAATTAATATTTTTCCCTGCAAAATGGAAGTTCAAAGAAAACTGGTGAAACTGTTTTTGTTGATAAAAGCCAGTTGCGTAACGGATATGAAGTTTTTTATGCAAAAATCCTGCCCCAGCGGTAAGTCCATTCAAGCCACTGGTTGCATTAAAAATATTAAGGTCTTGACGTCTTAAGAAATTATAGCCCAAATTGATTTCAACCTTATCCGTTAAAAAAAACTGTGTTCCCAAAACCAAATGCGCAAAAGTTTTTTGTAAGAATCCTGCTGTTCTTAAATCTCCTTCTGAAGCATTAAAAGCAGTGTCATTATAAAAGATGCTTAATCTGTGTAAGTTATGGGCAGTTAAAGAAAACTGAATAGGTGCATTTTTTAGCTTTTTACTAATCCCTGCTTGTAAATCAAATGGCAATTCTTCCTTAGGCCCCCCACCATAAGTGCTGAGTTGGGTTCCCATATTCTTTATTAATACTGCAGCCTGAAATTGCTGATTAGTGTCTATATAATTTAAGCCGATATCCATTGCAATACCAGAAGATCTAAATAACCCATAATTGCTTTGAATAAATTTGAGGGTTGATCCTATATAAAAACGTTCATTATATTGTTTGCTAACCATTAATTGAACAGCAAAATCATTGGGTTTAAATGTTCCAAGAATATTACCTAAAACATCTGTTTGGGTAATATTGCCATAATGTAAATATTGTAATCCAACTCCCCAATTCAATTGATACTTGCTTTCATGAAAAGCTGCAACAGCACTATAATTACTTATTCCTGCTATAAAACCATTGAAGGAAGTAGCTATTTGTTGATGCATTTTGTTCCTTAATAATGCAGGGTTGCTTAAACCCATTGAAACGTCATTGCTTTGACTGCTAATATTAATCCCTCCTAGTGCGGCTACTTGAGCGGAACCTGGTTGACTAAGAAAATTATAAACAGCATTGCCACCGAGTGTTTGTGAAAAAGACTCGGTGGCAATTAAAAAAAATATACCAATTAAAAGTTTATTGATTTTCATCCCAAATTAAAACTACAACTATACTAGCGCATAATCAATAACCTGTTGCATAGTTTTAACATAATGAAAATGAAGACCTTTAATGAAACTGCTATCAATTTCAGCAACATCTTTTTGGTTCAAATGACAAAGAACTATTTCTTTTAAACCAGCTCTTTTTGCAGCCAATACTTTTTCCTTAATACCGCCAACTGGCAACACTTGACCGCGTAGGGTGATTTCTCCGGTCATAGCCAAAAATGGCTTTACTTTTCTTGCAGTAAATGCTGAAGTAACTGAAGTAAGCATAGTTATTCCGGCACTTGGTCCATCCTTCGGTACAGCGCCTTCCGGCACATGAATATGAATATTCTTGTTTTTAAACAACTCAGGATCTATGCCTAACTTCTTATAATTGGCTTGAATATAACTTAAGGCAGTAGTTGCACTTTCCTTCATTACATTACCTAAATTCCCCGTAAGCTTTAATTCACCTTTGCCATCACTCAATATAGTTTCTATAAATAAAATGTCTCCGCCAACATAAGTCCAAGCCAAACCTACCACAACTCCAGCCATATTTGCTGTCTTATAAATCTCATTGCTGTATCGTTGCTGGCCTAAAATTTTCTCTACATCTACAGATGTCAAATTCAATTTAACTTTCTCTTTTAATGCCATTTCTTTAGCCTGAAAACGCATAATAGAAGCAAGCTGTCGGTCTAATTCTCTAACACCACTTTCTCTTGTATATTGTTCAATTACTTTTTCTAAAACCTTATCGTTTATTTTAAAGTTTACTTTCGCCAAACCATGTGCTTCTTTTTGCTTTGGCACTAAATGTCTTTTGGCTATTTCTACTTTTTCTTCAATTGCATATCCGCTTAAATCAATAATTTCTAACCGGTCCCTTAAAGCAGGTTGTATATTCTGTAAATTATTGGCTGTTGCTATAAAAAGCACTTTACTTAGATCGTACTCTAATTCAAGGTAATTGTCATAAAAAGTATGATTTTGTTCAGGATCTAACACTTCTAATAGAGCAGAAGATGGATCACCTCTATGATCAGCTCCTATTTTATCAATCTCGTCTAAAATCATCACCGGGTTAGAGGTTTTGCACTTTCTAATATTTTGCAAGATCCTACCCGGCATTGCACCAATATAGGTTTTACGATGCCCTCTTATTTCACTTTCATCGTGTAATCCGCCCAAACTCAAGCGAACATATTTTCTTCCGATGGCATGAGCAATGGATTTACCTAAAGAGGTTTTGCCAATACCTGGAGGGCCTAAAAAACAAAGGATTGGACTTTTCATGTCTCCCTTTAATTTTAAAACAGCTAGGTATTCTAATATCCTACTTTTAATTTTAGTCATACCATAATGGTCTATATCTAAAACCTTTTTGGCATTTTTTAAATCATAATTATCGTTGGTATATTCATCCCAAGGAAGATCGAGCATTAAATCTAAATGATTGTACACAACTGAATAATCAGGTGTAGATGCATGCATTCTTTCTAGTTTTTGAATACCTGTATTAAATGCATTCTTTGCAGCTTCTGGCCATTTTTTGGTTTCAGCCTTTTTCTTCATTTCTGCAATCTCTCTTTCATTGGTATCTCCTCCCAATTCTTCTTTGATACTTTTGAGTTGTTGCTGAAGAAAATAATCTCTTTGCTGCTTATCGAGCTCTGTTCTTGTTTTATTTGTAACCTTATCTTTTAATTCTGCAAATTGTAATTCTCTTTGTAATATATGAACCAATTTAATAGCGCGTTCATTTACATCATTAATTTCTAACAACTGCTGCTTTTCTTGTATATCACTGTTTAAGTTGCTGCTTACAAAATTGATTAAGAAGGCAGGGTTTTCTATATTCTTTAATATGATAGACGCTTCTGTAGGCAAATTTGGAGATAGCTGAATGATTTGTGCTGCTAAATCTTTTATAGTACTCACGTAAGCTTTAAAATCTTCGGTTTCAGGGGCATCATCTTCATTACATAATTGAATACTTGCCTTAAAATAAGGATCATCACTTAACATTTCCAACCACTCAAAGCGCTTCTTTCCCTGAATGATAATTGTGGTTCCACCATCTGGCATTTTAATCAGCTTAACAATCTTCGCAACCGTTCCAATTTTGCAAAGATCTTTTGGCGCAGGTTCTTCAATATTGGAATCCTTTTGTGCAATTACTCCAATTAATTTATCTGCTTTATAAACATCACTAACTGCTTTAATGCTCTTATCTCTTCCAACAGTGATGGGTAGTACTACCCCAGGAAATAATACCGTATTTCTTAGTGGAAGTATTGGAAGTTCATCAGGAATTACCAAGTTATTGTCCATATCACCATCCTGCTCACCAATGGGAATTATTGGCATAAAATCGGTCTCATCTTCAGACTTAAAAATTAATTTACGCTTGTCCATATGCTTCTCGGGTCAAATTGTCACAAAAATGAAATGGAAACAGTTCCATTGATAAAAGGAATAAATAAACAATATTAATGCCATCTGTTCAGCAACACCGTATTTGGTACAAACTGGCACAAAAAAAATCCTCTCGATATTAATCGAGAGGACCTTCTTACAAGAAGTAATATTAGTAACGAGTACTTGTATTAACTATTTCTTGGTTGTATCAACAGTTGCAACAGTTGAATCAACAGCAGGAGCAGCAGCAGTGTCTACAGTTGCAGCAGCAGTGTCTACAGTTGCAGCAGCAGAATCAGCAGTTGCTTCAGTTGTTTCAGCGTTGTTACAAGCAGTCATTAAACCTGCTACAGCTAGAATTGCGAATACTTTTTTCATTGTACTTGTTTTTTAGGTTTTTTTATTTGGACGCAAAAATAGGGCAAATTTGATACGAATGCCAAAATTTTCTTAAAATTTCTACTTTTTTCTAAAGAATATACGGATTGGAACTCCTTTGAAGTCAAAATGCGACCTTAATTGGTTCTCTAAATAGTTTTTATAGGGCATTTTGATATCATCCGGAAAATTCGTGAAAAATGCGAAAGATGGAACCGGTGTAGGCAATTGAGTTACAAACTTGATTTTTATAGAATGTCCACGAACCACTGGTGCATGATAATTCTCAACTGCTTTAAGCATCACTTCATTTAAAGTAGAAGTAGCTACTTTTCTACGGCGATTTTCGAAAACGGCCAAACCAGTTTCGATTGCTTTAAAAATTCTTGTTTTTTCGGTTACCGAAATGAATAGAACGGGCACATCACTAAATGGAGCCATTTTTTGTTTGAGCAGTTTTTCGTAATCCCTAGCAGTATTGGTTTCTTTTTCAATTAAATCCCATTTATTAACCAACATTACAATACCCTTCCCTTTTCTTGCTGCTAAACTAAAGATGGTAATGTCTTGGGCTGTTATTCCTTTATCGGCATCAATTACCAATAAACAAACATCTGCTTCATCCATTGCTTTAATGGCTCTGATGATGGAATAGAATTCAAGATCATCTTTCTCTTTGCTCTTTTTTCTAATACCAGCTGTATCAATTAACATAAACTCTTTCTGGAAAAGTTTATAGTGGGTATGAATGGTGTCTCTTGTGGTACCAGCAATATTACTAACAATTGTTCTCTCCTCACCTACTAATGCATTTAATAAAGAAGACTTCCCCACGTTTGGTTGACCAATGATGGCAAACTTTGGGAGCTCGCTATCAAGTGTACTTTCTTGACCATCTTCTTCAGAAATATTCGCAACCACTGCATCTAATAAATCACCTGTTCCACTACCAGAAATACTACTAATAAAAAAGGTATTTTCAAATCCTAGACTATAAAACTCAGTAGCTTCCAATTCTCTGGTACCATTATCCACTTTATTTACTACAACAAAAACAGGCTTACTACTTCTACGCAATAAATCTGCCATCGCTTCGTCTAAATCTGTTATTCCAGTAGCCACATCTACCATAAAAATGATAGAGTTGGCTTCATCTATTGCTATCTTAACTTGTTTACGTATTTCTACTTCAAAAATATCTTCACTTTGTGGAACAAAACCACCCGTATCAATAAGATTAAATGATTTGCCATTCCAATCTGCAACACCATATTGACGATCTCTTGTAACGCCACTAATATCATCTACAATGGCTTTACGTTGTTCTAATAAACGGTTGAAGAAAGTACTTTTTCCTACATTGGGTCTTCCAACAATTGCTACGGTGTAACTCATTTTGTATAATTCTAATTGAGGTAATCAGTTATCAATTATTGATAACCATATTCTTTTAATTGAAGGTCATTATCGCGCCACTTAGGGCGCACTTTTACAAATAACTCTAAAAATATTTTTTTCTGTACAAACGCTTCTATGTCTTTTCTAGCATGGATGCCAATCTGACGAATCATCGAACCTTTCTCTCCAATAATAATTGCCTTTTGTGTTTCTCTATGAACAATTATATCTGCTTGAATTTTAACAATATTTCCCTTGTCTTTATATTCATTTACTAAAACGGCAGTGTGATAAGGAATTTCATCTGCAAACAACTCATAGATTTTCTCTCTAATCATTTCAGAAACAAAAAAACGAGTAGGCAAATCACTTAAATCGTCTTCATTGTAAAATGGAACACCTTCGGGCAACATACTAACAATAACTGCTAATAATTTATTGAGGTGTAATTTTTGGAGTGCTCCAATTTTAACCAGTTGCTTGCAATAAGGTTTATTGGCAAAGAAAGTTTCAGCTTCTGCAATCTTTCCATTCCCTGCAATATCAATTTTATTTAGAATTAATAAAGCCGGAACTTTTAATTTGAGTGCAGCAAAAATGGCATCGCATTCCTCAAAATTATCGTTGGCATCCACCATTAACAAAGCTAAGTCTGCGTCTTCCAATGCACCCTTCACAGAATCCATCATTTTTTGGTGCAACTTATATTTAGGATCAATGATGCCTGGAGTATCAGAGAAAATAATTTGGTATTCTCCAGGTTTATTTAAAAAAGCTTTAATTCTATGCCTTGTAGTTTGAACCTTAGGAGACACAATAGCCATCTTCTCTCCAATTAGTGCATTAAGGAGGGTGCTTTTTCCAGCGTTGGGCTTACCAAAAATATTTACAAAACCTGCTTTCACCAATTCAATTTAATCAT